>JAFAZN010000467.1 GCA_019239775.1 Chloroflexota bacterium
GTGTTCATCTTCCAGTTCCCAACCACCAGCGGACTAGCCACGCGGCCACACCGTTACCGCGCGTTCGGCCAGCCGGCGCGAGCGCTCTTCGATCGCCTCCGCGGTCCAGCGTCCAACCGACGCGAAGTCTTTGACAAGCTCCAATCCGTAGCGGGTCATGCGCAGCAGCTCCTTCTTGCGCTCCGCCACCCCGAGGTCCGGTGCACGCCCGCGCGGCACCCACGTGAAATTACCGAGCGTGCCGATGCTCTTCCAGTACTGCTCCTCGTTGACGCCGAGCTCTGTGAGCCAATCGCCGCGCGGCAGCAGCGGTGTGATCAACTGGAGGTCCAGCTGTTCGTAGCGGACCGCCGCCCGGTGGTCGTAGCTATCTTCGAGCGCTTCGGCGATCACTTTGCGCTGGTCTGGGTGGCTGGCGAAATACAGCGGATGGCGGACGATGCCCTCGGTGAAGTCGGTGTCATTTGGCCAACCGATTTGCGGTCTGGAGAGCGCCTCGACGAACGCTTCTACGCGGTCCGAAGCATCCTTCCCACTGTCGTACAGCTCGATCAAGAGCTGGTTGTCATCCCGCACTGGCGCGCCGGTGAAGAGGCGGCGTACCAGGAGTGACTCCACCGCGAGGAACGCCCGGGTGGCTTGTTCCGCGGACAGGTTGCCGCGGCGGTAGTCGGCGTGAATGCGCAGCAGGAACGGATTGAACTGGAACGGGACCGTTTTGGACCAGGCGGTAAGCCGCTGCAAGCGGTGCCGCACGGAAGCGTCTGCTTCGCGCTGTGGGTGGAGAATCTGGTCATACTCCAGCGACCACGCTGCCAGCTCGCGCAAGACGTCGCGGATGCCGTCTTCGTCGAGCGGAGCCAGGCGCTTGCGCCACTCCTGGTAGACCTCGTCCGGTTTGACGGGTTGGCCTTCCTTCAACAGGAAGTCGCGCATGTAGTCGTCGAAGCGATCGCCCAGCCGCGACTGCATGGGCGACCAGACCGTGTTGTACCAGCGCTCGTGCTCGGCTGGAGGCAGGCGCATGAAAAAGTAGTTGCGCAGCAGGTCGCCCTGGGTGAGCGGCATGCCTTTGGCATTCAGACTCTCGAAGATGCGGTACGGGTTGTCCTCGGCATCCAGCGTGATCGCCACAAACGAGAGCTGCGAGACGACGATGTGGACAAGCCGGTCCAGGTCGATGCCTTTGTCGACCTGCTCCTGGATTGCTTCCCTGAATGTTCGATATGCGTCGCGGATTGGCGATGCTGCTGGCTCTTTTGCGTCGCGCACCACCGTGGCGTAGGTGTCACGGTCCGTGTGCGTGGCGACGACTTTCACGCCGTCTTGAGCGGTGTTGACCAGATACGCGGCATGAATTCTGTCTGCGAAATCATGGTCGCTGGTGCGGACGACGTCACGAATTGCCGCCAGGAATAGCGACAACGTCACCATGCGCTGCTGGCCGTCGATGACCAGCGTGTGGGGCACGGGGTCCGCCTCGTTGTGCTCCGCAAGCAGCACCATCGAACCCAGGAAATGCGAGTTCAGCGAATTCAGCTCATAGAGCTCGAGAATATCGTCGAACAGCGTGGTCCATTGGCGGCGGCGCCAACTGTAGGCGCGTTGGAAATACGGCACCACGTACTGCTTCGGCCCATCCAGGAGCGGGCCGAGGCGCATTTCCTCGGCCTTCATCCCGGACCTCTTTTGGGGAGCGTGTTAGCGGCCACGGCTCTTCAAGCGAGCATCCAAACGAGGAAACACCTTGCGGGCGGTGCCTTCGAACACGTTGTACGCATCCCCTTCGGAGAGGCCGATGGCGTCCACGTAGCGCTTGGTGTCATCGAAATAAAATCCGGTGTTCGGGTCCTTGCCGCGAACCGCGCCAATCATCTCCGAGGCAAACATGATGTTGGAGACGTCGATGACTTTGAAGAGCAGGTCCATGCCCGGCTGGTGGTAGACGCACGTGTCGAACCAGACGTTGCGCATGATCAGCTCGCTGAGCTCGGGACGACCCTGGTCCAGGTTCATTCCGCGATAGCGGCCCCAGTGGTACGGCACCGCCCCGCCACCGTGCGGAATGATGAAGCGTATCCCCGGGAAGTCTTTGAAAATTTGTGGGTGTTGTTGGAACTGCATGAATGCAGTGGTGTCCGCGTTCAGATAATGCGACCCGGTTTGGTGAAACGCTGGATTACAGGTAGCACTGACATGGACCATCGCCGGAACGTCCAGCTCCACCATCTTCTCATACAGCGGATACCAGTATTTGTCAGTCAGCGGCGGCTCCTGCCAATAACCGCCCGAGGTATCTGGACTCAGGTTGCAGCCGACAAAGCCGAGTTGCGTCACGCAACGTTCGACTTCGGCAATCGAGTTCTTGAGATCGGTGCCTGGCGATTGTGGTAATGCGCACACACCGACGAAGTTGTCGGGGAACATCTCCTGTACGCGATACACCAGGTCGTTGGTGTGTTCGATCCAGTACTTGCTTACAAGCGCGTTGCCGAAATGATGGCCCATCCAGCTGGCGCGGGGTGAAAAGAGCGTGAGGTCGGTGCCGCGCTCGCGCTGGACTTTGAGCTGCCCGTTTTCGATGCTGTGGCGGATCTCGTCGTCGCTGACGTTCATCGTACCCTTGGCAGGGTTCGCCATGGCGGCGATCTGCGCGCCGCGATAGGCCTCCACGCCTGGGGGGTAGGTCGTGTAGTGCCCGTGGATATCTATGATCACGCGTCTTCCATGGTAGGACACAAGCCCCAGGTGGGTGGTTTTCCAGGTTGCCCCAAAAGTCGGGTCCGGCGGATGACCAGATCGGGCCTTTGGTACCGGTCCGGGACCTTGCGCAGAGGCGTTTTTCAGAGCACAAAGCGCCAACCAGCAACCAGATCGCAACCGAGAGGAAAACCCCAATGCACAACGTCAACTTCAGCTTCTCCTGGGGATAGTCCCCCAAACGGGTGCCTCGCACCCGGCCGTGCATCCTTGATTCCTGTGTCCTGAGTCCACATACTTCGCGCGCGCGGTTTCCGCAACTCCAGTCAAATGTTGTTTGGCCTTCCCCAGCGCGCTGGACTGTTCTGGCTATTGGTCGTCGCGGCGGCCGCGGCAATCGTTGCTTCCCTCTGGTCAGTTGCGCCAGATCCGCGCGCAGATCTGGCCCCCGCGGCCGTCCTGTTCACGATCGCCACCGCGCTTGCCGAGCGCACCCAGGTTCGCCTGGGATCGAGTCGGCCCGGTGGCGAACTGCTGTACAGCGTCTCGTGCGCCGTGCTGGTGGCGGTCATCCTGCTGTTTCCGATCGCCTGGGCGGCGTCAATCGCAGCCCTTGGCATCGCGGCTGGCTGTGTGCTGCGCGGCCAACGCGAAGCACAGAAGGTGCTGTTCAACAGCGCCAACATGACCCTGGCCGTTGTCGCAGGTGGGGCACTCTGGGGCCTGGGCGGGCGCCAGGTCGGCCTGGCATCACCCCTCTCCATCCCGTTCAGCGTGCTCGCGGCCCTCGCCTATTTCGCGTTTAACGCTGGTCTCACCACCGCGATGATTGCTTTCGTCGTCGACCTGCCAATCGCGCTCGTGTGGCGCCGCGGCCGGCGTAACGTCATGCTCGCGCACCTGGCGCTGCTGGCGACGGGGCTGCCCGTGGCAGGACTGTGGCAGGCGTATCCGTGGATGCTCGTCTGCCTTGGCATTGCCTTGCTTGCGGTGCACCGCGCAGTAGCCGACCGAGTCAAGCTCGAGACGCAAACGCTGGACAGCCTGTTCGAGTTGGCCGACATCCTCGATGCGCGCGACAGCTACACCCACGGCCATTCCGAGCGAGTCGGCCACTACGCCGAGCAGGTTGCCCTTCAACTGGGCCTGCCGAGCGAGCAAGCGCACCTGACGTTTCTGGCTGGCCGCCTGCACGACATCGGTAAGTGCGCGATCAACAACGAAGTGCTGCGGAAACCCGGCTCGCTCGACGATAACGAACGGGTGCACATGCGCCAGCATCCGGAGGTTGGCAGCGCCATGCTGGCGCACTTCTCGCTGTTCCGCGAGGTCGCGGCCTTTGTGCGAGGTCACCACGAGCGGTGGGACGGTCGCGGCTATCCCGATGGACTGGGCGGCGAAGCGATCCCGCTGGAGGCGCGCATCATCGCGGTGGTGGATTCCTATGACGCCATGACCACCACGCGACCCTACCGCGTGGCCATGGAGCACACCGAGGCGGTGCGCCGGCTGCGTGAGGGTGCAGGGCGGCAATGGGACCCGAGCGTGGTGGCCACCTTCATCACCTGGGCTGAAAATCGCGAGACGAAGACACCTATACTGGCTGCATCAGCCACCACCTGACCGAAACCCGCGGTCCTGAGACGAACGTCCCGGAACGGCGCGGCGAGGTACCGCCATCAGTCGCACGTCCGTCTGAGGGTGCGTCACTGCAGAGTTACCTGGACGTCCTACGTCAAAGGCCAGGTGAGTTGCGGATCGTGAGCCGCGAGGTGGCGCCGCTGGAGTTCGAGGTCACGGCAATCCTCGAGCACCTGGAGCAACGGCGTGAGTTCCCGGCAGTGCTGTTCGAGCGCACGCGCAACATGCACGGCGAACCGTCGCAGTTCCCAATCCTCAGCAACCTCTGGGGTACGCGTGAGCGCTGTGCCGAAATGCTGGGCCTGCCACCCGAACAATCGAAGCGCGAGCTGGGCCTCCACTTTGCGGAGCTGATGCGACAGCGCATCCCTCCAGCAGTCGTGAAGCGCGATGATGCGCCGGTGCAAGCGCACGTGTACCAGGGCGATCAGGCAGACATGTGGATGCTGCCTGGCGTGCGCCATTTCGAGATGGACCTCGGTCCGGTGCTCACGATGGCGCACGTGATGCACGCTCCGGGTGAGGCCTTCTACAACGTCACGTTTGCCAAGACCTTTCCTGAGAGCGGCCGGCGCGGGGGACTCACCATCCACACTCCGCATCTCAGCCGCATGCTGCGCGAGTGGGAGCGCCGCGGCGAACGCGCACCAATCGTCAACATTCTCGGCCATCATCCAGCGTTCTGGCTCGGCTCGTTGAGCCTGACGGGTTACGGCAATGACGATTACGCCACCTGCGGTGCGTTTGTTGGCGAACCGCTGCGGCTTGTGCCGTCGGTCACGTGGGGCAGCGACTTCATGGTGCCCGCCGATGCGGAGATCATTATCGAAGCGGAGTTGGTGCCGGGCGAGCGGACGGTGGTGGATCCGTTCGGCGAGATCAGCCGGTTGTATCAGGCGCAGGAGCTCGGGCCAGTGATGGAAGTCACCGCGATTACGCATCGTGACGGCGCGATCTTGCAGGATGTGTTCAGCGGTCACGCCGAGCACTTCATCCTCGGACTGATTCCACGTGAGGGTTCGCTGCTCAACCAGCTTTCACAGCGTGTGGGAAACGTCACAGCCGTGCACCTGCCGCATTCTGGCACCGGACGTTTTGTGTGCTACGTCTCTGTGCACAAGCTGAATGAGGGACATCCGAAGCACGTCGCGCTGGAAGCCCTGTCGATTTCGCCTACCTTTCAGGTGGTGGTCGTGGTGGACGACGACATCGACGTCTTCTCGGAGGAGGACGTGCTGTGGGCGGTCAATACCTATGTCGATCCATCGCGCGACGTCGATTTCATTCGCAACATGGGGCGCGATAGCGAGCGCATGATGGGCAATGGCCGTGTCCTGATTGATGCGACGCGGCCGACGCATATCGCGTTCCCTTCGCAGTTACGTGTGCCGGCATCAGCGATGCAGCGCATCCGCCTGGACGATTGGCTGGACCCACTGCCGTAGACGTATGCACCGCGTGTTCTGGGCCACGTGTCCCGGTTGTTTGAAGGCGTTCGTCGTCAGTTGGGAGCTGCGCCATGCGCGCCGCCAGCTCATCTGTCCTTACTGCACCAGACGGTTCCTGCCAGACGAAGCCGCCGAACTGGACGAGCGCTTCTAGCGCCTTCAGAGGTTACGCCTTCGGTGTTACGCGGACCGGCCCACGTGACGTGGTGCCTGCCAGGCGGCCTGAGTGCGACTGCTCATATCCTGCATCCTATGCTCCGAAGCACCGATCGTATCCTCGTCTCGCATGCTGGTACATTGCCCCGCCCTGATGCCGTCGCACGGGTGTTCAACGACGGCACGGACGCCGAGCTTGAGCGTGCGCTGCCCGATGCGGTCCGAGAGGTGGTGCAGCGACAGGCCCAACTGGGGATCGACATCGTCAACGACGGGGAGTTCAGCAAGCGCGGCGGGTTTTCAGGGTACGTCCGCAATCGCATCTCGGGTATTCAGCAACGGAGCGTGCCTGCTGGCGAGGGGCCGCGAGCGCACGATGTCACCGCGCGCGATCGGCGCGAGTTCCCGGGTGCCTTCGCGGCGGGTGTGGGCCCGTTTCGAGGCGGCGGTACCGCCAACCAACCGTTCTTCTGCACTGGTCCACTCGCATACATCGGCAAAGCCAACGTTGAAAGCGACATAGCCCGGCTGAAGGCTGCCTGCGAGGGGTTGGAGGTGGAGCCATACCTGCCGGCGATCGCCCCGGGCACCGTCGAGCACTGGCTATGGAACGAGCACTACCCCGATACAGAAAGCTTCCTGTTCGCGATCGCCGACGCCCTGCACGAGGAATACAAAGCCATCACCGATGCTGGCGTGCTCCTGCAGATCGACGACCCGGACTTGCCTGACGGCTGGCAAATGGAGCCGTCCTGGACCGTTTCCCAGTATCGGGAATACGCCGATCTCAGAGTCGCGGCGATCAACCGTGCCCTGGATGGCATCCCCGAAGACCGCGTTCGACTCCACATTTGCTGGGGTAGCGGGCACGGGCCGCACAAGAACGACATCCCCTTGCGTGACATCGTCGATATCGCGCTGAAGGTGCGCGCACAGTGCTACTCCGTCGAAGCCGCCAATCCGCGCCACGCGTACGAGTGGCACGTCTGGGAAACCACGAAGTTGGCGCCTGGGAAGTCGCTGATGCCGGGCGCGGTCGGCCATGCGACGAACGTGGTTGAGCATCCCGAGACGGTTGCCGACCTCCTCGTACGGTACGCCAATGTGGTTGGCCGCGAGAATGTGATCGCGGGCACCGACTGTGGGATTGGCACCCGCGTCGGGCATCCCGAAATCGCCTGGGCGAAGCTCGAATCGTTGGTGGAGGGGGCGAGGATCGCGACCAAACACCTGTGGGGCCGCTAACCGCTCTCGACCCCGAACGGCAGCGGCTGGCCGACGTACGCGAGCACCACGTGCCCTGGTGGCGCTGGGGCTCGTTTCTCGCCGAACGACAGTGGGGCACCGTCCGAGAGGACTACTCCGCCGACGGCAACGCGTGGGATTACTTCCCACACGACCACGCGCGCTCGCGCGCCTATCGTTGGGGCGAAGACGGCCTGCTCGGGCTGTGCGACAGTCGTGGCCGGCTGTGCTTCGCCGTGGCGTTGTGGAACGAGGCGGACCCGATCCTCAAGGAGCGCCTGTTTGGCGTAAACGGGCATGAGGGCAACCACGGGGAGGACGTGAAAGAGGCGTACTTTTATCTCGACGCCACTCCCACGCACGCGTATATGCGCGGCCTCTACAAGTATCCACAACATGAGTTTCCGTACGACCACCTCGTGGAGGAGAACCGCCGGCGGACCCGCCAGGACCCCGAGTACGAACTGGTGGACACCGGCATCTTCGCGGAGAGCCGTTACTTCGACGTGGAGGTGGAGTACGCGAAAGCCAGCCCGACCGATTTGATCATCCGTTACACGGTGACCAACAGAGGTCCAGAAGCTGCACGCATGCACCTGCTCCCGACGTTGTGGTTCCGCAATACCTGGACCTGGACTGCTGACGCCCCGAAACCGCAAGTGCGCCAGATCGGACCTGGCGTCGCCGAGGCTGTTCATCACGAGCTTGGCACGTATTGGCTCGCCGCCGAACGGGAACCGGAGCTGCTGTTCACCGAGAACGAAACCAACGTGCAGCGGCTGTTCGGAGTTCCGAACGTCACGCCGTTTGTGAAGGACAGCATCGGTGATGCCGTCATCCATGGCCGGTTCACGGCTGTCAATCCAGCGCGCACGGGAACAAAGGCCGCGGCTCACTACTTCCTCTCACTCGACGCGGGCGCCACCCAACGTGTCATGCTGCGACTGTCCGACACGTTCCACGCGGACCCGTTCGGGGATGCGGAGGCCATCATAAAGACGCGCGCCGCGGAGGCGGACCTCTTTTACGCGGCCGTGCCCAGGACAAAAGACCTGTCGGAGGACGAACGCCTCGTACAGCGGCAAGCCCTGGCAGGATTGCTCTGGACCAAGCAGTTCTACCACTACGAAGTGGAGGAGTGGCTGGACGGCGATCCGGCGGAGCCGGCGCCACCGCAGTCTCGATTGGAGGGTCGCAACACGGACTGGCGCCACTTGCACAACATGGACGTCATCTCCATGCCAGACAAGTGGGAGTACCCGTGGTACGCGTGCTGGGATCTGGCCTTCCACTGCGTGAGCCTGGCAACTGTCGATCCGGACCTCGCCAAACGCCAGTTGGTGCTGATCCTCCGCGAGTGGTACATGCACCCGAATGGCCAGCTGCCCGCGTATGAGTGGTCGTTCGACGACGTCAATCCGCCGGTGCACGCCTGGGCCGCCTGGCGTGTCTATGAAACCGATCGAAAGCTGAAAGGCTCCCCGGACATCGCTTTTTTGAAACGCGTGTTTCACAAGCTGCTGCTTGACTTCACATGGTGGGTCAATCGGAAAGACGCCGATGGCCGCAACGTATTCCAGGGCGGCTTCCTCGGCCTTGACAACATTGGCGTGTTCGATCGCAGCGCGCCGTTGCCAACCGGCGGCCATCTCGATCAGGCCGATGGGACCTCCTGGATGGGCATGTTCTGCTTGAACATGCTGCGGATCGCGCTGGAGCTGGCGTGCAGCGATCGTGCGTACGAGGACGTGGCGACCAAATTCTTCGAACATTTCCTGTGGATTGCCGCTGCGCTGAACAACCTCGGTGGCTCGGGCATTCCGCTCTGGGATGAGGACGACGAGTTCTTCTACGATGTGTTGCAGTTTCCTTCAGGCGAAATCCAGAAGCTGAAAGTGCGTTCGCTGGTGGGCCTGATTCCGCTCCTGGCGGTGGAGACTATCGAACCGGACTTGCTGGAGATGCTGCCCAATTTCAACCGGCGGATGGACTGGTTTCTGACGCATCGGCCGGACCTCGCCAGCCTGGTGTCGCGCTGGCACCTGGGCGGAATGCGCGATCGGCGGCTGTTTGCGCTCGCGCGGGGTCACCGCATGAAGCGCTTGCTCGGGCGTATGCTGGACCCCGCGGAATTTCTCTCGGACTACGGGGTGCGCGGGCTCAGCCGCTTTCACCTGGAGCACCCGTACCGCCTGGATGTAAGCGGCCAGACGTACGAGGTCCGCTATGAGCCGGGTGAATCCAGTACGGGCCTCTTCGGTGGCAACTCCAACTGGCGCGGCCCCATCTGGTTTCCGATCAACTATCTGTTGATCGAATCTCTGCGAAAATTCCACGCGTATTATGGTGACGACTTCCTGGTGGAGTCACCCACCGGGTCCGGTCAGTCGCGCACGCTCGCGAATATCGCCGACGATCTCGCTTTACGTTTATCGCGCATCTTCCTGCGCGCTGAGGACGGCCGACGACCGGTGTTTGGTGACGTCGAAATGTTCCAAACCAATCCGCACTGGCGCGATCACGTGCTCTTCTACGAGTATTTCCACGGCGATACCGGGCGCGGCGTCGGCGCCAGCCATCAGACTGGCTGGACCGCGCTGATCTCGAATCTGCTGACAGAGCGCGGCGTCGGTGGCTGAGGACGTCTGGCTCGTTGGCGACGTACAGGGTTACTGCAGCGTTCTCTCGCGCCTGCTACGTGAATCTGGCCTGATCGACCACTCAGGTCAGTGGACTGGTGGTTCTGCAACACTGGTTGTCGCCGGCGACTTGGTGGACCGCGGCCCGGACGGAGTCGGTGTGATCCAGTTGTTGATGGACCTTCAACTTCAGGCTGGGCATGTGCGCGTGGTGATTGGCAACCATGACGTGCAACTGCTCGCGGCCCACCGCTTCGGCGGCTCGATGGTTGACGCGTGGCTAGACGCAGGCGGAGTCCGTGAGGACCTGGAGCGACTGACGTCCGAGCACGTGGAGTGGCTCAGCAACCTACCCGCTCTCTCCTTGATTGATCACACGCTGGTGGTCCATGCGGATGCGATGTTCTACACGGCCTATGGCTCAACACCTGGTGCGGTCAATGCACGGGTCCGCGAGGTCCTGTCAAGTGCGAACTTGTCGGAGTGGCAGTTGCTCCTGGAGCGCTTCGGCGAACATCGTGCGTTCTTCGGTGCCAATGGCGAGGCGAACCTGGCGCAGTTTCTCACGACCTTTGGCGGCGAGCGGTTGGTGCACGGCCACACGCCCATCGCACGGATGCTGGGCATACCTCCGGAGAGCGTTACCAGCGCTTATGTCTATCGCGACGGACGGTGTGTGAACGTTGATCCAGGCATCTACTTGGGCGGGCCTGGGTTCAGTCACCTTCTCGACTAGCGCACGCCCGACAGAGGCCGACGATGGCGCTGTGGGCCAGGTCCGCCTCGAACCCGTATCTGCGTTTGAGATCGTCCGCGAGCGGCTGCAGGACCGCTAAGTCAAGCTCCGCGTCGGCGCCGCAGCGGCTGCAGACCATGTGGTGGTGTCGGGCCGCGTCGGTGCGCTCGTATTGTGCGACTCCGTCGTGAAAATGCGTATGGCGCACCACACCCAGGTCTTCGAGAACTTCTAATGTGCGGTACACCGTGGAGATGTTGACATCGGGAAAGACGCGTACGACCTGCTGATACACCTGGTCGGCGGAGACATGACCCCGCATTTGCACGACCGCGTCCAGGATCAGCTGGCGCTGTGGGGTCATACGCATGCCGCGTTGTCTGAGCGCGACTTTCAGCTCACTCGCCGAGACGCGTTTCTCCACCTGTCCCACATTGAGCCGCCGTTGCGCACCCTACCATAGCTCAATGAGCACGAGCGCAAACGACGATTCGGCGGGGGACGAGCAGCACGGCGAGATCCTGAAGGCGTCGTCGCCGGGTCGCGAACAGATCCAGGTGGGCATGCAAGTCACCAGCCTGGACGGCCAATCGCTGGGCCGCGTGAAGGAGCTTGCGCAGGAAGAGTTTCTGCTGGACCGGCCGATGGCTCGCGACCTGTGGGTGCCGTATACGGCGGTGCTCGCAACGCAGGACTACACCGCCAACACGCGCGGTCCGGTGCAGCCGACGTCCGTCGTGCTGGAGGTCAGCAGCGCACACGTCGAGGCGCAGGGCTGGCGGCATTCCTAGCCTACAGCGGTAGCTCCAGGCAAACGGTGGTACCTGCGCCGCGTGCGCTCGTTATCTCGAGCTTGCCACCCATGAGCCGGGCGCGCTCGACCATGTTGTGCAAGCCGCGATGCCGTTCGGTCTGGCGAGCTGACGTATCGAAACCGCGGCCGTTGTCCTCGATGCTGAGCACCGCCATTCCTTCGGAGCGCGTGAGTCGGAGGTGGACCCGCGTCGCCTGGGCATGGCGCAGCACGTTGGAGACCGCCTCGCGTACCAGAAAGAGCAGTTGACCGCGTGAGTCGGGCGCCAGTAGCGGTTCGACGGCAGGGTCGAACTCGAGCGAGACCTCGGTGCCCGCGTTGAGTCGCAGGCCGTCCACCAGCACACGCAGGCCAGCCTCCAGGTTGCGAGGGCTGAAGGATCGGCCGCCGAGGGTTGAAACGTAGTCGCGCGTTTCGGCGATCACCTGCTCGACTTCTACGCGTGCGTCTCGAATCGCTTGCTTTATTTCCGGCGAGGCCGAGTGTTCGCGGGCCGCCAGGTTGAGCACCACCGCGTACAGCCGCTGAATAAGACCATCGTGCAGGTCCATCGCGACTAGCTCACGCTCGCGTGCCTGGGCCAGCGCGCGCGACTCCTCGTCGAGTTGCTTCAGCGCGGTCGCGTCGATTAGCAGGTCCAGCAGACCCACGATTGCGCCCCTAGCGTTACGAACGTGCGAGGCGGTGCGCACGACGCTGATCGAGCGGCCGTCGCGCGTGATGCGCTCGGTTTCGGCCGCGGTGGTTGGTTGGGTTGTCTCCAGGACGCGTTGCATCTGGAGCTGCCATTCTTGCTGAAGGGCTGGCGGCACAATCGGTGGCGGCTGGCCGCGCACCTCGTCGGCGGTCCAGCCGAAGAGTGCTTCAGCCCCGCGACTCCAGAAGACGACGCGGCCCTGGAGGTCGACGCCGACCAGCGCCGCGTTGCTCAGGTCAAACTGGGCAGACAGCCAGTCTGCATCCCCTATACACATGTCCCCTAACGAAAATGAACGCCCGGGTAGGCGCGAATCGTTACTCCCCGGTGGCGATTCTCACGCCTATTTACCGAATCTTTTGCCGAACGTGTGCAATCATATATGAGGGGACGGGTGCCGGGGCCCGTGGTTTGCAGATATGGGGCCCGGGGAGCCGAGTGACGGTGGTCGTGGCCAGTTGGCTTCGATTTGATAAACCACGCCGCTGGGTGGAATGGTGGGTTGACAATTCTCATGAGCGAGGGACTGATCAGCATTGTCGTCGCGGACGACCACTGGCTGGTTCGACTCGGGTTGCGCAATCTATTTGAGAACCTGCGACATTTTGCGTTGGTGGCCGAGGCGTGCACTGCCGCGGACGCGATCGCCGCTGCTCACACTCACGCTCCCGACGTGGTCATCATGGACGTGCGCTTGCCCGATGCGAGCGGCATCGAAGCTTGCCGTCAGATCCGCTCCGATCATCCGAGCACTCGGGTGATCATGCTGACCTCCTTCAGCGACGAGGAGGCAGTCATCGCCGCGATCCTGGCTGGAGCAAGCGGCTACCTGCTCAAACAAAGCGAGCCCGAACGGCTCATTGCGGCGGTGGAGACGGCCGCCGCCGGCGGCTCGCTGCTGGACCCGGCGGTCAGCGACACCGTGCTGCGCTGGATGCGCGGCGCAGCTAGCACGGCTCAGAGTGGCGACAAGCTCTCGGAGCAGGAGCGCAAGATCTTGCCGCTGATCGCGGAAGGCAAGACGAACCGTCAGATCGCGGCAGAGCTGTACTTGAGCGAACACACGGTGAAGACCTACGTGAGTAGCTTGCTCAAGAAGCTGCAACTCGCGCGACGAGCAGAAGCCGCCGCGTACATCGCGCGCCAACAGCAAGTCCGCGCGAGCTAGTTCGCTCGGAGTGCGCTTCCGCTGGTGGTGGGTGGGTCACGTTCGGTGGGAAGACTCCGTCGGGGCGCATGCATCCCGCCGTATCCACGAATTCCGCTGCGCACGGCGTTCCTCTGGGTATGCACCGCCCGAGCTACGAAAGTGTTGTCGATCAGTTGGTAAGCGCCCTTGCACAGTCGCGCCGTTCGCGGTTGGAGCGCCACGCAGCCTACGTTGCGCTGGCCCGCGCCATTCTGGACGACGACACTGTCGAAGGCCGCGACATTCCTGAGTTCGAATCCAGCCGCGCTGCCTGAGGCACGTCGCTCAAGGTATGCAGGGCGTCTGTCGATAGTTGAGGCATGCGCGCCGACGTCGCCCAACCTTTCCTACTGGCTGCCAAAGGTGTTCTCGAGCAGGAGCTCGGAGGTGACGTTGGCCGGGGCCAGGTCAAGATCGAGCGCGGCGACTTCGAAGCTGGCGAAGTAACGGCCGTCGTCGGCGTGACAGGCGCGCTTTCGGGAGCGGTCATGTACCGCATGAGTGAGGCAACCGCGCTGGCCATTGTTGGCCGCATGATGGGACAAAAGTTCGGCGAGCTTGACGCGCTGGCGCGAAGTGGCGTCGGCGAGCTAGGCAATGTGATCTCCGGCCGCGCAGGTGTGCTGCTGGAGAAAGCAGGAATTCGCACCGACATTGCTCCGCCGATGCTGATCGTCGGTCGCGGCGGGCTGATGTCAAGCCTGGATATCCCGCGCTTGTTGGTCCCGCTCCAAACCAGCGCCGGCGCGATCGACCTCCAGATCGCACTGAAGCAGGGCAGCTAGAGACGCCTTTGGGTCGGCGGAGCTTGCAGCCCCCCGCCGCCAGTCGCTTGTTCGCTGCGCGAACCGCTCCTTCGTGCGGCGACCCCCCGCGTGAGGGGCCTATTCGGCGGCTGCAGACCGGCCAAAGTCCTGTCGGGTTCCGTTTCTGACTACAGGGGTATCGTTTCTGAACCTCGGTCGGGTGCCCGTAAGAATGGACGTCAGCGGGTCGGGTGGTCCTAAGCGCTGGGAGAGCGGGGTCGAGGGGCGCGTAGCCCCTCGGGAGAAAGACCGCAGTCTTTCGACTGCCAACGAAACTCAACTATTAGAGAAGTCAACTCACTGGGTACTTCGTGAAGTAGGCTTTGATGCCTTCGACGTAGCCGCGGGCGATGGCCTCGATCACGTTGTCATTCCGCAACGCGTTGGCGTCGTCCTCATTGGTCAGGAACAGGCCCTCGCCGATGATCGCGGGCATGTTGCTCGGGCGTGGGACCACGTCGGTTTTCGGGCTCAGCAAGTAGTAGTGATCCCCACCCAGGACGTTGGTGTCGCGGGTGGAGCCGTGGTCAACCGAGGTGTAGCCAGCGTCCTTCAAAGCCTTGGTCACCGAGGCGTCGACGACGTCGGCGAGCGCTTTGCTGCGGTCCGCGTAGGGCCTGTCCGGGTCGTAGAAGATGTAGGTGCCCTTGATGTTCGGATCCGCGGTACCGTTGAAGTGGATCGACACGAAGATGTCGCTGCCACTGTTGTTGGCAATGTCGATGCGCGCCTGCAGGTCATCGGACAGGGTGACCTTGCCATCCCCGGTCAGGTCCTTCTTATCGGCGTTTACTTGTGAGTCCGTGGTTCGTGTCGTCACCACCTGAAAGCCAGCCTGCCGCAGGAGGTCGCGCACGCGCAGCATCACCCGCAGGTTGAGGTCCTTCTCGGCCAGCACGGTGCCATCGGCAAACACGTGTGAGGTGCCAATCTCGGTGCCGCCGTGGCCGGCGTCCAACGTGATGAGCGGATCGCGCCGGAAGGCATTGCTAAGGTCCGAGCCGGGCAGGTCGGCGGGACGAGCCAGGAACTGGGGTGCTCCAGGCTTGAACTGGTTCAGCAGCTTGCTGGCCTTTGCCTCGTCAGCCAGATCAGCAGGTAGGTTGTGCGCCGTCAACAGCGACTTCACGTAGTCGGCAAGCAGCAGCCCCTGGGTGCACCCGCAGCCCTTGTCGTAGTGCATGATCCCGCGCTGAAAGCGCTGATAGATGAAGTTGGGATTGTTCGGATCATGGGCTGGTTTGGAGGTAGGTAGGCCCCAGATTTCGAGATTGAAGAAGGGCACCAGCGCATCGCCGCCGTCGGGCACACCGTTCGGATAGGCGTCCTGGGCCGTCACGCTACTGAAGAAGGTCTTGGCGAAGTTGACGGGCTCACCTTCAAAGGTGTCCGGGGCCGTGGCACGGATGAAGTCCATGGCCTTGGAGAGGTAGTCCGGCGCGTTAGGCTTCGGCGACTGCGAGATCACGTTCGGGTCAGGCGCAGGGAAGGTGCTGCCGTTCATATGCGTGTAGGGCAGCAGCCCATCGTCCAGCACGTTCATCGTTTGCACGCCGCCGTCGGGGCGGAGCTGCAGGATCTGGCGCTGGAAGATCTGGACCTTCATGCCGTACAGCTGGAAGGAGTTGGAGACCGGGTAGCCAAAGCTGCGGACGCCGCCGCGCACCTGGAAGTAGTTCCAGAAGGGGTCGTCGCTGATCCGATAACCGGTCTGCGCGAAGTAGCGGGCGTCGCTGGCGCCAACGCCGGCTTGCCCCGGTGAGGGTGATGGCGGGGCAGGTGCTGGCGTCGTGGTCGCCGTCGCGGCAGCCTGGGTTGTGGTCGTTCCGCCCTGCGGGCCGACGAACCGAATCGCATCGGCGACCACGACGCCATCCGCCTTATCGCTGATTGAAACGGACTGGTTCTTACCTGGTTGGAAGTCGAACGTGCCGAGCTGCTGCCAGCCGCCGCCGTTGCTCTTCTGGTTTACCGAAACCGGGGTGCTGCCGCCGTTCGAGTTAACGACGTACGTGGCGTTGCTGGCGCGGTTAGGTCCAGCGCTCCACTGCGCGTACACGATGTACTTCCCTGCGGGACTGGCCGACGGAAAGGGCCATGTCACCGTAGCGCTGCCATCGCCCGCGGTTCGGAACAGGTAGTCGGCGCCGTAGAAACCCGAGGTGGTCTGGCTCTTGGACCAGGCGCCTTTGACCTGGACCGAGGCGTCCGAGTTGTCGACCACGGTCTCAGCGGCCGCCGCTGTTTGTGCCAGAGGCAACGCCGCAAGGAGCAAAAAGAGCGCGAGAAGGGAGCGCCGGAACATAGGCCCGAGTTCGAGTCTAACTATGGATCGCCAACGGTTCGGCGGCGCGCGCGTTACGGAACGAGCACGCCTTGAGCCGCTCTTCGCGCTATGCTCAGGGGCGCATGGCCAAAGGCAAAGTCGTTCTGGCCTATTCCGGCGGCCTGGACACCTCCGTCGCGATCCGCTGGATCAATGAAAAGTACGACCTCGACGTGATCGCGGTTACCGTCGACGTTGGCAACGAGAAAGACTTTGAAGTGGTGCGCCAGAAGGCGCTGCGCACCGGGGCCATTCAGGCGTTCATCGCCGACGCCAAAGAGATGTTCGTGCGCGACTTCGTGTTTCCGTCTCTCCAGGCGGGCACGCTGTACCAGAACGTCTACCCTCTGGCGACTGCGCTCGCGCGGCCGCTGATCGCCAAGATTCTCATCGACTACGCACGTAGAGAGGGCGCGACCCATGTTGCCCACGGCTGCACCGGGAAGGGCAACGACCAGGTCCGCTTCGACGTGTCGATCCAGGCGTTGGCGCCTGAGATGCAGATCATTGCTCCGGTGCGCGAATGGCGCATGACGCGTGACGAAGAGATTCGCTACGCCCAAGAGCACAGCATCCCCGTTCCAGTGACCGCCGCAAGTCCGTACTCGGTGGATGCCAACCTGTGGGGGCGCAGCATCGAGGCGGGCGTGCTGGAAGATCCGTGGAACGAGCCGCCCGAGGACGCGTACGCGTGGACCATCAACCCGCGTTTTGCGCCTGAGGAACCGACGTACATCACGATCGATTTCGAAAAGGGCATCCCTGTGGCACTGGGTGATGATCCCGAGAGCACGGAGCGGGTGGATGGCGTCACGCTCGTTACGCGGCTGAACGAGCTGGCGGGCGCGCACGGTGTGGGCCGCATCGATCACATCGAGGACCGCCTGGTGGGCATCAAGTCGCGCGAGGTGTACGAGGCGCCCGCGGCGATGCTGCTCCACGCGGCGCACTCCGCCCTGGAGGGCCTGACCTTGAGCCGCGAGCAGCGGCGCTTCAAGGAAATCGTCGCCCAGGAGATGTCGCAGCTAATCTATGACGGGCGGATGTTCTCGCCTCACTTTCGCGACCTGTCGTACTACGTGGCGAGCACGCAGCGGCATGTGACCGGCACGGTGCGCGTGCGCTTGCTCAAAGGCCAAGCCGTGGCGGCAGGGCGGCGTTCGCCGCAGTCGCTGTACGACTTCGGTCTGGCGACCTACGAGACCGGCGACCAGTTCGACCACGACGCGGCCGTGTCGTTCATCAAGCTGTTCAGCCAGGGGTTGCGAACCCAGGCGCGTGTACAGCTCGGCGCAGGTCACACGCCCGAGATCCGCAGCCTCGTCGCCCCCACGATCGACGACGACGACGCTGGAGTGTGACCCCACCCTCACGCCCCAACCCCGCTCTCCCTGACGTAGGGCGAGAGAAACTCCCCCCTCTCCTTGAGATAAGGAGAGGGGGGCTGGGGGGGTGAGGATCGAATCCCATGTGGGGCGGCAGATTCAGTAAGGCGCTGAACGAGCGCGCGCTGCGCTACACCACCTCGCTGCCGGTGGACCGTCGGCTGTTCGAGTGGGACGTGCTCGGCAGTATTGCGCATGCACGGATGCTGGACCGCGTCGGCGTGCTGAGCCACGTGGACACATGTGCGCTCGTCGACGGCCTCACCCAGTTGCTGCAGGACCCGCCGCCGTTGGATGGGCCGTACGAGGATATCCACAGTCTGGTTGAAGCGGAACTCGGAACGCGAATCGGGCTCGTGGCGGGCCGATTGCACACCGCGCGCAGTCGCAACGACCAGGTGGCGACGGATACGCGCCTGTTCACTCGCGCGGCATTAGTGCAGGGCCTGTGGGCGGTCATGGAGCTGCAACAGACCTTGCTCGAGGTCGCCCAGCAGCACACGGAAACGGTCCTGCCAGGCTATACCCACTTGCAGCGCGCCCAGCCCGTCGTGCTGGCCCATCACCTGCTGGCCTATTGGGAGATGCTCGATCGTGACGCGGGCAGGTTGCGCGATTGTCTTGTCCGGGCAGACGTGCTGCCGCTTGGGGCCGGTGCGCTTGCAGGCTCCCCGTATCCGCTCGACCGCGAATACGTAGCCCACCTGCTGGGTTTCGCTGAGGTCTCGCGCAACAGCCTTGACGCCGTCAGCGATCGTGACTTCATCGCCGAGCACCTCGCCGCGCTGAACCTGCTCGCGATGCACCTGTCGCGTTGCGCCGAAGAGCTGGTGCTGTGGTCCACCGCCGAGTTTGCCTTCGTCGCCCTGGACGAGTCCTACACGACGGGATCCAGCATCATGCCGCAGAAGCGCAATCCGGACGTGGCCGAGCTGCTGCGGGGGAAGACCGGCCGCGTATACGGCGCGCTGGTGGGGCTTTTGGTCACGCTCAAAGGTCTACCGATGAGCTACAACCGCGACCTCCAGGAAGACAAGGGGCCGTACTTCGAGGCGGTCGACCTGGTCGACGACGGCCTGGCACTGCTGACGGCCATGCTGGGCAGCGCCGCCTGGCGCACCGAGCGCATGGAGCAGGCAGCCAATGATCCGCTGATCGCAGCCACGGATCTGGCAGACCATCTCGCTCAACGGGGTGTGCCCTTTCGTCAGGCGCACGAGATCGTCGGTCGCATCGTGCGCGCCGCTGAGGCGTCCTCGCGCAGCCTCGCGGACTTTTCGCTCGACGAGCTCCGCGCATTCTCACCGGTCTTTGAGGCCTCGGCGGTGGGCTTGCGCGCAGACCAGGTGGCGGCTGCACGCAATATCGTGGGCGGGACCGCGCCCTCGCAAGTGGAGACGCAATTGCGCGCTGCTGCCGAACGCATGACTGCCCTGCGCA
This sequence comes from Chloroflexota bacterium, assembly GCA_019239775.1. GTDB lineage: Bacteria > Chloroflexota > UBA6077 > UBA6077 > CF-72 > CF-72. The sequence continues at coordinate 19,223 of JAFAZN010000467.1, forward strand.
CCTGGGTGGACAATGCCGCCGCGAAGCTGCCGACCCTCGAGAGTGTGACGGCCACGGACTGAAGCCAGGTGCGCGCTGTCCTCGTCGCGGTTCTCTGTCTGGCGATCACGCTCCTTCCGGCGAGAGCGCAAGAAGAGGCGTCGGAGCCGGCGAGCTATGTGGACCCGTTCATCGGCACAGCGCCATCACCGCTCGCGGACTATGGCGCTGAGTTCGACGGCGGCGACACGTTTCCAGGGGCGGGTTACCCCGCGGGCATGCTGGCCTGGAGCCCGGATACGGTCGAGCATCACATCCCTGGCGGCTACTCATATCTCGACCACACTTTGAAGGGCTTTTCGTTGACGCACTTCAGTGGTCGGGGGTGCACGGTGTACCAGGATGTGCCGATCCTGCCTGGCGCAGGTCCTCTGACGTTTTCACACGTCAACGAGGTCGCCTCACCCGGGTACTACTCGGTCACCCTGGATAACGGCGTTTCCGTCGAGCTCGCGGTCACCGCACGAACGGGTTTGGGGCGCTTCATGTTTCCTGCCGGAACCGTACCCACTGTTGTGGTGGATGCCGCCGGATCAGTAAACACCGTGTTTTCCTCAGACGTGAGCGTCGACGCCCAACGGAGCTTGATCACGGGGCACGTCGAAAGTCAGGTGGGCTGCGGCTCCGACCACTACACGCTGTACTTCGCGATTGCCTTCGACACACCGTTCAGTGCGACCAACGTGGATGGCTCGCGCGCCGAAGTGACCTTTGCGGGACCGACCGTAGAGGTCAAGCCCTCTATTTCCTATGTGAGTGTGGACAACGCCGTGACCAACCTCGCGACGGAAGACCCAGGCTGGGACTTCCACAGCGTGCAGGCAAACGCACGGGCGGCGTGGAACGGCGTGCTCTCACGCATCGAGGTCGGCGGTGGCGCCGAGGCGGACCGCAGGACCTTCTACACCGCCCTCTATCACACGTTTCTGGAGCCCAACCTTTTCAGCGACGCCAACGGCGAGTATCTCGGGTTCGACGACCAGGTGCACCAGGCGCCGCCTGGCCACGCGCAGTACGCCAATATCGCGGGCTGGGACCAGTACCGCTCGCTGATCCAGTTGCGCTCGATCCTGGCGCCGGAGCAGGCGTCGGACATCGTTCAGTCGCTGGTCAATGATGCCGAGCAGGGTGGCGGCGGCATGCCGCGTTGGGAGCAGGCGAACCGCAACTCGGCGGGGATGGTCGGCGACTCGCCTGACGCGTTTGTGGCTAACGCATATGCCTTCGGCGCCCGCGCGTTCGATACCTCAGCGGCACTTGCGGCACTGGACGATGGCGCCTCCAATTCGTCCGCGGTCTCGGGCGGCCACCCGGTCCGTGAGTACCTGGCGGCATGGCAGCAGCTCGGCTCGGTACCTGATCAGCCGTCCATCACCCTGGAGTATGCGACCGACGATTTCGCCCTGGCGCAGTTCGCAGACGCCCTGGGTCGCGGAGATCTACAACAGCGGTACGCGGCGCGCGCCGCGAACTGGCACAACGCTTTCGCTGCTACGGGCGGGTACGTCGAGGGCAACGCTGCCCAGTACACCTGGATGGTGCCGTTCGACGTTGCCGGTGTGGCAACCGGCCTGGGCGGCTCCGACGCGGCTATCGCTCGACTGGATGCGTTCTTCACCGAGGTCAATGCCGGCCCGAACCGCCCTTACATGTGGATCGGTAACGAACCGAGCCTGTTCGCACCCTGGGCGTATGACTTCCTTGGCGCACCAGCTCAAACCCAAACCGTAGTGCGCCGCATTCAACGTCAGGCATTTGCAGACACGCCAGGCGGCCTGCCCGGTAACGACGACGGTGGAACGCTGTCCGCCTGGTACGTCTTTGCCGCGCTCGGCCTGTATCCGGCGGTGCCCGGCGTTGGCGGCTTCGCCACTGGCTCGCCGCTGTTCACGCAGATCGACGTCAATCTCGCTGGCGGCAAGGTGCTGCACATCAGTACGGACGCGGTCGACCGGCCCGTTTCACCCTACTTCGACGGCGTGGCCGTCGACGGCTCGTGGTTGGACTGGCAGCGAGTCGCTGGGGGCGGGTCGCTGGACTTCAGAGGCGACTGAGCAGCAGCTCGATGCCGCCGCCAAGCAGCAGCAGGGCGCCGAGCGGCACGAGCGCGACGCCCGCGCCGGGATAGCCGATCAGCGCCAGAATGCCGAAGGCGATCAGCGCCACTACACCGCCGATGACGATTGCCAGCGCGCGCCGCGAGGTGGTCGGCAGATTCGCTTCCATGCGCGCCTCGCGCTTCGCATCGTCGTCGAAGGGGTTGGGAACGATCGCTGGAATAGGCATTGCGTTCAGGCCAGGTACTGGTGAAACCACGCGATCGCATCGCGCCAGGCGGCGAGCGCCTGCTCCTGGTTGTACGCCGCCCCCGTGTCGTTGTGGAAGGCGTGCATGGTGCCTGGATAGACGTTGAACTTGTGCGTCACACCTGCCGCGGTAAGCGCCTGGTCCAACTGATCGCGCATGGCGTTGGCGAAGTCGTTCGGATCCGATGAATACACACCCAGAACGGCGGCTTTGATTTTCGAAACCTGGTCCAACGGTGGGTAGGCGCCATAGAACGGCACCGCCGCTTTCAACTCGGGAATCTGCTCGGTGGAGCGCCACACGACCCCACCGCCGAAACAAAAGCCGTTCATGCCGATCTTGTCGAGCTGCGCAAGGTCAGGCTTGGTTTTGTAATAGGCCACGGCGGAGGCGAAGTCGCTGACGAATTGATCGGGGTTGACGCCTTGACCCGTGAGGAGCGCCGAGAACTGATTCGGGTCGGTAATGGCGTTGGTGCCGCCCTGGCGGCTGACCAGGTCGACGCCGCACGCCATGAAGCCCTCCTTGGTGTATCGCCGAACGACGTCACGAATGTGTTCGGTGAGACCGCGGTTCTCGTGACAGACCAGCACGAGTGGCAAAGGGCCGCTCGCGCTTTTCGGTCGCGCCTGATAGGCCAGGATCTTGGCGCCGTCGGCGCCCGGAAACGAGATGTCCTGGCCATCCACCGTCGGATCGTTGGCAGCCACAGAAAGAGGACTGCGCGCGACAGGCGAGGGCGAGCCTACGGCGATGATAGACGGTGAAGCCGCTGGCGATGCTGCCGGCTTCGCAGCGACGGACGGACTGGCTGCCGCGGCCGGGCTTGGCGCGGGGCTGACAACGGCCACGGCGCTCGCCGCCGGAGAGGCCGCCGCGGCGGCGGTTGGCTTCGGAGCCGCGGTTGCCGCCGGCGCACTGGTCGGCTGAGCCGCTGGAGTGGAGCAGCCCAGCGCCAGCAGCAAGGTGGCAGTGGTGCCCACACCGCCAGTGATGTTCAGCACGCGACGAACCAGGTCGCGACGCGAGAGGTACCCGGCTTTGTAGTCGGCCACGTACTCGTGGACCATGTAGGCCTGCAATTCGTTCATCGGTAGTCCCAGCGTAACCCGGGCGTGGACATCACGCCCCAAAATCGGCTCCACCACTTGTCAACCGCAACGCAACCGACCGGTTGACTGTGCCCGCTACTATGCCCGGCGGGGCGGGTTCTTAAAGTTTGCTAAACGAGCGGCACGTCTTGCGCCTGCGCCTGCTCGGGCCGGCGCACGTGGAAGCAGGCGATCCGAGCGAGCCTGTGGAGTTGGCCGCGCACAAAGGCGCGGCATTGGTCTACTACCTGGCGGCACGACCGGAGCAGCCAGTTACGCGTACACGGCTCATCGCGCTGCTGTGGCAGGACAGCGACGAGCAGGAGGGTCGCAACAGCCTGAGCACCGCGCTTTCGCGCTTGAGGCGGAGCTTGCCGCATGTCCCCATTGCGCCGGTCGGCGATTCTCTGGTGTGGCGCCCCGAGCCTGCCGACCAGGTTTGGACGGATATCGCCGCCTTTCAGGCGTTGACACGCCAGTCCGCAACACGCGAGCAGCTCGATACCGCGGTTGCGCTCTGGCGTGGGCCATTCCTCGAAGGCTTCGACCTGCGCGACTCCTCCGAGTGGGACGAGTGGCTCGATCTCGAGCGTGCCGCCTGGCAGCAGCGCATGCTCGATGCGCTCGAACGCGCGGCCGAAGCGCACGCGAGTGAAGGAGATTGGTCTGGCGCCCTCGCCCACGCGCGCCGGGCCCTGGGCCTCGATCCGCTGCAGGAACGCTTTCACCGACAGGTGATGCGACTGTACGAGCGGGCAGGCGATCGAGCGGCAGCGCTGTCGCACTATCGCGCAGCGCAGCAGGTGCTGGAAAACGAGCTCGGGGTGCAGCCTGATCCACGCACCCAACGCCTGTACCGTGAGATTCTTGGGGCCACCGAGGACGTGCCAACGACCGCCGGCCAACAGCGTGAAGGTGCGCCACCGGCCGTGCATGTCCAAACCGCGCGGCGCCAGCCGGCGTTCCCGCTTGTCGGCCGCCAGGCACAGCTCGCGCAGCTCCTGACCGCCGCGGACGAGGCGGCCCAGGGCCACGGCAAGCTGATCGCCGTCGATGGCGAAGAAGGCATCGGCAAGTCGCGCCTGGTCGAGGAGCTTCTGTGGCTGCTCGACGGGCAACCCGCGCGTGAGCTGCAGCCCGAGAAGCGCTGGACGGTGCTCGTCGGCGCTTGCCACGCATCCGAGCGCGGGTGGCCCTATCACCCGTTCGTCGATCTGCTCACCGCCGCGGTCGCCGGCTTCGGCAGCGATGTTGCGCTACCTGATGTCTGGCTGGCCGAAGTCGCCCGCCTGGTACCCGACCTGGTCGAGCAACGGCCCGATCTGCCAACTCCCGCGCGACTCGACCCACAGCAGGAAGCCCGCCGCCTGTTTGAGGGCGCAGCGCGGTTTCTCGGTGCGTTGCCTGCCCCGCGGCTGCTGCTGATCGAGGACCTGCACTGGGCGGATGAGGGCAGCCTGCGACTGCTGGATTACCTGGCACATCATGAAGCGCTTGGGTCGACCCTGCTGGTCACCACGGTGCGCAGTGAGGACGTCGATCAACAGTTGCTCGTGACCCTGCGCGGCCTCGAGCGGCAACGCCTTCTCGAGCGGCTCGAGCTTGGGCCATTAGCAGTAGAAGCCACCGTTCAGCTCCTGCGCGAGGTGGTGCGAGATGACGTCCGGCAGCTTGGACAGCAGTTGCACGCCGAGACCGAAGGCAACCCACTGTTCGCGGTGGAGACGATCCGTTCGCTGCTCGAATCAGGCGACCTGCAACTGGGCGCCGCCGCGCGGACCGGTCCGACCCCGCTGCCTGAATCGGTCCAGGCGGCAATTCGGGCGCGCCTCGCGCGGCTCGACCCCGATGCGCACGAGCTAGCGCGTGCGGCCGCGGTGCTGGGTGGTGATGTTGATTTCGACCATGCGCGCGGCGTGGCCGGTCAGGATGAGGAGCGCGCGCTGGCTGCCCTGGAACGGTTGTTGTCCGGCCATCTGCTGCGCGAGCTCAGCGGTGAGGCGGGCGAAGCGCTGTACAGCTTCAGCCACGACAAAGTGCGCCAGGTCGTGTATGACGACCTCTCCGGAGCACGTCGACGCGTGCAGCATCGTCGAGCGCTGGATGTCCTGGCGGAGCCACAGGCGCGGACCGCACCCGAACGACTCGCGTACCACGCGTTGCGGGCGCAGGCGTGGGACCAGGCGGTGCGATGGTGCGAGTTGGCAGCCGACGCCGCGGTCGCGGTGTTTGCCTACACGTCGGCGGCGGCACTGTACGAACAGGCCCTGGATGCGCTCGAGCGGCTACCAGAGTCCGCGGAGAACCGCGCGCACGGCGTCAAGCTTCGCCTAAGGCTGGCCCAGGTCGCCTTCTATGTGGCGCCAGGCCGTCTGGGAGAATGGCTGGAACCCGCGGAGCGCGCCGCACAGGCGCTGAGTGATCCGACGCTGCTGGCCTATGTCAACCTTGCTCAAGCAGGGGCGCTGTATATCCAGGGACGGTTTGCTGAAACGCTGCCACTGCTGGCGCGTATTCGACCGATTGCCGAATCCGGCTCAGATACCGTGCTGCGCGCGCAGTTCCTGCGAGTCTCCGGCCAGCTCCAGGCACTTCGAGGCGACTACGCCTACGCGGTTCCCGCGCTGCACGAAGCCATCGACCTGCTGCGCGTACAACCGGGCATCGAGCTGACGGTTGCGGTTGAGATGCTGGGCGCCACCTACGCGTACATGGGCGATTTTCCCAGGGCCCTGGAGCTGATCGGCGCCGCTCACGCGCACAGTGAAAGCGTGCAGGACCAGGCCGCGCTTGCCGCTGGTGAGGGGTTCCTCTGTGCGGTGTACCACATGCAAGGCGACTGGCCCGCTGCGCTCGACCACGGATTGCGCGCGGTCTCCATTGCGCGCACGGCGAGGAGCGTGGTGCACGAGTACGTCGGTCTCGTCTACGTGGGCCTGCCGCAGGCGCAGCTTGGAGAGATTGAGGAGGGCGCCGCTTCGTTGCGGAAGGCCATTGCCATGGCGCAGGCCGCTGGCACCTGGGTGCTGCTTGGCCGCGCGCACGGTTGGCTGGCAGAGATCGAACTTGCCCGCTCCGGGTTCAGCGAAGCTCTCGAACTCGCGCGCGCGGGTGTCGAGCTCAGTCGGAAATATGGCTACCTCTACGACGCCGCGCTCTGCGAGCGCGCGATGGGGCAGGCCCTGATCGCGCTGGGCTCCGCTGAGGAAGGCAGGAGCTACCTGGAGTCCGCCGCCGAACACTTCGAAGCGATCCAGGCGCGCCCTGAGGTCGAGCGCACTCGCGCAGCGCTCACGGCCTTGGTCTGAGACCCAGTACGGGGTGTGTAGGGGCACTGTAGGTCATGCGTATGGGTGAGGTACGGGCGGCTGCATTTACTCCGCGCTACCCGCATGTCCACCCAGCTTTTAGCGCTCTACTCCGAGCACGCCGATACGGCCCGGGCGCTGGCCTGCCGCCTGCTGTATGACCCCTCCGAAGCCGAAGACGTCGTTCAGGACGTGTTCCTGACCCTCTGGCGGCGACCTGAGTGCTTCGACCCGCAACGCGGCACAGGCAAAGCCTGGCTGCTGACGGTCGTGCGCAATCGCAGCCTGGATCACCTGCGGCGCCGTTGCCACCGCTCGCGCGAGGATGTCTCAGCGTTGGCCGAACGCCTGCCGGACCCGCACTCCGAAGACGTCCTCGACGAGCTCACGTCCGCTGCTCGCGCCGAAGTCCTGTGGCACCTGGTCGACGGCCTGCCGGCCTGCCAGGCCGACCTCATCCGCCGCGCGTTCGTCAGCGGCCAGACGCACCAGGAAATCGCGGATGCAACCGGATTGCCCCTGGGCACGGTTAAAAGCCGTATCCGCCTTGGCCTCGAAAAACTACGCGCGGGGATGCGGTCGGCTACGCTCGCAGACGTTGCCTGTTAGCTTTTGCGTCGCGCTGGCACCCGAAGAGATCGACATCCAGGGCTCGCTAGAACTCTTCCGCCGCTCAGGCGATGACCTGGTCGATCGCTGGGACGGCCAGCAGTTGATCCGCGCGGCATACACAGGCAACGCGACATGGGTACCGTTCGTCGCCCGCGCGGTTGGATCACCTGGCGCACCAGCATTTGAGGTCTGTGCGCCCGAGATATCGAATGTTCCGCAGCTGAAGAGCGTAGTGGCCAACACGTTCATGGCCGCGCCGCCCGACTGGCGGCGTCTCAGGGCCGAAGACCCGGTCATCAGACGCTTGGAGCAGCAGTTCCCAGGCATCAGGCAAATTCGTCAGCTGGACGTGTTTACCGCGCTGATCCGCTGCATCAGCGCGCAGCAGGTCAATCTACGTTGGGCGGTCACTACGCGGCGGCGCCTGGCCGAGGCTTTCGGCGTCCGCCACACAATCGGCGACCACCTCGTGTACGCGCTGGACCCGAGGCGCATCGCGAGCGTGGACCCCGCGGACATACGCGCATTGCAGTTCACCACTAGCAAGGCTGTCTCAATCGTGGCCACCGCGCGCGCGGTCGTCGACGGAGGACTGGAGCTCGGAGAACTCCAAACGTTAGACGACGAGGCGGTTATCGAGCGGCTCGTCAAGATTCGCGGTATTGGCAGATGGTCCGCGGAATGGGTGCTCGCGCGCACGCTGGGCCGCCCGCGTGTGGTGGGCGGCGACCTGGGTGTCCGCAAAGCCGTTGGACTGGCATATCTCGAGACACCCGCACCGTCCGAAACCGAGGTGCGCATCGCAACGAAGCACTGGGGCGAATCCTCCGGCGTGGCGCAGGCGCTGCTGCTTCACGCGCTGGGCGAAGGAGTGCTCACGAACCCAGCGCGTCGCGGATAGCCGCCTGCGCGGCGCGCATCGCGCCTTCGCTGGGATAGGGGTGGCGTACCCACTGGAAGGTCTTGCCAAAGAGGCCGTCGCCTTTGCGCCGCGGCACCACGTGCAGATGCAGGTGGGGCACGCTCTGCGAGATCTTGATGTTGGCGGCCACAAACGAACCATCCGCCTTCATCGCCTGCTCGACCGCGGTGGCGAGCCTTTGCACCGTGAGGAAGAACGGCCCGACGTCGTCCGCTGGCAGGTCAGCCAGCACCGCGTAGTGGATGCGCGGTACCACCAGCACGTGCCCCGGCATCAGCGGCCTATGGTCCAGAAAGGCCACGACGTTGTCGGACTCCACGACCTTGCAAGCAGGCACGATCCCGTCGATGATCGCGCAGAAGACGCAACTGTTCACTTGCGCGCGGCGCTTCCAATTGCGCCTGTGCGAATGAGCGCGGACAGCACCTGTCCGCCGCCGATGAGCAGCGATCCGGCGAGGACGCCAACCGCCAGGCGTGTGGCAGCCGAACTCAGCGTGGCAGTGGCGTCTTCCAGGTGGCCCACATCCAATCGGACGGTTAGCCGGTCGTCCGCCAGCTTGCCGAGTATGGCGTCGGTGCGACGCGGTGCGTTTTCGAACAGGTGCTTCATGTCCAGCACCCAGGCGAACACGCGGCCCGGCGACAATTGATCGCCGACGCGCTTGAGCATCACGTCGAGCATGTAGTTGCGAATCAGCTCGACCGGGTCCAGCTCGGGCGAAAGGACGCCGATGGCGCCGTCCAGGTTCAGCATGGTCTTGCCCAGCAGCGTCATGGACGTCGGCACGGGCACACGGTTCTGGTAAGCGAGCCGTGTCAAGTCGAGCAGGGCTGAGCCCAGGCCGAGCCGGCCGCCACTCATATCGTGGTAGCGGCTGACCAGCGCGCTGATGTCCTGGGTGAAGCTGTGCTGATCGAGGTCGCGCGGCTGCTGGATCATCTCCAGGTACGTTTCGGCAACGCGCTCGCCGAGGCGTTCGGAGAAGGCCAGCAGGAACAGGATCATGTTGTCCTTCTGGCCGGCGTCGAAGCGGCCGACCATGCCGAAGTCCATCAGCGCCAGGTGGCCATCGTCGGTCAGCAAGATGTTGCCCGGGTGCGGATCGCAATGAAATACGCCGTCGATGGCGATCTGTTTCATGTACGCCGACAGTAGATCGGCGGCGATTGCCTTCGGATCGTGGCACTGCATTTCTTCTCGGGTGATCTCAGCGAGATGTCGGCCGCGCAGAAAACTGAGCGTGAGAACGCGCGAGGAGGTGTATTCAGTGAAGACCGTCGGCGTGCAGAGTCGTTCGAACCCGGCGATCTGTCGCCCGATGCGCCGCGTATTCTCCGCCTCGATCCTGAAGTCGAGCTCCTGGTTGAGGCTGATCTCCAGTTCGTGGACCATCTGCACCAGCCCGTAGCGTGCGCCCAGTGCGGTATGCCGGCTGGCGAATTGGGCAATTTCGCGCAGCACCTCCAGGTCAATCTCGATGCGCTGGCGTACGCCTGGCCGCTGGACCTTGACGGCGACCTCGGTACCGTCGCGCAGGATCGCACGGTGTACCTGGGCCATGGATGCTGTCGCAAGCGGCTGCTGTTCGAAGCAATGAAACAGCTCGTCGATGGGCTTGTGGAGCTCGGATTGAACGATCTGCACGATGCGCTCGGCGGGAACTGGCTGAATCGTGTCCTGGAGGCGCGAGAGCGCATGAATGTAATCCGCGGGCAACAGGTCGGGTCGCGTGCTCAGCAGTTGGCCGAGCTTGATGAAGCATGGGCCGAGCTCTTCGAGCGCGTTCGCCAGCTGGATCCCGTGGTCATCCTCGTGCTCGTCCTCAGGCCCGTGGAGATCCTCGTCCTCCTCGTGCTGATGGCTCATGCCGAGCTCGGCGACGATGTGGTGCAGCTCGTACTTGCGAAAGACGCGGAAGATCTCGAGGTAGCGCTCGGGATGATTCGACAGTCTGCCCGCCAACAAGTTGGTCGCCGATCGCTGCGCGAAGTGCTGCTTGAGGTCAGTCATGCGCCTGAACTGCTCGTCGCGGATTGCGCACAAGGTACAGAGCCAGACGCGCCGCCATGTTGGCCGGACCATAGCCACGCGGCTCGCGCTCGCCGAGCACGATCGTCGCCAGTCGCTGACGCAGCTCGGGCCGGCGATTGGCCAGTGGCACCAGCAGATTCAGCAAGGCAGGCCTGCAGTACCAGTCCCGAATCCACTCGCTGAAGCGGAAGATTTTCTCGAAGCGCTCGCGCAGCAGCCGATCGTAGTCGGAGAGCCATGTCTGGTGTACGCCTGAAGTCAGTCCCTGGACCACATGCTCGGCGGCGATCTGGCCGGATTCGAGCGCGTAGTCGATGCCTTCACCGGTAAGCGGATTTACAAGCCCGGCGGCCTCTCCGACGAGAAGCGTGTTCTTCGTCTGCGTTGGCGATCGGAGGAAATCCACACGGATCGGATAGCCCTTCACCGGTCCGACCTGTGTCCCGATTGGCAGGTGCTCTACAAACCTGTGGAACGCCCGCACCGCCGTACCCGAGCCCTTCCGCGGAAAGAATCCGACGCCGACGTTGGCCGCGCGCTCCGCGGTCGGGAAGATCCAGCCATACCCTGGTGACGGCACGTTGTCGAACCGCAGTTGAAACGTGGGTTCTTGCGCATTCGGCAGGTTTTCGAAGTACGCCCGTGCGGCGAGCATCGCTCTTGGCTGGGCCGGCAGAATGCCCGAACGGGTCAACACGCCTGTGGCTGCACCTGTGGCGAGGACCGCGATTCGGCCCTGGAAAGCGCGTCCATCGTCGGCGTGGGCCGTGATGCCAGAGCTGTTTGGTTCTACCCGGCTGACCGTGACTCCTGGTTCGAACCGCGCACCGGTGTCAACGGCCCGCCGCAGAATGAGGTCATCAAGGATGAGTCTGGGCACCACGAGCGCTTCGTGCGCCCCGCTGATTTTCGCCGTGGTTGCGCGGCCATTGGGCGCGACGACCTCGTACGCCTCGATGTTGAAGCCGTGCGCACGCACCTCGGACAGCAGGCCCATGCTGTCCAGAACACGCAGCGCGCGCGGGGTCAGGCCATCGCCGCAGGTCTTGTCGCGCGGGAACGTGGCGCGATCCACCAGCAGGACGTCGACTCCGCGCGCGCTGAGAAAATGGGCGGTAGCGGATCCGCCCGGCCCGGCACCTACGACAACGACGTCATGCACGTGCACCACGCCATAGGCTAACGCCCAGCCAGACGTACCAGATCGGCGTGGCGATGAAGCCTGCGAGCAGTGCTGGGACCACGATGACAGGATTCGCGGCGTCGAAGACGATCAGCCGTCCAAGGTACAGCACGATCTGTAGCGCTGCCACGAGGTATCCCAGGTACCCGACAGGGGTGGGCAGGCTCTTGCTGCGCAGGATCAGCCAGGCGAAGACCCACAGGCCGATGCCGCTGGCGCCGAAGGTCAGCAGGCCGCGAGGATCCATCGCGCTTGGCAGGTTGGGGTCGACCGGACTGTGCGAGTGCAGCAGCGCCGCCAGGTCGTAGCCGCCGTGTAGCGCGGCGCCGATGCCGCCCAGCAGGCTGAGCAGTAGCGCCCACAGTGCGAACGACGGTTCTTGCGACTTCACCCGTTCGTAGATGCCGACCGCGACCGCGGTGGCCAGCAGTCCATTGGCGAGCAACGCGAGGCTGCTCACGGCTTCGTTCGCGAGCAGGATGAACGAGATCGAATACACCAGGGTGCCAATGCCCGCCAGGACGGCGCAGACGCCCGCAAACCGCGCGTACCCCGCCGACGCATCCGCACGAGCCGCGGTTCCAGCAACAAGAGTGGTGGCCATACCCACCCTACGCACCGCCGCCGCGCCTGGATCACACAGTTCGGTGGGTGTTTCGGCGCGCTACGACGCGGAGAGGGCGTCTTGCGGCACGCCCATGGCGATGCGCAGGCGGTCTAGCCCCAGGCGTATGCGACCTTTGACCGTGCCTATCGGCGCCGCCAGTTGCGTCGCGATCTCCGTGTGGCTCAGCCCACCAAAGTAGGCGAGCTCGATGACCTGCTTCTGCTCGGGGGGCAGCGCATTCAGCGCCACCCTTGCCGCAGCCGCATCGACGTTTGATACCGCCTCGGCCGGAACGTCAAGTGTGTCAGGCGGATCGACACCCTCCGCCAGCGGCTGCACCGGCCTGCGGCGACGTGAGCGCAGCATGTCTATCGACCGGTTGCGGACCATCGCCAGAATCCACGCGTGGCTGGTCCCACGCGAGGCGTCGTACTGATGTTGGGTGCGCCACGCAGCGAGGAAGACCTCCTGGACGACCTCTTCGGCGTCGCCCAGGTCCCCAAGAATGCGATAGGCCAGGCCAATGGCCTGGCGATGATGCGCATCGTAGAGCGCTTCAAGGTCCGCGAGCCGCGGGTCGGCGGTGGTCACAGCTGTACCGCCAAAACGGGTGAGCTGGTTGGCGCATCCACCCTTTGCCGCTCCTGCGTAATGGCGACGGTCACTCCGGAGCCGACGTCGTTCAACGGCAGTGTTCCGTCACCATTCGGAGTGGTCCCAGCCGGTATGGGCGCGCCACCTGGTGGGATGATCCATGCCTCATACAGGAACCCAGGGGGTGGAGTGGCCACGCCGCGCAGCTGGAGCTCCGCTGCGCCCGAGCGGCGCACGTTCACCACTGCGCTTCCACTGAGCGTGCCCGCCAGCGGGTAGCTGGCCACCACCTGGTTCTCGTAGCTGTAGCCGCCGAGCACGACGACGCCGAGAACGAACACCGCCGCAACAGCTGAGGCCCAGCGCGGCGTGCGGCGCCACCAGGGGAACTGGATGACGTTCCCGCTATCTTCGGGAGCGAAATGGTCCACGGTGAGGGGCGCTGGCGCCTCGGCCAGCTCCTCTGCGGCGCGCTGCAGCAGGCGCGCCTTGAAGTCGGGCGAGGGATCCATTTCCGGCGCTGCCAGCGCCAGCGCTTCGCGATCCAGGCGCACCATCACCTGACACCGCTCGCAGTGCGCTGCGTGTTGCTGGAACGCGGCGAGCTCGTCGCCTTCCAGCACCTCCAGCGCTGCCAGACCCGCGAGTTGTTCGAACTCCTCGGTGTGGTCATCAACAGGCGTCGGCGGCATCACGAGCGAGACTACAGCACCTGTGGCAGCGCCTGAAGCGTGATCAGGCTGCCCGCCACGACGATCACGAACGCGCTTGCGACAGGCAGAACACGGGGGACCAGGCCCGTGCTCGAGAAGTTCAGCCGTTGAAATTGCGACCTTGCATACACAAGTAGCAACCCGAAGCCAACCAGCACCGCCGCCAGACCTGTCGAGAACGACACGATGAGTAGCAGCCCAAACAGCACGCGATGCGCCGCGATGGTGATCAGCAGCACCATCAACGCCTCGGGGCAAGGCAGAAGCCCGCCCGAAACGCCCAACGCCAACAAGCTGCGCCAGCCAACCGCAGGTTCGTGCGAGTGACCATGGTGACACGGCTCCCCCGACTGCTGCCCCACGGAGTCGTGACCCACGGACTGCTCCGCCACGGACTGCTGCCCCACGGAGTGATGTCCCTCGGAGTCGTGAGCCACGAGCTGTAACCCAACGGGAGTTGAACCCGAGGAGTGATGTCCTCCGGAGTCGTTTCCCCCAGAGTCGGGTCGCACGGTGTGCCGCCCCATGGAGTCGTGACGCACGGGCTGCAACCCAACGGGAGTGGAACCCCAGGAATGATGTCCCTCGGAGTGGTCCTCCAGGGAGTGGTCCACCTCGTGGTCGTGACCGTGGTGATGTTCATGCCCATGGTGGTGGCGGTGCTGCGCGCGCCGAAGGCCGAGCGCGGTCTGCAGGCGCTGGCCCAGCAGCCACACGCCGATGACCAGCACCAGCAGGCCTGAGCCCACCTCCAATACTGGGTACAGCCGCTCGGGCACGATGTACTGCGAGAGCAGCAACGTCACCAGGCCCAGCGCGTAGACGCCTGCGGTGTGGGTGGCGGTAACCGTGGCGCCGAGGAAGGCCGCGTGGCGGGCGGTGCCGCGCGAGCCCACCAGGTACGCCGCGACGACCGTCTTGCCATGTCCCGGTTGCAGCGCATGCGCTGCGCCGAGCACCAGCGCGACGCCGACCGCAAAGATGATGAAGGCCGGCGTGAGCTCGTCGGCGTTGGCCAGATCCGCGAAGGCGGTCCGAGCGCGCTCGAGGACAGGGTTCGCGCCAGGCGCGCTCACCGCCAGCGCTGAGGCAAGGCCACTCGCCGCAGGCGCGGCCAGTGCTCTTGGCGAATCAATGGCGCCGGTTGCGGGCGCACTCACCGGATCCCCGGGAGCGGCAGCCGTCGCAGGGACCGGGGCCAGCGCGAGGGTCGCGTTGCGCACGTCTAGCGGACTGTTCAGCAAGTCTTCCGGGTAGCTGCGCAGCGCGCTGGTGACATCACTCGAGGGAACGCTCGAGCGCTCAATCGCAGGGCCGCTGGCGACGATCTCGCGCCAACCTATCCGCGTTGGATCGTTGTCGTCGTGGACCTCCAACTGCGCAGGTTGCCAAGCGCGAGCGTACGTGGCGGAGAACGAGATTTCGAGACGCAACGTTTGTAGCCCACCTGCGCCGTCCGCGAAGGTGAGCGAGCGCGAGTCCACCTGCAGGGGCAGCGGCTGTCCGCCCAGCGTGACGTGCAGGTTGCTACCAATGGCGGCCGCGCGCGCGTCGGCGAAGCTCTCAGCGTCCGCCGAGTAAGCCGGTTTGTCCTGAAAAGTGGGGATCTCCGCCTCGTCCAGCACGTATTGAATGCGCAGGGCGTCCGCCTCGGCGTCGATGCTGGCGTAGTGGTTGACCGTGAAGTTGCCGAGTGGATGCGCGCTGGCCACAGTCGGCAGCAGCGCGGCCAACAGCGCAATCGCCACCAGCGCCACTGGCCAGCGTGCCCGAGCGCTGGCACGCTGGCGCACCACCTGGAACCCTCGGTGCTTCATCGGAGGGTCTCCAGGTCTCGCGCAGCCACTGGCGCGAATGGGACGGAGAAGTACGGGTTGATTCCCACCGCCTGACCCAGCAGGTCACTTGCGCGAGCGGTGTCGCCGTTACAGCGCGCGATTTCGCCCGCGTGGAACAGCAGCAGCGCGTCTTGTGAGCCAAGGCGTAGTGCCTGGTCCGCGTACGTTTGCGCCTGGGCGCAATCACCACTCTGGTAGAGCGCCCAGCCGAGCGCATCGGCCACGTGCACGCTGTGGCGTCGCCCCCATTCGGCTTGCGCACGGGCTACGGCCTGGTCGGCGCGACCGTGGTCGGCATCGAACAGTGCCATCTCGAGGTCCGTGTCGACCCCGTTGGCGGCGAACAACTGCTCTTCGACATCTACGAGCTGTTCCTGCTGGAGCGCCTCGGCATCGCGATTGGCGGCGCGCAGCACTTCAGCAAGACGAATGACGTACTCGGGCAGCGGGATCTGTCGGGTGACTTCGGTGTAGAGCGAAATCGCGCGGTCGTAGTCACCGCGCGCCGCCGCTACCCGGGCCAGTCCGGCAGTCGCGTATACATAGTGGGGGTAGAGGTCCAGGGACTGCTGGTAGAGCGATTCAGCGGTCGCCAGGTCGCCGCGCCCAACGTACAGGTTCGCTAACTGGACGCGCGTCCACTCTGTGGCCTCGGTGCCGGGTAAGCCACTACTGAGGGCGTTGTCCATTGCCTCGATGGCGCCAGACAGGTCGCCGCGCAGCTCGCGTGCATAGGAGATGCGGGTGTAAGCGGTGGCATCCGGATGGAGGTCCACCATCTGTTGCAGTACGTCGACGGCATCGTCGTAGCGACCAAGTTCCGTTAGCGCATCGGTCTGCACGGCGAACGCAGCGGACTTGTACGCATTGGCGCGAGTGGCTTGCTGGCCCAGATCGAGCGCGTTCTGGAACTGGTGGCGCGACGCCGCGAGGGCGCCAAGGCCGATCAGCGTGTCCGCATCCTGCGGTGCGATGGTCAGGGCCTGGTGCAGAATCCCGTCCGCACGGGTGTAGTAGGTCGGGTCACTGGTCTCGCGCGCCTTCTGGAGGTACGCCAGACCTAAGGCCGTAGCGCTCTGCGAGTCGTTGGGCGCCTGGCGCAGGTGGTCCTGTAGTGCGCTGATGGGATCGGCCTGCGCCGCGGGAACAGGAACGGGAACGGGAACGGGTGTGGGTGTGGGTGCAGATGCTGGTGTGGCGCAGGCGGAGGCGAGGAGTGTGGAGGCAAGCGCCGCGACTCCGAAGAGTCGCGACGCGTGCGCTCGACCGATCATGGGGCGCCGGTCGGGCTGGTGGCGGTGCCACCCGCGCGGGCGAAGCCTTGATACGGCTGCGAGAGATAGGGAAAGGCTGCATTGAACGGCTGTGCGCTCTGATTGACACCATCCCCTAATAGGTTGTTGGGGGACTTGTTGAAATCGGGCGTCAGGGGCGTCGCCCCAGCCATCGCCTGGATGGCGATATCCACCACGTCGTCTTCAGGTCGGCGCCCGTTCGGGAAACCGGCGTTGTCGCCACCGAGGACGCCCATGCGGTTGCCTTTGCCGACCGGGGCGGTTGGGGCAATGCCCATGTTCAGGCGCAGCATCTCCGAGGCTTGCACGTTGGCCGGCTGATTCAGGCCAGGAATGCCAGTCAGGAAGATGGTGACCAGGTCATTGCGCGGCGCCGGCGGGACAGGCACGCCGTAGAGCGCATTGATGAGTCCCGGTAGCTCTGGATTCTGAACCGCTGGCAGGAACTCCGCGTCGCCAGACGGTGGGGTGGCATTGAAGTGGTCCTTCGCGCCGAGCGGCACCACCACCTCGTTGACCAGCGGGTTGCCGAGGCGTTCGATCTGCACCCAATCGCCACTCTGGTTGTCGCCAGTTCCATTCGCGCTGAGCACGCGTGTTTGTTGCCGCGACGTGGTTGCCCACACACCGATGATCGAATTCGAACCATCCGCCTTGGCGGCCTGGCCGTCCGTGGTCAGGTTGGTGATCGGCACCTGGAAGGCGATGGTGTGGACGTTGTAGCCAGCGAATGAGTTGACGCCGTCGGTGTTTGGCAGCTGCACCACCTTGTGCAGCGAATCGAACGGCCGCAGTGCGAGCAGGTCGAAGACGCCCAGGTCCAGGAAGAACGGATCTCCTCGCTGGCCGGCGAAGAACCAGCCTTCGCCATTCATCATCGCGCTGATCTCAGGTCCGCCGCTGATGCCACCCGCGTTGTTGGTGGTGTCCTGGCCGCCGATCTGAGCCGGGTTCGAGTGGGGTCCGATGTTGACCGGCTGGACTGGCAAGTTCGTGCCGATGACCGTGTCGCCGACGCCTTTGACGCTCTTGGTCACGGTGGCAGTCTGCTGCACGTTCAGGTTCGGGTCGTCGAACTTGGCGTACGGGCCGGTTTGATAAAGGAAGGTGTTCGGGTTCTTGACGGTTGTCTGGAACTCGACGCTGTAGGTGATGTCGGCGGTGTTGTGGCCCGCCTGCGCGATGTGAAGCTGGTAGCGCACCTTGGGATCGAACTGGTAGTAGTTCGGGCCGCCCATCGGGTTTTCGTAGGGGATCGCGTTCATGATCAACGTCACGTAGTCCGGCTTGTCGGACGCGACGAAGGCGTAGACGTCGGTCAGGTCGGCATATGGGTCATTTGAGATGGCTGGCGCCTCACGATGGCTCGAGGCGTTACTGGTGAATGGGGTCACCAATAGCGCCGCCACGGCCGCGAGGCTGGCAGCGAGTGTGACTTTTCGCTTCATGGCGAATGCGTGGTCTCCTCCGAGAATGGGAGCGTTGGCCCGGGTCCCCTGGCAGTTACGCTCCCTGGCCGGATTCGGATCACACGTGAGTTGGTAGACTCCAGGCCACACGTTGGTGAACAAGCAGCACCTCACCTGGACCCAGATCGAAGACCTCGCCATTCGGCTCGCCGACCGCCTTCCGAATAGCTATGAGGTCATGCTGGTGATCACCCGCGGTGGTATGGTGCCCGCTTGCATCATCAGCGAGCGGCTTAACCTGCGGAACATCCTGGTCGCCGCCGTGATGTTCTACACCGGCCAGGAGCGCACGCTGGACAAGCCCATCTTCTTGCAGTTCCCCGCCGACCCACTGCTGAACCGGCGCAAGGTGTTGATCGTCGACGACGTCTGGGACTCGGGCAAAACGATCATGGCCGTCACCGAGCGCGTGCGCGACGCCGGCGGGTTCCCTGAGACCGCGGTGCTTCACTACAAGCCCGCGCACAACGCCTACGCCGGTACACGGCCCGACTTCTATGTCGACGAGACCGACGCGTGGATTGTCTATCCGTGGGATGTGGGCGAGGCGAGCCTGCCCACGGGCGTCCTCGAGTCCGTCTCAGAGGCCTAATCGAGCCTGTCGCCTCAGTGGACGCTCGAATAGTTCGTGGTGTGGTCGTCAGCGCGATCCTGGCGATCGCGGTTGGCGCCCTCGTGGTGTTGTGGGGCGATACACCGTCTGTAGTGGACGCGTTGCGGCGATTTCCCCCCGTTCTGGTGATACCCGTGGTGCTGCTCACGTGCTGGAATTACACGCTTCGGTACCTGCGGTGGAACTACTACCTGCGTGTGCTCGGCGTCACGGGCATCGGCAACGTGGACAGCGCGCTGGTGTTTCTCTCCGGCTTCGCCATGGGCCTCACGCCCGGCAAATCAGGCGAGGTGACCAAGAGCTACTGGTTGCGCGAGATCGCGGGCCCGGAGCGAGCGCCACTGGCGCGTACGGCACCCATCGTGTTCGCCGAGCGACTAGTCGATGGCATCGCCATGCTGCTGCTGGCCACATCGGGATTGATCAGCTTCCGCTTCGGCGCGGTCGCTCTACTCGGTGTTGCTGCTGCGGCGATGGCTGCGCTGGTGGTTATCCAGGCGCGGCCACTGGTCCACGCCATGCTCGGCGTGCTGGCGCGCAGAGGCCGCACCGCGAAAATGGCCGCTGTTGGGTTGACGCTGTACGACAGTGCGCGTGCGCTGCTCACGCTGAATAGACTCCTGGGCGCCGTTGGGATCGGCGTGCTCTCCTGGGGTGGCGAGTGCCTTGCTCTCTACGTGATCCTGGTCGGGTTGGGCGCACAGCCAGGCCTGACGTTGGTCAACCAGGCGACGTTCGCGCTCGCCGCGGGCAGCCTGGTGGGCTCGGCCTCATTACTGCCTGGCGGCATCGGCGCGGCCGAAGGTACCGTGGCCGCGGTGCTCGACCTGGTGGCCGGGCAACCGCGCGATGTGGCGGCCGCGGCCACCTTGCTTATTCGCGTATGTACGTTGTGGTTCGGCGTCTCACTGGGCGCGCTGGCGCTGATGCGCTTGTCGCTAACCCTGGCAACCCGACGGGCTAACCCTGTGGCCCTGCGCTAGCAGTTCTCTGTCGCTTCTAAAGAGAAAGAATTCCACTCTGTTGGGTTGAGCCGTCGGGCGTCTGCGGCTGGAGCGCCCTGGCGGCAATCGCGTCGAGCGCTCCAAACCTCGGACACCAACCCAGAGAGGACCCTGGACCCCAGACCGGAGTGGTGGTACCTGGCGTGCAGGAAGATGCAGCTAGCTCTGGCGGGCAGCCTTAGCCGCTGCTCTTCGCAGGCGGGCGCGGATGCGCGCCTTTTCACGCTGGAGCTCCAGGCGTTCTTCGGCGCTCATACCGGGTGTCGGCGGCGGGGCCGCTTGCTTGCCCAGCAACTGCGGGAGGTCGGCGCCGAACAGGATCAGCGCCAGCCGCTCGTAGGTGGCTTCGGTTGCGCCCGCGGCTACTTCCATCGCGCGGCGCGCATCGTCAGCCATGAGCCAGGAGCGCATCTGGCGCAGCGTGAGGCGATCGAGCTGCAGCTGTCGGACGAACGCCTCTTTGAGTGAGGCTGGTGCGCTCGGTGGCGGGCCGTTTACCTCGGGCACGGGAATCGGCTCCACTTCGTTGGGCGGATCCGTGTGGATCGGCATGCTGTCCAGTTGAGCCGTCACAGGCACAGGCTCCTCGTCTACTACGGATTGGCTCGTAGGTGGTGCGGGTATCTCGGGCGGATCGGGTGGGTCGAGTGTGACCAGGCCAGCGTGGCCGTTGGTTTCATGCGCGAGCGACCCGTTTGTGGCGGAAGCGCTCACGCTGGCGGTACGGCGACCAGGCGTGGCGCCGTCATCGGCGGGTGTGCCAGTGGTGAAGTCCCACCAGTAGCGGCGCGACGTGTTCTGGCAGCCCAGCTCCAGGAGCACATGGCGGCCAAGCTCATTGCGCCTTGAGGTGTAATGGGTACCGGTGTTGCGAAACGCGCCACCGCACTCGGGGCAGGTCTCGGGATACGGCATCGCGAACGTGCGCCTCCTCCGAACGGTTCATCTTTGATTCGATTAAAGGTGCAAGCGGGTCGGGACCTTGCCTGCCTAACGAGCGAACACGACCAACGTTACGTCCAGCCTAGAAAATCCGTTCCACGGCTGTCAATGCCGTGGACAGGCCAAGTTACCCCTTGGTGGCGCCCAGGGTCAGGCCGCGGACGAAGTGGCGCTGCAGGAGCAGGTACACGATGATCGTTGGGGCAGCAACGAGGACTGCGCCCGCGGCGATCAAGTTGTTATCCGTAAAGAACAAACCCTGCAGGTTGGACAGCGAAGACGTGATGGGCCGCTTGGCGCCAGTTTGCATCAAGACCAACGCCCAGAAGTAGTCGTTGTAGATGAACGTGAATTCCAGCGTGGCGAGTGCAGCCAAGGCTGGACGCGTCAAGGGCACGATCACACTCCAGAACGTGCGCCACACGGAGGCGCCATCCACGATCGCAGCTTCGGTCAGCTCGCGCGGAATGGTCTTCATGTAGTTGCTCAGCACGAACGTGCAAAAGCCCATCTGGAACGCCACGTGGATGGCAATAATGCCAACGTAGCTGTCATAAAAGAGGCCCGAGTCGCTGAGCCATTCGGGTAGCGGCAATGCCAGATAAAGGCGATACAGAGGGTTGATGATCGTTTGTTGGGGCAGCAGGTTACCCGCGGTGAAGACCATCAAAAGTCCGATGTTGAAGCCGAATGGAAACCGCGCGATCACAAACGCCACAAATGCGGAGAGCAGCAACGTCAGCACCAGCGCGGGGCCAACCACGATGAGCGTGTTGGCGTAGTAGTGCGGCAGGTCGGCCTGCGTCCAGGCGTTGATGTAGTTTTGAAAGTTCAGGACGCCGGGTAGCGAGACGTAGCCGTGTTCGGCAGTGTCCGCATACGGACGTAGTGACGTGTAGACCGCATAGGCCGCGGGGAGCAGCCACACCGCTGCCGTCACGATCAAAAATGCCTGGATGAAAATCGAGGCGCGCCGTGATCGGACGCCTGACGATCGAGCGGCGAGCACGTCCGGGGCGGTCGCGGCCTCGAGGCTCATGCGCCCTCCGCGGCGTCGATGTGGAAGGTCCGCCAGAGGTACGGCACGATGACCCCCAGAGAAATCACTAGCAGAATTACCGCCAGCGCCGAGCCGAAGCCGACACGGCTTGCCTCGCCGATGATGTTGTTGGTCACCAGTACCGAAATCAGCTCGAGACCGTTGCGGCCTTTGTTGACCACGAACACCAGGTCGAACGCGCGCAGCGCCTCGATGATCGTGATGACGAGCACCACCACGTTGATCGGCTGCATGGCTGGAAACACGACGCGACTGAACGTCTGCCAGGCGCTGGCGCCGTCGATTGCGGCCGCCTCTCTTAAGGAAGGGTCGACCGACTTCAGACCGGCCAGGTACAGCACCATGATGTACCCGGCGTGGCGCCAACACGCGAAGAGCAGCACCGCGAACAGGTTCAGCCAGGGTGTGCCGAGCCAGTCGATGAGGTTCGGCGCTCGCGTGGTGCCCAGCACGTTATTGACCAGGCCCTGCTCCGGCGCAAAGAAGAGGTCGACGATGAAGCCGGTGATGGCTAGGCTGAGAACGACCGGCAGGAAGTACGCGCTCTGATAGAAGCGCAGGCCGCGTATTTCGCGATCCAGCAACACCGCCAGCAGCATCCCGAAGGGCGTGGCGATGAACAGCAGCGTTGCAAGCCAGATCACGTTGTGGACGAGGGCTGGCCAGAACGGCGGGTAGATGGTCGCGATGTCGGTGTAGTTCTTGAGCCCGATGAACTCGATCGTGGACAGCCCGCCCACGCCGTTCCAGCGAGTGAACGACAGGCCTATCGATGCGATGGCGGGCATCCATACCAGCATCAGATGGACGAACGTAGGGATGCCCAGCATCAGCGCCAGGACGAGCTTGTCCTGGCGCGTGAGCAAACGGAGCCGCCCCCGACGGACCGTGGTTCCCGCGGTTGTCGCCGCGCCGCGGACCTGGACGGCGGCCTGATCAGCCATACCGGTGAAGCAGAGTACTCCCCGGCGGCCTAACCAACGAAGATCGAGTTCTTCTGATCCTCGATCGACTTGAGCAGACCATCGATGTCGTCCGGCTTTCCAAGGAACTGCTGGATCGATGGAATCATGACCGTTGACGCGAAGTCAGGCCGCGTATCGCGGTCCATGAACTGAGCGATGTGCTTGGCCGAGTTCACCAGGTCCAACGACTTCTTCTGCAAAGGCGTGTACCCGTCGGTCTTGGCGTCCTTAGCCGCTGCGATGAAGCTCGGATCGTTCGCCAGGTAGATGCCCTGCGCTTCACCCGTCGAAAGGAACTGGAGGAACTGCTTGGCGCCATCCACCTGCTTGGGCGCCTTGCTGAGCATGAAGCCATCGATGGGTGCATCAATCGAGTCCTGACCCCACTGCGCATCGATCTGTGGATACGGGAAGAAATCCAGGTCGTCGGCGTCGGCTTTGTTGGTGAACTGCTGAGCGATAAACGTGCCGAGCAGCATCATGCCGGTCTGTTTGCCGACCAGCGTCTGTGCGGCCTCCTGCCAATCACGTCCGAGGGCGCCTTCCTGGTGCAGCGGCAGCATGTCGGCCCACGTGCTGAACACCTTCCGCACCCGGTCGTCGGTCCATTTCTCCTTACCCGCCATCAGGCTGATATGGAAGTCATAGCCGTTGATGCGCATGTTCAGGATGTCGAAGGTGCCCATCGCTGGCCACCCTTGCTTGTCGGCGAAGGCAAAGGGCGTGATGCCGTCCGTCTTCATCTTGTCGGCCAGGCCCTTGAGATCGTCCATCGTCTTGGGCACCTGGTAGCCCTTGTCCTGGAACAGGCTCTTCCGGTACGAGACGACCCACGGGTAGTTGTAGATGGGGATGAAGTACTGGTGGTTGTCGGCGCCGGTCGAGGCCGCCTTCATCGCATCGGAATAGTTGCTGCCGACCTTTTGCCAGACGTCGTCGATTGGCATTGACAGTCCCTGGGCGGCGAAGAACTGCATGCGATTGCCGGCAAACCACGAGAAAACGTCGTCAGGCTTGCCCTGCAAATACGTGTTGATTTGCTCCTGGAACGTGTTGTG
>JAFAZN010000027.1 GCA_019239775.1 Chloroflexota bacterium
CCTTGACCTCGGCTTCGGCGCCGGCCGCGGCGACAACGACTACGCCAGTCTCGGTCTCGGCGACGCGCCGTCAGGTGGCGAACGTCTGAGCCGGCTGGAAGAGGTGCTGCAGATCGTCACACGTCTGTTGGCCGGCGAGACCGTCACGCACCAAGGCGCGCACTACTCCATTCGGAATGCGAGCGTCTACCCGCGCGTAACCGCGAGGGTGCCGATCCTGATGGCTGCTGGTGGACCGCGCGCAATCGCTTTAGCAGGCCGCTGCGCGGATATCGTGGCGCTGTCCGCGGGCTCGCGCGAGCACTTTCTGCAGCAACGCCAGGCGTTGCAGGCTGCCGCCAAAGAGCGCTTCGACCGAATTGAGCTCGCCTCCATCGTGTGGCTCGTGCCGGAGGGCAATCCCGAGGCCGCGGAAGCCGCCCGGGCAATGGTGAGCCGCCTCAGCGGTGCGGACGTCGATACCCTGCTCGCCAACCAAGCACCCACGGTGTTAGCGGGTTCGCATCAGTCGATGATCGACGAGCTCCGGGAACGGCGTGAGGCCTTGGGTCTGTCCTACGTGGTCATCGGCGCACAGACCGCGGAGTGGTTCAAGCCCGTGGTGGCTGCCCTCGCGGGAACCTGAGCAGGTGCAGCCCAGGTCCGCCAGGAAGCACACGATCCTGATCGTCGACGACGAGCCGCGCATCCTGGACTCGGTGCGCATGAACCTGGAGCTCGAGGGCTACCAGGTGTTCGAGGCCACCAACGGCCAGGAAGCGCTCGACCAGGTGCGCTTGCGACTGCCGGACCTCGTGGTCATGGATGTGATGATGCCGCAGATGGACGGCTTCGAGGCGCTGCGCGAGCTGCGCAAGTTCTCGTCGGTACCCGTCATCCTGTTGACCGTCAAGGCCGATGAGCGCGACGTGATTCACGGCCTTGAGCTGGGCGCGGACGACTACATCGGCAAACCGTTCAGTCCCGGCGTGCTGCTCTCGCGGATCAAAGCCGTGGTGAGGCGGGCTGAAACGCCTCCCCAGGCGCCGGCCGCGCGGGTTCTCAAGGTGGACGATCGGCTGACGATCGACTTCGATCGGCACGAAGTCTGGAAAGACGGCGAAAAAGTCCAGCTGCGCCCGACCGAGTTCCGCCTGCTCTACCACCTCGCCTCCAACCCCGGCGTCGTGATGACGCATGAAACCTTGCTGAGCCGCGTCTGGGGACCCGAGTACCGCGACGCCTCGCATTACGTGCGGCTCTACATCAACTATCTGCGCCAGAAGCTGGAAGACGATCCCGCCAATCCCCGCTATATCCTGACCGAACGTGGCGTCGGGTACCGCTTCGCCGACCTAAGCTCCGCGAGCCCAGGTGATCTAACCTCCGCGAGGTGATCGACATTGAGCCGATCCGCGGGTTGGCGGAGCGGGCGGCGGACAATGTGGAGCGAGTCATCGTCGGCAAGCGCGACGTCATCGACCTGCTTCTGGTTGCGCTGTTGTGCGAGGGCCATGTGCTCATCGAAGACGTGCCGGGCACGGGTAAAACCATGCTGGCCAAGTCGCTGGCGCGGACGCTGGACTGTTCGTTTCGGCGCATCCAGTTCACGCCGGATCTGCTGCCCAGTGATGTCAGCGGGGTCTCGTTCTTCAACCAGCGGTCGCAAGAGTTCGAGTTTCGGCCGGGGCCGATCTTTGCCCAAGTCGTGTTGGCGGACGAGATCAATCGCGCAACGCCGCGGACGCAGTCGGCGCTCTTGGAGTGCATGGAGGAGCGACAGGTCACGCTCGAAGGCGAGACGCGCGCTTTACCGCGACCTTTTCTGGTGATGGCGACGCAGAACCCGATCGAGTTGGAGGGGACATTTGCGCTTCCCGAGGCACAACTTGACCGGTTCCTCTTGCGGTTGGCGGTCGGTTATCCCTCTGAGGTGGACGAACACGTGATGGTGCAGCGGTTTCGTGGCGGGTCGCCGCTGGATGAGCTGCCCGCGGTTGTCTCGGCCGATGAGCTTGCGCGGATGCAGCGGGCGATACGGCAGGTGCACGTGGGCGAGGCGGTCGAGGACTACATCGTCCGCCTGGTGCGCGCGTCGCGGCTGCACGCTTCTCTGGAGCTGGGTGCCAGTCCACGGGCGACGCTCGCACTGTACCGCTGTGCGCAGGCGTTCGCCGCGTTAAACGGACGAGCCTTTGTGCTGCCAGATGACGCCAAGCGGCTGGCGCCGGCGGTGCTGACGCACCGCGTGATCACCAGTGCGCAGTCACGCCTGCGCGGCCGCAGCGCCGGCGACGTAGTTTCCGAGCTGCTGGCGTCAGTGCCCGTACCGGTCGAGTGATAAGCCAGTCCCTCCGGGAAGGATTGTTCCTCACGGAAGTGTCTCCCACACGGAGGTGTCTACCCCAGGAGGGATGTCCCACCGAGTGGTGCCCCATGGAGTGACGCCCAGTGAGGGGTGAGGCGTGGGTTTGGCTCATTGGCGGGCTGCTGCTGGTGAGTTTGTGGCTGCGCGAGGCGCAGTTGTTCGTCATTGCTTGCATCCTGCTGCTGGTGGCGGCGGTCTCGTATGTCTGGCAGCGCTATTGCCTCAACGGCGTCGCGTATCAACGCACATTGGCGCAGAAGCGGGCGTTCCACGGGGAGAGCGTGCCGCTGACGGTGGAGGTCCGCAACGACAAGCCGCTGCCACTTCCGTGGATTGAAGTCGAGGACACCATCCCCGGCGGGCGCATCACGCTCCAGCCAGCCCATTCGACCCCGTCGCACATTCCAGGCAGAAGGCTGCTAACGATGTTGCTGTCCGTCCGCTGGTACGAGCGGGTGCGTCGTCACTATCAAATCCAGTGCACAGCGCGCGGTGTGCACGCCTTTGGCCCAGCCACGCTGCGCACGGGCGATGTCTTTGGTCTGCAGACTCAGGAGCTCGAACTCGAGCAGGAGGACTATCTGCTGGTCTATCCCAGGATCGTCCCGCTGGAGCAGTTGCGCCTGCCGTCCCGCAGCCCGTTCGGCGATGTTCCGGCGCGCCAACAGTGGCTGTTCGAAGACCCGATGCGCACCGTGGGCGTGCGCGAATACCGCGCCGGCGACAGCCCACGGCGGTTCCACTGGAAGGCCACCGCTCGCGCGCCCGACCAGACACTGCAAGTCAAGGTGTACGAGCCAACAACAACCCATCGCTTGCAAGTCCTGCTGAACGTGATTACGTCGGAGCACAACTGGTCCTGGCAGGGCTACGACCCCGAAGCGCTGGAAGCCGCCATCACCACCGCGGCGTCCGTGGCGAACTGGGCAACGGAGCACGGACTGCTCGTAGGCCTGGCGGCGAATGCGAAGCTATTCCACTCGAGCGAATCGGTGCGTATCGTGCCCAGCCGCCATCCACAGCAGCTCATGCACATCCTGGAGGCGCTGGCGCGATTGGTGCCGATCGGCAGCATGCCGGCCGAGTCGTTGGTGGAGCTCGAAGCTCACGAGCTGAGCTACGGCACGACCGTGGTGATGGTGACCAGCCTGGCGAATCAGGCGCTGCTCCAGCAACTCCAGCAGCTCAGACGCAAAGGGCATCAGCCCGTGCTGCTGCTGGTGAGCTCAGAAGAACAGCCGCTCGCGCAGCTGGACGGCTTGCCGGCCTACGCGATTCGCGTCCAGGACACCCGATGAATCGGCTCGCGCTGAGCATTGGACTGGCTCTCATAGACACGTGCTGGCTGTTCCCCTGGTCCGTACTTCTGGGGTTATGGACCGAACCGAACCGCACAACCGGTGTCCTTTCCGCACCGATCATCCTGGCGCTTCTCCTGCTGAGCGCGGCTTGCACACACCTCCTGGGACGGAGTGCGCGCACCCACCCGAGGCGAGCGCGTTTCCTGCTCGCAGCATTGGCCGTGCTCGCCGCGGCTTTGGCGGTGCGGCTGGAGCACTATCCGTCAGCAGTTGCGCTGGAGTGGGTTGGTCCGCTGCTCAGCGCATTGGCGGCGACTATCGGCCAGTTGAGCCTGCCCGTCCTGGGCTTCGCGCTGGGTCTGTACCTCTGGTGGCGCGGTGTGCGCCTGGGCAGTCAGACGCCGGGGTTCACGGAAGTCGAAGGCGCGTTTCGATGGGGCATCGGCCGTCTGGCGGTGTTTGGTCTGGTCATGGCCATCTCGACGCGGCCGAGCGTGCTGCCAGCGGTCGAAGGTGCAACCACCCCGTACGTCGTCGGGTACTTCTTCGTAAGTTTGCTCACCCTGTCACTCGGGCGTCTGGAAAGCCTCCGCACCCGGACCAGAGTCCCGAGCCTCAACAGCCAATGGTTGGGCGTTCTGATCGTGGTTGCGGCGAGTGTCGTGCTGCTGGCGTTGTTGCTCGGCCAGTTGGTGTCGTTCGACGTGCTGATCGTGGCCACGCGGCCGCTGTTCGATCTCCTTGGCACGCTGCTGCTTCTGCTGCTCTACGCGATTGTCATTCCGCTGTCGTACGTGATCGAGTGGCTGGTGTATCTGGTGCTGAGCCTCGTCTCGTTCAACACCAATCGGCCGCCACCCCAGCCGCCGCAACCGTCCGACATTGA
>JAFAZN010000090.1 GCA_019239775.1 Chloroflexota bacterium
GACGTCGTCGCGAGCTTGACCGACGCACGCTTTTCGGCAGACCGCACCAGGCAGGACTTGCCGGAGCTGGCCGAGTCGTATCAGTTTGCGAAGTCGATGCTGGTCTCAGACCCGCCGGATCACACGCGCCTGCGGGCACTGGTGCAAAAAGCGTTTACGCCGCGCATGGTGGAGCAGTTGCGGCCGCGCATCATCGCGATTGTGGGTGAGCTGCTGGACCGCATTGCTCAGCGCGATGGCGCCTTCGACGTCATCGCGGACTTTGCCCATCCACTGCCGGTGGTGGTGATCGCGGAGCTGCTCGGCGTGCCGGCCGAGGATCGCGTGCGCTTCAGCGAATGGTCCGCGGTGCTTGCGGCCAGCCTGGACCCGTTGGTCTCTGAGGACCTGGCGAACCGGGTGCCGGGCGCGCGCGATGCGGTGGATGCTTACCTCCGCGGCATCATCGCGGAACGACGCAAGCAGCCGCGCAGCGACCTGATCAGTGCGCTCGTGGCCGCGGAGGAGCGCGGCGACGTGCTCAGCGAACCAGAGCTGGTGGTCATGTGCAGGCTGCTGCTCATCGCAGGCCATGAAACGACGGTCAACCTCATCGGCAACGGGACCAACGCGCTGCTGCGGCACCCCGACCAGTTCGCCAAGCTCCGTGAGGACCCGGGGTTGATTACCTCCGCAATCGAGGAGCTGCTGCGGTATGACTCCCCGGTCCAGATGACGGGCCGCATCGCCACTGAACCCGTCCAGTTCGATGGGCACACCGTCCAACCCGGCGAGTGGATCCTGCCGCTGCTCGGCGCTGCTAATCACGATCCAGCGCAGTTCGCCGACCCTGAACGACTGGACCTCACGCGCAATCCGAACGCGCACGTGGCCTTTGGGCGCGGCATCCATTTCTGTCTGGGTGCGCCGCTGGCGCGGCTGGAAGGGCAGGTCGCGATTGGCGCGCTGGTGCGGCGCTTCCCGAGCCTTGCGCTCGCCGGCGAGCCCGTGCGCCGCAAGCAGATTACACTGCGCGGGCTGCAATCGCTGCCGGTCACGGCGGGCGTCTGAGCCGATCCGCCCAGTACACTCGAAGTCCACAATCCACAGCGCAACACCTTTAAGTGCGGCCCTGCGAGACCGCGAAGGAGTGCCTATGAATGATCCTGGCCACAAACAGCTGCTCGGCGCCGACGACATCCGCCGCGCCATCGCGCGCCTGGCCCACGAGGTCGTCGAGCACAACGCCGGGACTGACGGCCTGGTCCTGGTTGGGTTGCGCACTCGCGGCATCCCGCTAGCTCGGCGGCTGCAACAGCGCATCGCCGAATTCGAGGCGACGCAGATTCCGCTCGGCGAGCTCGACGTCACGCTGTATCGGGATGACGTCCACCAGCGGATGCCACGCGCACTGAGCCCGACGTCGATTCCGGTGGACATTGCAAACCAGACGGTGATCCTCGTCGACGATGTGCTCTATACGGGCCGCACCATTCGGGCCGCGCTGGATGCGCTGATCGATCTGGGCCGACCGCGCGCGATTCAGCTGGTGTGCCTCATCGACCGGGGGCATCGCGAGCTGCCGATTCGGCCGGACTACGTCGGCAAGAACGTTCCCACGAGCCGCCACGAGAAGGTGGGCGTACGCCTGGAGGAGATCGACGGAGTGGACGAAGTTGTCCTGATCCAGCCGGCGGCCGTGCCGGCATGAGCATCGAAGTCGCCTCCCGCCCAACGCTTCTGGCGCCGGCGGCACCTGCGGCGCCACTGCAGACGAGAACGAAGCCGCGACGGCATGTGCTCGACCTGGACGACTTCAGCGTCCAGGAGGTCGAAGCGGTACTCCAGACCACTGCCGCTATGAAGGATGTTCTGCAGCGACCAATTAAGAAGGTGCCGACGCTGCGCGGCAAGACGTTGGTGACGCTGTTTTATGAGTCGAGCACGCGCACACGCGTGGCCTTTGAGCTCGCGGCAAAGGCGTTAGGCGCAGACACCGTCAGCGTTGCGGCACAGTCCAGCTCGGTCACCAAAGGTGAATCGCTGATCGACACGATTCGGACGCTGCAAGCGCTGGGAGCAGATTTTGTGGTGATGCGCCACCACCAGGCGGGTGCTCCGTACGTGGTTGCCGAAGAGCTATCTGCATCGGTGATCAACGCCGGCGACGGCTGGCACGCGCATCCGACACAGGCGTTGCTGGACCTGTTCACGATTCGCGAACGCTTGGGCCGCATCGATGGATTGCGAGTGGCCATCATTGGCGACATCTTGCACAGTCGGGTTGCCAGGTCCAACCTGTGGGGTCTCGGACTGATGGGCGCAAACGTGGTGCTGTGCGGTCCGCCAACGCTGCTGCCCGCGTCGGATTTCTGCGATGGGTTGCCGTGGACTTTCGAGCGCACCTACCGGCTCGACGAGGCGATCGAAGGCGCCGACGTGATCATGCTGCTGCGGATGCAGCTGGAGCGACAGTCCGGCGGACTGTTCCCAAGCCTGCGCGAATACGTGCGCACGTACGCGCTTACGGAGGAGCGGCTGGCGCGCGCAAAACCTGGCGTGGTGATCATGCATCCGGGCCCAATGAACGAAGGCGTCGAGATCGACCCACGCGTGGCGCGCTCCACCCAGTCGGTCATTGAAACACAGGTCACCAACGGCGTCGCGGTGCGCATGGCGCTGCTGTACCTCTTGAGCGGGTTGCCCGCGTGATCCGCCTTACTGGCGGCCGCGTCGTGGACCCAGCGAGCGGTCGTGATGAACTCGCCGACCTCCTGGTGGAGGACGGGCGGATAGTGGACAGCGCAACGACGCGGGATGAGACGGTTATTGACGCCAGCGGGTACGTGGTTGCGCCCGGGTTCGTGGATTTGCACTGCCATTTGCGCGAGCCGGGTTTCGAGGATGCCGAAACCATCGCCAGTGGCACGCGCGCTGCCGCTGCTGGTGGATTCACCACGTTATGCGCACTGGCCGATACGCAACCAACCACCGACACTGGCTCCAATGTGGAATCGCTGCTGACGCAAGCGCGGCGAGATGCGGTCGTGCGCGTACTCCCGGTTGGCACCACCACCAAGCAGCGACAGAGCGAAGAGCTTTCGGAGATGGCCGACATGGCCTACGCAGGCGCAGTGGCGTTCTCCGACAGCGACCGCGCAGTGCGCAAGACCAGCCTGATGCGTCACGCGCTGGAGTATTCGCTGCTGGTTGAAAAGCCAATCGCCAGCCACGCGGAGGATGCAGAGCTGGTCGACGGTGGCGTCATGCACGAAGGCGCGCTGGCGACGGTGCTGGGCTTGAAGGGTGTGCCGCGCCAGGCGGAGGAGATCGCAGTGGGGCGGGATCTAGCCCTGGCACAGCTTACCGGCGGCCGGCTGCACCTGGCGCACCTGAGCACCGCTGCCGCGGTCTCTCAAGTACGCGACGCCAAAGCCCGAGGTATACGCGTGACGGCCGAAGTGTCACCTCACCACCTCGTGTTATCGGACGAAGTCGTCAGTTTGAAGATGTACGACACCAACGCGCGCACGAGCCCGCCACTCCGTTCCCCCACTGACGCGGCGGCGCTGCTGGCTGGTCTGAAGGACGGCACGATCGATTGCGTCGTCTCGGATCACTCGCCGCGCCGGTGGATCGACAAGGCGTGTGAATTCGATCAAGCCCTCCCTGGGATTTCCAGTTTGGAGACGGCGTTCGGACTCCTGATGCGCCTGGTGCACGCTGGTGTGCTCTCACTAAGCGAGCTTCTGAGTGCACTCACGTATCGGGCGGCCCGCGCCTGGGACCTCCCATACGGGACGTTGTCAGCAGGAGCGCCCGCGGACGTCGTGGTGCTCGATCCGGATCAAGCCTGGGTGGTGGACCCGGACCGCTTTTTCTCCAAAGGCAGGAACACGCCACTTGCGGGACAGACGTTACGTGGGACTGTCCTGCTCACACTTGCGAACGGCAACATCGTGTACAGGAACGGCCTGTGACCGAATTCCCGCAGGCGGCGCTCGCGCTGGAGGACGGTGCGGTCTACCTGGGCGAAGCCTTCGGTGCGCGCGTGGATGTTGCCGCGGAAGTCGTGTTCAACACTGGCATCACCGGCTACCAGGAGGTCACCACCGACCCGTCGTATCGCGGCCAGATGGTGGTGATGACCCATCCGCAGATTGGCAACTATGGCGTTGCCGACTCCGGCGACGAGTCCGTTCGGCCGTGGGTTTCGGCGCTGATCGTGCGCGAGCTGGCGGATTTCCCGCATCACTGGGAGGCCCGCACTCGCCTGGAGGATTTCCTCGCGGAGTGGAACGTGCCTGGACTCCAGGGGATTGATACACGCGCTTTGGTGCGGCGGCTGCGCGATACCGGGACGCAACGCGGCGTGTTGCGTCAGGCGCCGACGCCGGCCGGGTTCAGCGCAACTGACCTGGAAGTGCTGCGTGAGGCGGCGCGCTCGGCCCCGAGTGTTTCGCAACTGGACCTGGTCACTGACGTGTCGGCACTTCTTCCTGTGGTGACCTCCGAAGACGAAATCGCGGTGCTGGACTGCGGTGCGAAATGGAACATCCTCCGTTCACTCGAACGCCGCGGAGTGAAGCCCCGGGTCTGGCAATGGAATACGTCCGCGAACGAAATCCTGGAAAGCAAACCAAAGGGGGTCCTCATCTCCAACGGTCCCGGCGATCCAGCCAAGCTGCCGACGGTTGTGGAAACGCTAGAAGGTCTGGTCCGATCGGGCACTCCCACGATGGGCATTTGCCTGGGCCACCAGGTGCTCGGCCTAGCGGCCGGCGCGACCACCAATCGGCTGCCGTATGGCCACCACGGCGGCAATCACCCCGTGCGCGATCTCGCCACCGGCCGAGTAACCATTACCACCCAGAACCACGAGTTCCAGGTTGTTGCGGAAACCATTCCACCGCAGAGTGGATTTGAGGTCTCACACGTGAACCTCAACGACATCTCCGTCGAAGGGTTACGCCACCGGGAGTTACCGGTCTTTTCCGTGCAATATCACCCGGAAGGTTGTCCGGGTCCGCAGGATTCGCAGCCGTTGTTCGACGATTTTCTCCGGCTCGCAGGCATCAAGCTGTGAAGGTCCTGGTCATCGGTTCTGGTCCGATCGTTATCGGCCAGGCCGCGGAATTCGATTACGCCGGAACGCAAGCTTGCCGCGCGCTGCGCGAAGAGGGCTGCGAGACGGTACTGGTCAATTCGAATCCGGCCACCATTATGACGGACCCGGATGTCGCGGATCGGACGTACGTCGAGCCGCTCACGCCGGAGTTCCTGGAGCTGGTCATCGCTCGCGAACGGCCGGATGCGCTGCTGGCAGGACTCGGCGGGCAGACGGGTCTCAACCTGGCGGTGGAGCTCTCCGACCGTGGAATCCTGGCGCGCTACGGTGTCCAAGTATTGGGTACTCCGATCGAGTCCATCCGGACCGCCGAAGACCGCGAACTGTTCAAGCACTTGCTCCAACGCATTGGTGAGCCCGTTGCAGACAGTGTTGTCGCACATACGGTGGAGGACGCCGAACGGTTCGCCGATGAAATCGGCCTCCCGCTGATTATCCGGCCGGCGTTCACACTTGGCGGAACGGGTGGGGGGACGGCGTTCACGCGCGAAGACCTGCAGCGGATCACCACCTCCGGGTTGGAAGCGAGTCCGGTGCACCAGGTGCTGGTGGAGCGCAGCCTTCTCGGTTGGAAAGAGATCGAGTACGAGGTCATGCGGGACGCTGGCGACACCTGCATCGCCATCTGCAACATGGAGAACTTCGACCCGATGGGCGTCCACACGGGCGACTCCATCGTGGTCGCGCCGTCGCAGACTCTGTCGGACCGGGAGTACCAGATGTTGCGCAGCGCGGCGTTGCGCATCATCCGCGCGCTCGGCGTAATCGGTGGCTGCAACGTCCAATTTGCGCTGTCGCCAACCTCACGCGAGTACACGGTGGTTGAGGTCAATCCGCGCGTGAGCCGCTCTTCGGCGCTCGCGTCCAAGGCGACCGGTTATCCCATCGCTCGCGTCACGGCGAAGATCGCGGTGGGAAAACGGCTGCACGAGATCCCGAACGCCGTTACGCAGCGCACCACTGCTGCCTTCGAGCCGTCGCTGGATTACCTGGTGGTGAAGATTCCGCGCTGGCCATTCGACAAGTTCCCGGATGGTGACCGGCGCCTGGGAACCCAGATGAAGTCCACCGGCGAAGCCATGGCCATCGACCGCTGCTTCGAGGCCGCGTTCCAGAAGGCCGTGCGTTCGCTCGAGGTCCGCAACCGCGACCTTCTATGGGAAGACCCGTCCTGGTCCAGCGCGGATCTTCAACGCCTCATTCGAGAACCGAATGACCAACGGCTATGGGCACTGATGGCCGCCCTGCGGCGTGGGCTCTCACCCGAGACGTTGTCGGACTGGTCCGGGATCGACTCGTTTTTTCTCTACAAACTCCTGAACATCGTGGCGTGCGAGCGGGAGCTGCTCCAGACGCAGCAGCTCACACCGGCACTGGTCAGGCGTGCAAAGCGGCTCGGCTTTTCGGACCGCGCGATTGGCACGCTCCTGGATGAGATGCCCGAGCGGATTCGGGAGCGGCGACAGGCCTGGAATGTCCGGCCGACTTACAAGATGGTGGACACGTGCGCGGCTGAGTTCGAAGCCGTGACGCCGTACTTCTACGGCACGTTCGAGACCGAAAATGAGGCCCCGGCGCTCGAAGGCAAGAAGGTTGTCGTGCTGGGTTCAGGGCCGATTCGCATTGGCCAGGGAATCGAGTTCGACTACTGCTCCGTTCGAGCCGCGATGGCGCTGCGCGAACACGACGTGCAGAGCATCATGATCAACTCGAATCCCGAGACGGTCAGCACCGACTTCGACGCCTCGAGTCGACTCTACTTCGAGCCGTTGGACGACGAGGCCGTTCGCGACATCCTGGATAACGAGACGCTCGCTTCGGGCGAGGCGCCTCGGGTGCTGGCCCAGTTCGGTGGCCAGACCGCGATCAACCTCGCGGAGCCGCTCGTGCACGGCGGGTTCGAGCTGGTCGGTTCCGATTTGCGCGCAATTGATGTGGCGGAAGATCGCGACCAGTTCAGCGATCTGCTGGACCACCTCGGGATCCCGCAGCCGCCTGGCGGAATCGTGGCCACGCCGGACGAAGCCACCGTTCTCGCGCGGCAATTGGGGTACCCGGTTCTGGTGCGCCCCTCATTTGTGCTCGGCGGTCGGGCGATGGAGATCTGCCGCACGGCGGAAGAGCTCTGGGGTTTCGCGGTGGTCGCCAAAGAGGTTTCGGGCAAGAAGCCGCTACTGGTGGACAAGTACCTCGAGGGCACCGAGATCGAGGTGGATGCGATCTGCGATGGGACCGACGTGCTCATCCCGGGGATCATGCAGCACGTCGAACGTGCCGGCGTCCACTCGGGTGATTCGATCGCCCTGTATCCCGCGCAGGGCCTCAGCCCGGAACAGATCGAAACGCTGGTGCAGTACACCACCGACATGGGCCGCGCCCTCGGGGTAAGAGGGCTCTTCAATATTCAGTACGTCGTGTTCGAGGGTACGGTCTACGTCATCGAGGTCAATCCGCGCGGTTCGCGCACCGTGCCGTTTCTCTCCAAGGTGACAGGCGTGCCGATGGTGGACCTCGCCGTACGCGTTGGTCTCGGTACCCCGCTAGGCGAGTGCGGCTACGGCACGGGCCTCTGGCCAGCCCAGCCACTGATCGCCGCCAAGGCGCCTGTGTTCTCGATGTCCAAGCTCACGCAGGTCGACACCTATCTGGGACCCGAGATGAAGTCCACCGGCGAGGTCATGGGGCTTGGCACGACCGTCGAGGAGGCCCTCGGCAAAGCGCTGCTCGCGGCAGGCCTGGGTCTCCCGGCGTCGCCAGCGGGTGTGCTGCTGTCCATCGCTGCGCGCGACAAAGCCGAAGCCATGCCGCTGATGCGACGCCTGCGCGACCTCGGCTACGACCTCTACGCCACGGAAGGAACCGCTGCCACGATCACCGAACAGCTGGGCATCCAGGTGGAGATGGTGACGAAGAAGCTCAACGAAGGCCACCCAAACGTCCTGGACGTCATCACCTCTGGTCGCGTTCGCGCGGTGGTGAATACCGTGACCGGCGACCGTCGGCCGCTGCGCGATGGGTTTCTCATTCGCCGAGCGGCGGTGGAGCGGCGGATGCCCTGCTTCACCAGCCTTGACACGTTGCGGGCGGCACTGGATGGGCTGGTCGCGCCGGGGACAGGGTCGGTGCGGACGGTGGGCGAGTATCGAGGTGTCGGGTCTGAGTCTGAATCTGAGACTGAGTCTGAGAAAGCTGCGCAAAGCGATGCCTTGTGGCCCGGGACACCTGTCCCGGCGGGGCATATAGTTGGGGTTGGCCGCGATGAAGTCCCCGCCGATATCGCACGCCGTACCCGCTTCTACTCGTGACGGTTGGCGCACCTTCGAGCATCATCTGCTGAACCGTCGCCTCGCGAGCTCCCGCGCGACTCCGCGTCGTCACCATAAGAAGCCTTCCGGTCATGTTCGTGACGCGTTTGAGACGACGCGTGGTTGGCGCTACGCCGCGCGGCTGGCGGTGCGCCTCGCAGTCGTCGGGCTCATCGCGCTCGCCGTTGTGGACGTCATCGACGACGCCCCCGGCATTCATCTCGCTGCGCTGATCGGCGCGGTCATCCTGGCGGGGCTCGCTTCGCTGCTGGCGGTTGCCGCCGCCGAACCCGAAAGCATCTACCCGCTCCACGCCCGCCGCTGGCAGCTCCAGGCTGTGGCGAGCGCGGTCGTCATGTTCATGTTGATGACCGGCTTGAGCCCGCGAGAGGCGACGCCGGGCGACTTGCTGTGGTTCCTCATTGTGGTTGGCGCCGCCTCCACCCTCGTCGCCATGGCCACCAGCTACCACGACGGTGGATCCGGCATCGGCGGCATTTGCCTGGCTTTCGATTCGGCCATCATTGGCTTCACCACGGCGCTGCTGATCGTGTCGATGACGAGCTCGACACCGCCGGTCGGCGGGGCAGCCGTGCTGCTCGGTGCGTTTGCCGCGGCCGGCTACGCAGTGGCGGTTGCCACGCGGCCGGCCATACGGCTCGATCCGCACGGCTCGGACGCACTCTTTCTTGGCGGCGTGCTGGTGCTGTGTCTCAACGTCGCCGGCGACGCGGCGCGCCAGATTGGTCTCGACGCGCTGGGTGTCCTTTCAGCTCCAGGCGTCGCGCTCTTCGGCACTCTCGGCCTGGCGCGCTCGGCCTGGCGCGCACCACGCCGGCCTCCCGCGACAGAGCGGCCGGTCTCTGTTGAAACGCGCTTGAGTCTTGCGCCTGCGCTAGCCGCGGGCCTTGCCATTGTCATGCTGACGTACCTGGAGGTGGACGGTCGCGCAACCCGAGCCGCCTTCTTCGGGATCGTCACCCTGTTCGGCCTGGTCGTCGGGCGTTTGCTGCTCACGCTCGTGGTCAATCGCCAGTTGCTGCAACGCGTGGAGCGCTCTGGCCTGTTCGAGGAAAAGCTGCGCGACCTCGGCGGTGCGCTGGTCGCCGCGCTCGATAGCGAGAACACCCTCGAGCTCGTGTGCCGCACCGCTCAACTGGCGCTTGCCACCGACTCGGTTGTCCTCTGGATGGTGGACCCGGCCACGAGCGAGTTGGAAGCGATGGAGGTCCTCGGGCCCAAACGCGAGTCGGTCCTCGGTCGACGCTTCGCCCTGGACGAGCCTACTTCTCTCGTTGCACGTGTGGCTCGAACGGGCGCCGCAGAGATCATCAGCGGCGTCCCCAGCGCTAACGCCAGCAACGGATTCCTCAACGTGCTCTTGCATGCCCAGGCCCTGTTGGCCGTGCCCGTGACTCACCGGAACCGTGTGCAAGGCGTCCTCGTGTGTGTGGACGCGCGCAATCCGGCCGCGTACGGTCCTCGCGAGCTGGGGAAGGCCGAGCTGCTGGCATCGCATGTGTCCGTCGCGCTGGACAATGCCCACCAGCACGCCTTGCAGCAACAGCGACTCGAAGAATTGAGCGCGCTGTATCAGTTCGCGCAGTCGGCACATACCGCGTTTTCGGCGCCCGAGATCATGCGCCAGCTGGTGCCGATCCTGCGCGGCCGGCTCAACTTCGCCAGCTGCACGATCTGGCTGCGCGACGAAACCACCGGCACCTCGCGGGTGGCGGCGAGCGAAGGACCGGTCGCTGCCAATCGCATGCTGCGCCCGTCGCCCACGGCCATGCGCTCACTCGCCTCAGGTGAGCCCTGCGCCGATGCTGCGCAGCTGGCGGTGCCGATGGTCTTGAAGCGAAAGGTCGTTGGGGTTGTGGACCTGGTGGCCAGTGAGGCCCACGGCTGGTCCGCGACAGACGAGCGGCTGCTCGTAGCGCTGGCGAGTCACGCCGCCCTCGCCGTGGATAACCTGCACTTGCTTGACGAAACGCGAAAGGTCGCTGCCCTGCGCGAGCTGGACCGCATGAAAACCGAATTGCTCGGGACCGTCTCGCACGAGCTGCGCACCCCGCTTGGCTCGATCAAAGGCTACGCGACCACCCTGCTGACCCATGGCAACCGCCTACGTAAAGATGAGCAGCGCGAGTTCCTGGAGATCATCGATTCCGAGGCCGACCGCCTCCGCGACCTGATCGAGAACTTGCTCGACCTCTCGCGCCTGGAAGCCGGCGTGCTACGCATCGATCGCGAGCCGGCGCGTCTGGCTCGCAGCGCGCGTGAGGTGACACGCAAGGTGCAGCTCACCGCGAGTGGCCACCAGGTGGTGCTGGACTGGCCGGACGATGACCCACTGGTCGATGCAGACGAAAAGCGCATTTACCAGGTCATGCAGAACCTGATCACCAACTCGGTCAAGTACTCACCGGATGGGGGCTGCATCACGCTGTCGGCGCGCAGTCGGGGCCGGGAGTTGATCGTGTCCGTAACCGACGAGGGGCTTGGAATCCCCGCTAGCGAGATCGATAAGATCTTCGATCGATTCCACCGCGTCCAGACTGAGATGTCGCGCGGCATCGGTGGCACGGGTCTGGGCTTGGCGATCTGCAAGGGCCTCATCGAAGCGCACGGAGGCCGCATCTGGGCCGAGAGCGGCGGCGACGGCAAAGGAAGTACGTTCCGCTTTACCCTGCCGCTTCTGGCCGACGTGCAAGACGCGCCGACTGTTTCTGCTACACCGAGTCGTTCGAAAGGTGCCCATGATCACCAAGAAGCAAACCGTCCTCGTCGCCGATGACGACCCGCGTCTGCTGAAGCTCATCCAGCGCAACCTTGAAATTGCAAATTACCGCGTGGTGACCGTCTCTGACGGGCCCAGCGTGTTGAAGCAGGCTGAGTCTGAAGAGCCAGACCTCTATGTCCTGGACATCATGATGCCGGGACTGGATGGGCGCGAGGTGACCCGTCGCCTGCGCGAGTTTTCCATCGCGCCGGTCTTGATGCTGACGGCCAAAGATACTGAGGACGATAAGGTGGCCGGCCTGGAGGCCGGCGCCGACGATTACCTGACGAAACCCTTTGGCGCCCCTGAGTTGATCGCTCGGGTGAAGGCGTTGATGCGTCGCGCCAAGCAATACACCAAAGAGGCCACCACACCCTCGTTCACAACGGGTGAGCTGACCGTTGACTTCTCACAGCACCAGGCCTTGCGCGAGGGCCAACCCATCAATTTGACGCCCACCGAATACAGGATCCTGGCGCACCTGGCCCGCAACGCCGGCCGCGTGGTGACGCAGGACGACCTGCTGACCAAAGTGTGGGGCCCTGCCTACCGCGACGAAGCCCACCTGTTGCGTGTGAACATCGCGCGCCTGCGCCAAAAAGTAGAGCCCGAGCCCAGCAACCCGAAGTACGTGATCACGAGACCCGGCATCGGCTACTCGCTAACAAAACTGGAGCCCAACGGCGTAAGCTGACGCGCCTCTGCACCAACGTGCGCAGTGCAAGACGAGGGGCGGCAGCCCCCTGACCCGTATACGCGGCGTTGTGACGCGGCCGTTAGGAAATTCCTTCTGGTCGCAACGCGACCGTAACACCGGATCAAGCAAGATCACCTGAGCCGACGCCTACCGTCGCTCACACGCCGCGGCGGAGGTTATGAGCCCGTGATTGCTGAACCCAATTCATCCACTACTGCTGAAACGCAAGCCCAACCAGTCGAAGCAGCCCAGAAGTCGTCTTTCGAAGGCGGCCCGCTGTCGGCCGCCGAGCTGTATCAGTTGACCCTGTACAAGTGGCGCTACTCGCTGGAGGCCTATGGCTTCGACCAGCAGGAAGTGCGCGACCTGATGTTCCTGAAGTGGCTCCATGCGAGCCGCAGGGTGCAAGGCTAAGGAGCGATTTGCCCACGTCGCAGCAAGCCGACTACGCTGTCGGCACACAGGGAGCGGCGTGGGAGAAGAACGTCTGGCGTATCGTGTCCGGACGGCCGAGGCAAGCGACGCCGCGGCGTTGCGTGACGCCATCGGCACCACCCTGGCGCATCCAGACAATCAGGGCCATCGCGAGAGTTACCGCGGCGCCGCCGGCCGCGGTGACATTCTCCTCCTGGAGCGGTTCGACCGCCCGAACCAGACCTGGCAGGTGGCCGGTTTCGTCGAATGCCACATGCGCGTGGACGACAACCTCTCGATCCACGATGTCGGTACCACGGGCGACACACCCCAAACGGGCGTGGTGCGTTATCTGCTGGACCAGGCGTTCAATTCGTTCAGGCCCGTCGAATCGCAGGTCAAGATCCGTCGCGACGCCACTGTGTGGTTGGAGATCTTCCGCGGCATTCCCGGCTTTTATCTGGAGGGCGAGGAGTACCGCCGCCCGCACTACTGGACGATCTGGCGCTGGGATCGACAGCGCGCCCGAGACGACGAGCAGGCCGCCCGACAGCCGCCTCGCCCCGCCCAGAGCGGCCCGCGCCCACCCCAGCCACCCCCGCCGGACGGTCAGGTTCCGCGGCGTCCCGGCGCGTCAGCCGCGCCAAACGGCCAGGCTCGTCCGCTCCGCCCAGGCGGACCACGCCCTGGGGGTCCAAGACCCGGCGGTCCTCGCCCGGGTGGTCAGCGACCGAACGGCCCACGCGCCGGCGGTGGTGGCGGTCCTCGCAACGGTCCGCGACCAGGCCGTCGACCACCAAGACCTTCCACCTGAGCCTACCGACCAAACCCCACAAGGTCGACCTCCCCCCTGCATCCAAGAAGGTGGTGGCTGATCCCATGAACGAGCGCATCGAAGCGTTCCTCGCGTATCTCGAGGGTGAGCGGAGCTTGTCGCCGAACACAATCTCGGCGTACCGCAACGATCTGCTCCAGTTCGCCGAGTACCTGCGCGCCGAAGCGGGACGCCAGGGCGGCACCGACTTCGCCGTCAGTACGATCGACCGCGACCTGATCACGACGTACTTCCTGCATCTACGTGATCGCGGCTATTCGGCGGCGTCGATCGCGCGCAAGACGGCAGCGCTCCGTTCGTTTTTCCAGTACCTGCGTCGCAAAGGCGAGGTCAATGCCGACCCAACTCAGGGCATCGGCTCGCCAGACGTCAAGAAACCACTGCCGAAGACCGTCCAGGACGACCAGGTCAACGCCTTGATGACGTTCCTGGGCATACGCCAGACGCCGGAAGGTATTCGCGACCACGCCATGCTGCGTCTGCTCAGCGCGACCGGCATGCGCGTTGGTGAGCTGGTCATGGTGGACGTCGAGGACGTGGATTTCTCGAATGGCCGGGTCCGCGTGGTCGGACGCGGCAATCGCGAGCGCTCCCTGCCGCTGGATGAGGTCACGCTGGACAGCATCCGGGTGTACCTGGATCAGGCTCGACCGTTCCTCACGCGCAATGCGCCGCAGGAGACGGCGCTCGTGGTGAATCAGCGGGGCCTGCGGCTCACGCGGCAGGGCTTCTGGTTGATCATGAAGGGCCTCGTGCGCGAAGCCGGCTTGCCGGCGATCATGACGCCGCACATGCTGCGGCACTCGTTTGCCACGCACCAGATAGGCGAAGGACTAGGCCTCGAAGAGCTGCGCCAGCTGCTGGGGCACGCCAGCATCGCCACGACACAGATCTATACCCAACTGGCCTCATCACAGAACGCGCAAGACGAAGACTCCGAACTGGCCCTGAGCTCGTCCTGAGCCGCAGGGTATGATCAGGCGCTGTGACGTCCCGCGTCGACGCGGCTGTGCGAACCACGGCCACGCGGGTGACCGAAGCCGCCAACCTCCTCCGTGAACGCGGCGTACAGAGTCCTCGAGTCGGACTGATCCTTGGGTCCGGCCTGGGTGATCTGGCCGACGAAGTCGCCGACGCGGTAACGGTCCCCTACGACGAGATCCCGCACTTTCCCTTGTCGACGGTGCCTGGGCACGCGGGCACGCTGGTGTGCGGAATGCTCGAAGGAACGCCGGTGGCGGCGATGCGCGGCAGAGTGCACTTTTACGAGGGCTATTCGCTCCGCGAGATCACGTTCCCGGTGCGGGTGTTGCGCAACCTTGGAGCCGAAGTGCTCGTCGTTACCAACGCGGCCGGCGGCCTCAATGAAACCTTCACGACTGGCGACCTGATGGTGATCGAGGACCACCTCAACCTGATGGGCATGGCGGGTCAGTCACCGCTGGTTGGTCCCGACGAACCCGAGTTGGGCGTTCGATTTCTGGACATGCTGGACGCCTATGACCCGGAGCTGCGCAAGGCCGCGCACGCCGCGGCGGCCCAGGCGCAGTTCAAGTTGCAGGAAGGTGTGTACGCCATGGTCGGCGGACCGGCATACGAGACGATGGCCGAAATTCGGTTCCTGCAACGGGGTGGCGCCGATGCCGTCGGGATGTCCACGATCCCAGAAGTGATCGTGGCCCGCCATTCGGGCATGCGCGTGTTAGGCGTCTCGGCGATTACCGACATGGCCGTTGGGCCGGCGGCGGTGAACACGATCTCTCACCTCGAGGTGCTGGCCGCGGCCGAACGGATCAAGCCGAGGCTCATCGCTGTCGTGCGCGGCGTCCTCGCCTCACTCGCCTCGGACTAGTTTCATCAAAGCCGTGCGCTTCGCCGCAATTGCCCTGGTGCTCGCAGCCGTCGCAGCGCTGGCGACACTTACGTACGCGGACGATCGCTCTGCGCCGCAGCTGATGGCGGACCGCCTCCTCGCGGCACCACTGCCCGCCCGCAATCCGCTCGATCTCGCGGTGCGGCTGCGCGGCCTCTCCGCGGCAACGCCGTTGATCGCGCCAATCGCCCCCGCTCCACTTGTGGCGGGTTACACAGAGAACTTCTGGATCCTCGACCAGCGCACAGCGCAGTTGTTCCAGACCAACGCAACATTGCAGCTCGTCACGGACCACGCCTACTGGTTCGTCGAGACCGACATGACGGATCGGGCACCGGCCGCCGACCTGGCACAATCGGCCGCCACGTTCGAAAACCGCATTTACCCGCTGATCCATCGGTACTTCGGCTCTGAACCCAAGCCGGCGGTGGATCGCGACGGACACATCGTTTTCTTGCTCGCAAACGTGCCGGGCGTCGCCGCGTATTTCTCCAGCGCCGATGCGTATCCACGCGCGATCAACCCGCGCTCCAACCAGCACGAGATGATCTACGTGAACCTGAACGCGCTCCGCCCCGGCCAGACGGCCTTCGACTCCACGATCACGCATGAGCTGCAGCACATGGCCAACTTCGCACACTGCCCGTCGCAGGAGGGTTGGGTCGACGAAGGCGCCTCGGAGCTTGCCATGCGCGTGGCGGGCTACGACACGGTTGCGCCAGCCGCGTTTGCCGCACGGCCGAGCGTTCAGCTCACCGCCTGGACCAATCAGCCGGCCGATCTCACGCGTCACTACCAGGCTTCATACCTGTTCTTACGCTACGTCGCCGAGCGCGCCGGCGGCTGGGAGGCCCTCCCCGACTTGCTCGCGCCGTGCTTGCGCGGGGAAAGTCTGTTCGCGTCGTTCCTGACTCGCGATCCGATCGAGCCCGACCTGGACAGCCTCTTTTCCGATTGGACTGTCGCCAACCTGCTACAGGACGCCTCGGTCGGCGACGGCCGCTATGCCTACGCTGGCGGGGGGTTTCATACCGCGATTACGGGTCGCGCTTCGCCTCAAACACCCTTCCTGGGCAGCGTGCCGCAGTATGCCGCGGACTACGTCGACCTCCCCACCGCGTCCGGCACGGTGACGTTTTCGGGAGATGGTTCGGTCTCGCTGCTTCCGATTCAGGTTGAGAGCTCGGGCGTGTGGTGGAGCAACCGCGGTGACAGCCTGGACAGCCGTCTCACGCGTCGCATTGATCTCACCGGAGTCGATCAAGCAACGCTGCAATTCAGCGCCTGGTACGACGTGGAGGATCGGTTCGACTTCGTCTACCTCTCGGCTTCGCCTGACAATGGCCGCACCTGGCAGGTACTCCACGGCCAACACACGGTGCCCGACCGCAACGCCGGCAACAACTATGGCGAAGGCTGGACCGGAGCATCTGGGCCCGATTGGATCGACGAGCAAGTTGATCTGACGCCATACGTCGGCAAAGACGTCATCTTGCGTTT
Organism: Chloroflexota bacterium; assembly: GCA_019239775.1. GTDB lineage: Bacteria > Chloroflexota > UBA6077 > UBA6077 > CF-72 > CF-72. Next base: position 16,514 of record JAFAZN010000090.1, read on the forward strand.
CGAGTACGTCACCGACCAGAGCTACAACGGCCCGGGCTTTGCATTCAAAGACTTGCGCGTTCCCGAGATCGGGCTGGATGAGCCTGGCGCAGTGGAAGATGCCTGGAACGCCGAGGGCTGGATGCGCGTCGACGCGCCGATTCCCGAGCACTGGAACCTGCGCCTCGTGCGCAGCACTCCTGATGGCACCTCCGTGGACACCGTCCCAGTCGACCCCGACGGCAATGCCAGTATTACCCTGGATGGTTCGGAACGTCGAAGCGTCCTGGTCGTGGCGCCAACCGCCCCGAGGACACTCGTCCCAGCGAACTACTCGGTGACTGTCGCGGCTCCAGATAAACCTTTGAGCTCGTCGACGTAGCGGCGCGTCAGGTCGATGTACTGACGTCCCGTTTGCACGGTTTCCTGGATGTCCGTGCCTTCGCTGAATTCGTTCCACGTTTCGGCCGCGAGCAGGTGCCGGCCGCTGGCCACAGCTTCCTT
>JAFAZN010000158.1 GCA_019239775.1 Chloroflexota bacterium
GACATCGAGTACATCCCTGACGACAACACGCGCATCCTGAAGGTACAGGGTGGCGAGGACGATATCGCCGATTTCGTCCCATTCAGTCAGATCGATTCGCTGAACACTCTGCCCGGTCTCCACGCCCAGGACTTCCCGATTCAGCAAACGACGTTCATCATGCTGAACGTCACCAAGCCACCGCTCAACGACATCAACGTGCGGCAGGCGTTGAACTACGCCACGGACAAGGATGCGATCATCAAGTCGGTGTTCTTCGGTCAAGCACAGGTGATGAACGCGCCTATTCCGCTCGGAACCTATGTCGACAAGGAGTCGACTGGATATCCCTATGACCTGGCGAAGGCGCAGGCGTTGATGGCGCAGTCGTCCGTGCCCAACGGATTCACGCTGCCCATGATCGTGCCCAACAACAACCAGGACCGAATCAACACCGCCATCATCTTGAAGGATGAGTGGGCCAAGATCGGCGTCAGCGTTGACATTCAGCAGCTCGAGGCTACGGCCTGGCGCGCTGCGTTCCATGGCGAAGGCAACTTCATGGCCACCCTGTCCGCCTGGACGAACGACATGAACGACCCTACTGAGATCGTCAATTATGAGATGCGGGGTGGGCCGGACTCGGGCTCCTTCGCCTACTGGACGCGCTACAACAACCCGGATTTGAATGCGCGCATTACTGCGGCGGACCTCGAGCAGGACCCGGTTGCGCGCGAGGCGGACTATCGGGACATTCAGCGGACATACCTGAACGACGCACCGCTGGTGTTCATGGCCAATCTAGGGGCGACCGCGGTGTGGACGGACCGGGTGCACGGGTTCCTCATTGACGGCTTGAGCTACTACCGTTTCGAGGATGTCACCCTGTCGCAATAGCGTGAACATCACTTCGTGGGTGCCATCACTCCGTGGGGTGGCACTCCGTGGGGCCGCACTCCCGTGAGAGACATCACTCCGTGGGTGGCACTCCGTGGGGCCGCTCTCTGGTGAGGGATATCACTTCGTGGGGTGGCACTCCGTGCGGGTGCACTCCCGTGAGGGACATCACTCCCGTGGGGTGGCACTTCGTGGGTTGCATCACGTGCGTGGGTTGCACTCCCGTGGGGGACATCACTCGCTGGGAAAGCAGCAACTCCGTGGGCAGGGCAGTAACTCCGTGGGCAGGGCAGTAACTCCGTGGTGAAGTTACTGTGAGGCGCTGAGGGACCGGGCGTGGGGCGCGGCGGGTACGTTCGCAAACGGTTGGTGTTGATGGTTTTCGTCCTGTTTGGCGTGACCATCGTGATCTTCGGTATGGTCCATTTCCTGCCGGGTGATCCGGCGGTGGTTTTGCTGGGGGACCGCGCTACCCAGCAGAACATCGCCGAACTCCACGACCAGCTTGGTCTCAACAAGCCTCTGTACGAACAGTACTGGCAGTTCGTCTCGGGCTTCGTGCAGGGCCAGATGGGCACATCACTCCAGTTCAAGCAACCTGTCAGAGACATGGTGGTTAGCCGCCTGCCGATCACCATCGGCCTGGCCGTCTACGCCATGGCGTTAACCGGCCTATTCACGCTCACGTTCGGACTCCTAGCCGCCGTCAAAAAAGGCGGTTGGGTGGACCAACTTATTCGAGTGACGTTCTTGCTGGTCCTCACGACCCCGAACTTCTGGCTTGGCATCTTGCTCATCCTGCTCCTGTCATTGGGCTTGAAATGGTTTCCGGTGGCGGGCTTCGGCAACACGTTTCAGGAGCACGTCTGGTATCTGTTCCTGCCGTCCCTGACGCTCGGACTCCAGTTGGCAGCAGTGCTGATTCGCAACCTGCGCAGCCAGGTTATTCTTACGATGCGGTCGGACTACGTACGCACCGCCCGAGCTAAGGGTCTGCTCGAACGCATCGTGCTGCTCCAACACGTGTTGCGCAATGCGCTCCTGTCGACAGTCACCATTTTCGGACTCCAGTTCGGGTTCCTGGTGGGCGGCACACTGGTGATCGAAACAGTATTTGCGATCCCGGGCATGGGACAACTGTTGTTCCAGTCCATCACCAGCCGCGATTACCCGGTGGTGCAAGCCATCACGGTCATCACCGCCATCATGGTGATCCTGGTCAACCTGGCCGTCGACCTCTCGTATTCACTGCTCGATCCGCGAGTCACGTATGAGTGAAAACGTGTTGAACAGCGCAGTCCTCACCAACGTCGCGGCGGTGCCCCGGCTCAGCTACAGCATGCGGCTGCAGAAGGTCGGACTGAACGGGACGCTGCTGGCGGGTTTGATCCTGCTCGGTGTGGTGATCCTGGTGGCGCTCGCCGCGCCGCTGCTCACGCCGTACGACCCGATCGTCCAGAAGCTCGATGAAGCCTTCAAACCACCGTTCAGTGCTGGGCACTTGCTCGGGACAGACAATTTCGGGCGGGACCTCTGGAGTCGGATTATCTACAGTGCGCGGCTAGACCTCCAGATCGGCGTCATTTCGGTCCTGTTTCCATTTCTATTCGGGAGTTTTGCAGGGATTTCTACTGGCTATCTTGGCGGTCGGCTCGACACATTGTTCATGCGCGTGGTCGACGTGCTCATGGCGTTTCCATTCCTGGTGCTGGTTGTGGCGATCATGAGCGTGCTTGGGGCAGGACTGGTCAACCTGTATTTCGCGTTCGGGCTGGTGAGCTGGATCTGGTACGCGCGCATTGCGCGGGCGGAGACGCTGGCTACGCGTAACCTGGAGTACGTTCAGGCGGCGCGGACTATCGGGTGTTCGACCTGGCGCATCATGGCTCGGCACATTTTGCCCAACGTCATCGGACCTGGGCTGGTCTATGTTTTTACCAGCATGGTGCTGGCCATTCTGACTGGCGCCACCTTGAGCTACCTGGGTTTGGGTCCCCAGCCACCGACGCCAGAGTGGGGTGCCATGATTGCCGCAGGGCGGCAATTCTTGCTGCAGGCGTGGTGGATGACGGCGCTGCCAGGGTTTGCGCTGCTGGTGCTGGGAATTGCGCTGAGCCTCATCGGGGACGGACTCGCCGAAAAACGCTAAGGTAAGCGGCATGGCGTTGGTGGCGACCGTCCAACTCATGCAGGCCATGACTTTTCGCGCGAACACTGCCAGCGGGCACGAGGTGATCCTGGATGCTTCGCCCGACGTGGGTGGGAGCGGGGCCGGTGCCACGCCGATGGAGCTGCTGATGGCCTCGCTCGGCGGCTGCACAGGGATGGACGTCATCAGCGTTTTGCGCAAGATGCGCCAGGACGTCACCGGCTACGAGGTGCGCGTTTCGGGCGACCGTGCGCCGGAGCATCCAAAAATTTTCACGAGCATCCAGGTGGAGCACGTCGTGCGCGGCAGAAAGCTGAGCGAGCAAATGGTGAAGCGCGCCGTGGAGCTGTCCGCCACGCGCTACTGTCCGGCGGCGGCGATGCTCGGGCGTGCTGCGCGGATCGAAGATCTGTATCGGATCATTGACGAGGACAGCGGGCAAGAACGAGTTGGCATCCTGAACCCGTGAGGCAGGCGGCGTGGTCGAAGCGGACTGACGTACTGGTTCGCACGGTAGCCGCGAGGTGTCGGCCACGGCTCCAACTGGAGTTGGGGCATTGGGTGGAGGACAACCCGCGCTTCAGGACCTTTGTTGAAGCGAACGCGGATAAGGTCCGCAAGAAGCTGAGCGCGGATGATGAAGAGGCGCGACTGGATGTGCGCGCGGAACTGCTCGTCGCGCACCGTTTGCTGGCGGACCGTCGCTTCGAGGTCTCGTTCGAGGCATACGGCGCAGGAAAGGTTGGGCCGGACCTCAGCGCGGCATTTCGGGTGAATCAGCGATTCAACCTGGAGGTCACGCGTCTTCGTAGTGCTCCGGAGGTCGCCAAGCTGGCGAACGTGATCGGCGCCAAACTGCGCCAGATGCCACAGGGCATGCCCAACGGACTGGTGCTCACCGGGGAGAGTCTCGAGCTGACCGCGCCGCTTCTGGCGGACGCGGCACATATCCTCAGGGAACGAAGTACCGGCGAAATGGTGGCGCGCTACCTTCGGTTGAGTGGCGTTTTTGCGTTGGATGAGTCAGACGGGGTTACGTTCTGGGCCAATCGTGAGGCTCGACAGCCGCTGGCCGATGCGATCGTAACCGCCGTTACGACGTGCTTGGCAGCGTAATCACAAACCGTGCGCCGCCATCCGGTGGAAACTCCGCTTCAATCGTGCCGCCATGCAACTCGACAATTTCGCGGCTGATGTACAGACCCAGCCCCATGCCGGCCGCGTGCTCGACGGCTGCACCCGCTTGATAGAAGCGCTCGAAGATGTGCGCGCGGTGCTCGGGGCGGATGCCCGGACCTCGATCACGCACGGCAATGCGGACGTGCTCCGGATCAAGTGATGAGACGTCAATGTCGATGGGTCCGCCCTGCGGACTGTACTTGATCGCGTTGTCGACCAGGTTGGTTAGCACCTGCTCCAGGCGTAGCGGATCGATACGCACGGGTTGCTCCCCCGGGATGCTCACGCGCAGCTCGTGCTGTTGCGACTGATGCCGCATGCTCGTAGCCACTTCGCGCACGAGGCTGCTCAGGTCCACCGGTTCCAGCTCGAGCTGGAGTCGACCTGACTGGATACGCGAGACGTCGAGTAGCTGCGCGACCAATCGGCGCAATTTGTCGGACTGCTGATTCACCACGGTTAGCGCGTGGTGGAGTCGGTCGCGGTCGATCTCGCGGTCTTGCTCGAGCGCACGCAGTGTAAGCTGGGCGAAGCCGCGCAAGCTGGTGACCGGCGTCTTCAGCTCGTGTGCCGCAACCGAGAGAAACTCCTCGCGAGCGCGTACCGCCGCTTCTGCCGTTTGGATGGCGGCCTGAGCCTCCGCGTACAGCTGCGCGTTCTCCACCGCCAATGCTGCCCGACGCGCAAGATCCTCCGCCAGGGCAACGTCGACCGGTGTATAGCGCCGCTCCGAATCGGAGGTGGTGATCAGCGACAAGGTCCCCAGCACGCCACGATGGCCCGTGAGTGGGACGATAATCACCGAGCGCGGTGCAAGCGACTGCCACAGTCGGAGGTGTTCCTCGTCCTGACTGATCGCACGGAGCGTGTCGGGCGTGACCTGAGTAATGAGCCGTGAGGCGCCGGTGCGTAGGACCTGCATCACCGGACTGGTCGGTTCGTCGCGGCGTGGATAGAGGTCGCGCATGTAGTTGGCCAGTCGCTCGCGCGCGGCGTTGGTGTGCCCGCTGGCAACCTGCCGCAATTCTCCGCTGGCGTCGAGAAGGTTGAGCGTGACCCAGTCCGCCATGCGCGGCACCACCGCCTGCGCGACCTGTTGCAAGGTGGTGCTGTAGTCCAGGCTCGAAGCGAGCTGCGCACTGGCCTCCGCAAGGAAACCAAGCCGCTCCTGGGCTGCTTCGGCTTCGGCGCGTGCGGCCTGCTCGCGCAGTAGCTGCAAGCGTTCGGCCTCGGCTCGCTTACGTTCAGTGATGTCGATGCCCATGCCAATCGCGAATTGCGGATTGCCGTCGACGTCGCGTACCAGCGCCATCGCCAGTTGGACCCAGATCGTGCGTCCATCCCGCGTAAAGAATCGCTGTTCGATTTCGTACCGTTCCGCGCGGCCGGCGGCCAGGTCAACAAACGCCTCGAAGCCGGCCTGAGCATCTTCGGGGTGCGCCAGCTCCGCAAGAATGAGGCGTCCGCGCATCTCATCTTCGGTCCAGCCGAGGATGGTCTGCAAGGCGGGATTGGCGCTCAGAATGCGACCCTGCATGTCCGCCACGGCAATGCCGAAGGGTGCGGACGCAAAGGTCGCACGGAAGCGGGCTTCGCTCTCGCGCAGGGCTGCCTCGGCCTGATCGCGCTGCGTCAGCAACGCTTCGCGGATGGTTTCTTGCTGGGTCAGGATGCGCTCGCCGATCTGAGCGGTAAACCCTTCGGCGAGTCCGGCCAGCAACGTTGCCAGCCGGCCCTGGAGGTCAGGCAATTCTTCAGGCGGAGCATCCGCGAGAAGCTCGCGTCCGAGCACGTCCACACTTCGGCCGAGCGCACTGGCGCGCGCAAATCCGAGGTCGACGAGGTCGGCGCCGACGGAGGACGACTCGATGGGCGCATACGGTTCGGCGAGCAGCGCGTCAATCAGGCGGTCCGTGAGACCGATGAGGGCCTGTCGCTGTTCGTCAGCGCTAAGCGGAACGTACGCGGTTGGCACCAGCGCGGCACGCCAGGCGGCCGCGATTTGCTCGTGGCGTTCCAGCAGCCTGTTCCGCAGCTCGGCGCGATCGTGCGCCATCGAACGAGTCAAAAGCCCAGCGCGCCCCACTCAGGGCTTGCGCGCCCATTCACATTGCAATCCTCCCCTGGCGGCATGCGCAAACAGTATGCCAACTGTTAACAACGTATGAGGATCTGTGGAGGGGACGGTCCATATTGAGCGAGATTGATCCGTCGTCGGCACGAACCGGTATCCTCATGCGGACACGGCCTGCGTAGGCGGCCACGATCTTTACGCATGGTGACCATGGCTCAACCGCGCATCCTGGTGGTAGACGACGATACGAGCATCCGCAGTTTTGTCGAAATGGCTCTCGACTCCGAGGGATACGCGGTATCGACCGCAACCAATGGTGCGCAAGCACTGGCAGTGACCGACCAGGTCCAGCCTGACCTCATCCTGTTGGACATGCGGATGCCCATTATGGATGGCTGGACATTCGCGCGCAGGTATCGCGAGCAAGGTGGACCGAAAGCACCAATTGTCGTGATTACGGCCGCGACCGATGCGGGTGAGCGCGCGGCGGAGATTCAGGCGGACGGGTTCCTGGGGAAGCCATTTGACCTGGACGAACTGTTGGGACTGGTGTCGCGCTACACGACCCGGGACGACTAGCCCCGCACGTTGTTAGCTACCACGGTGATAAACCTGAGCCGGTCAATTGAGGCGCAGGGGCGCGACGCAGGGCTTCGCGGAAGCGGAACCAGAGAATAATCAGGCCAGCCAGACCGACCGCGCCCTGGCCAACCAGCACATCCGTCCCGGAGCCGGTCAGCGCATCGATCAGCGGCGGCAGACCGTCCCAGAGACCATGCAGCACCACCACCGTCAAGTACGCACCAATTACAGCACCGTTGATGCGGAACTTATTCGGCATCCCTTCGCGGAACAGCACACTCGCAAGGATGGCGGTCCACGTGCCGTGGCCAACCGGTGACAGCAGTCCACGCAGGAGTGTCACCACCACCAGCGATGAAAGACTGCCGCCGCTCTCGATGAACGCGGTGAATACGTAGCCGCTGCTTTCGAGCGCGGCGAAACCCATACCGGCGGCGCCGCCGAGCAGAATGCCATCGATCTCCGAGTCGTGTCGGTGATGGCGGGCTACCACCAACACGCCCAAGATCTTGGCGAATTCTTCGATCAGACCGATCTCGAACGACGAGAGAAATGTCAGTCGCGTGACGAATACCGGCTCCAGCAGCGCGGCAGCGAAGACGCCAAGCACGCCGCCGTAGAAGAACGCGCGAGCCGTGCTCACCAACGTAATCTGGCTCATGTGGCGGCGTTCGTAGAAGAACGCCACGTAGCTGACCGGCACCAAAAAGTTGCCGATCAGCGCAACGGTCGGAAACAGATTTGGGTTACCGGTTACCCCGAAAACGAAAACCGAGAGAAGGAACAGGCCGAGGCCGAGCAGCAGAATGCGCCACCACGAGCTGGTCTTCGGTCGCTCCGACGGTGGTGCTTCAGTCATTGGTCGCTGCTCGGTGAAGCTAGCGCCAGGCGTCCGTAGTTGGTTCCCACGAACTCCAGTGTGAGTCCGGCGCGATGCGCAATCGCCTGAGCGTCGCGATGTGCGCGTTGTAGCGGATCCGAGAGGAACAACGCGTGGCCACCGCTCACGTCGAATAAGCCGTTCACCGCTTGCATGCACAACCGCACCACGAACGCACGATCGCGCGCGACAGTGGCGCGCTCCAGCTCGGAAAACGCGTCGCCGCGAGAGGCCTTGGCGAGCACCCACGCGATGCGGTGGTGCATGAGCGCGCGCGCCGCCTCGACTCCCGCGGAGGCTTCGGCGATTCGCAATTGGATCACCTCTGAGCGAGCCATATAGGCGCCAGTTTTACCTGCCTGAATGCGGTGCACGAATTCGTCGAGCGCGGCTTGGGCGACACCGAGCAGCGGCGCGACCAGGTCCCACGCGAGCATGACGCGCAGCGGCACCCGATATGTCAGGCGGTGATGGAGCTCCCAACCTGTCAAGTCACTCGCACCGGCGAGGTCGATGTCGAGCAAGCGGTGGCCCGGCACAAACGCGTTGTTGACAACGACGTCGTGACTTCCGCTGCCGCACAAGCCAGAGGCATGCCAGGTATCGAGTACCTCGAAGTCTGGCCGCGGCACAAGTGCCAGAGCGCCCGCCGCACCGGTGCCGAGCAGCAACCAGTCGGCGTGGTCGGAGCCGCTCGAAAACTCCCACCGGCCGCTTAGGCGTAGACCGGAGTCGCACGGCTCGGATTTCACGGTACTCGTCGTTGCGAATGAGCTGGAGCAAAGCACATCCGGTCCGTTGGCGAAGAACTCCGTCTGCGCACGCTCCGGCATGTGGCCAACCATCCAGGCATGCACTGTCCAAAGCGAGTAGCACCACGCCGCTGCCGCGCATCCGCGAGCAAGCTCGGCCGCGATTGGATACGCACGATCGTAGTCAGGGCCCAGTCCGCCGAAACGCTCTGGCACCCCGAGCCGCATCAACTCCGACGCGACCAGGTCATCGACCGTCTCGCGGGGCAAGCGGCGGAGGCGTTCAGTTTGCACCGCGCGCTCCTTCAGCACTGGAACGAGCTCCGCGGCGCGGCGCAGCAACGCGTCCGTCACGAGTGCGAGTCTACGACAGCTCGCCTCACACTGGTCGCAAGATTCGGGTTCCCTTGTATGTCATGCTGCTGCGTACGGCACCACAAGCGTTCTGGCGTCAACGCTCAGACCGCCCGTACGGGTCGCCGAAGCTTCGCGGTAACCTGGCGCGTATGCCAACTGTCGAACGTGAGGGAGCTTCGATCTACTACGAAGACCACGGCAGTGCCTCGAAGCCAGCCTTGCTGCTGCTTTCACCTGGGGGACTGAATTCGACTATCGACTTCTGGGATCGCCTGCCGCTACGGCCGCTCGAGGCCTTTGCCAACGACTTCAGGATTGTCGCCATGGATCAGCGCAACGCGGGCAGCCGCTCCAAAGGACCGCTTCAGACGCAAGATCCATGGGGGATGTATGCGCGCGATCAACTGGCGGTGCTGGACCACCTCGGGATCGATCGCACGTTGGTGATTGGCTGCTGCATTGGCTGCTCGTTCATCTTCGAGCTGCTGCAGGTAGCGCCGGAGCGCATCAACGCCGGCGTGCTCATGCAGCCGATCGGCGAGGACTCCACCAACCCGGGCACGTTCGGACCAGACATGTGGCGGCCCTGGGGACAGAACCTGATTGACAAGGGCGCCTCAGTCAATGCATCGGACGTTGATGCCTTCGGCCATGGATTATTCGATTCTGGATTCGTGTTCACCGCCACGCGTGAGACGTTGAAAACGTTGCAAACCCCGCTGCTGTTGCTCGATGGCGACGACCGCGCGCACCCGAAGGGGATCTCAGTCGAGGTAGCGGAGCTCCTACCGAACGTTGAGAGGATTGAGCGATGGCGCGATGCGGACGTGGTACCGCAGGTTACTGAGCAAATGCGCCGGTTCCTCCAGTCGCACCAGCTGGTACGCGCCTGATGCCTGAGGCGACTGCCAGGCCACCGGTGGAGCAGCCATCGAACCAGGCACCGAAACCGCCGGCCGAGCCGCCACCCGAACGGCCGCCGCAAACCGAAGAGGTGCTGTGCACCATCTGCGGTATGCGCTCCTGCTGGCGTTGACCGGTTTGTTTAGACCACTCCCAGTACCGCCTTGCGGTGGAGGGCGCTGAGAATTTCGTCCACTGTCGCCGAGGTCCAGATACGCCAGAATGGTGAATCGACAAGCTCGCCGAACTCACGATCGGCGCGCGATCGCGTTTGCTCTGGCGTTTCATTGGGCCGCGGCGCGCGGATGTGCTGCATCACTACCCGGTCCTTGTCGTAAATCGCCGGATACTCGGTGAAGTGGTACAGGTACTCCATCTCCTTTGTGAAGAATGCGCACACCGGAATGGATTGAAACGTCTGGCCGTTCTTGTGATTGAGAAATTGGGCCATGAGGTCCGCGTTGCTGTCCGGGGCGGTGTCTCGGCTGGGCACGTTCTCTGCTGAGAATTTCTGGCCGTCACGGTCGAAGATGCGCAGCTCCAGACCGCCGACATCGGCCATTCTGGCGAATGTTGGGATGTCGCGGCGGCAGTCGGATGACCAGTCTTCGGAGATCGCCAACATCCTGGCTGGCGGATTCGGCTGGGCGGTGAGCCACCGCAACGCTGCCGCCTGGTGCGTGCTGAGCTGGGATTGCGCGAACGCATCGCGGAAGAACGCGCTGCGGTCCACCCGCAGGCCGCTGGTGCTTTCGCGCTGCAGGTTCTGGGGTGTGCTCAGGTAGGCCACATACTGCTCGAAGGTCATGCCCTGGGCGAAACGTTCGGGGCTCACCGTGGGGGAGGAGGGAGTGCTCATTCCGTTGAGGCCCAGTGTACCCGGCGACGACTGGCGTCCCCGCCCGACGCCGACGGCATGCTCACGCAGGTGACGCCCCTCAGGAGGTGATGAACCCATGAGGTGACGTCCCACGGAGTGATGAACCCACGGAGTGATGAACCCACGAGGTGACGTCCCACGGAGTGATGAACCCACGGAGTGATGAACCCACGGAGGTGATGTCCTGCGGTGGTGATGTGCTCGCGCTAGAATGGGCGGCGCGAACTCATGCGGTACTTACGGCCTGTGGACTTCGCGGCATTCCCGCAAAGTGCGTTTCACAGCCAGCGGCTTGCGGATGCCGGGAGTGGGCTGGAGAGTTGCATTTGCATCTGCACGCGCGTGCCGCCGGGCACGGGCACCACCTCGGGCATGCACACGCACCCGAGCGATCAGCTGTACTACATCCTGCGCGGCACCATGCACGCGCAAGTGGGTGATCGCACCTACATTGTAAATCCAGGAAACCTGGTAATTATTCCGGCCGGTGTCCC
>JAFAZN010000021.1 GCA_019239775.1 Chloroflexota bacterium
CGTCAAATAGGCGGTTAGGAACAGGACTAACGAAGAAGATGTCGCTCAGCTCACCCTCGTTTGAGGACGCCCGTCTTGTGATTCAGGATCGACTCGCCGACGCCGCGCACGAAGCACTGGTGCAGCAGGCACTCAGCGCGTCGCGGCGCCCGCTTTCTATGGCAGCAGTGCACCCGCCGTTCGTCTCAGTGCGCTCCACGTTCGCGGGAACGCGCCCGCGCTACGCGGCAGTGGGCCCGCGGCTCGCAGCAGTGCGCCGGTCGTCGCTGGCAGTTCGCCCGCGGCTCGCCGCAGTGCGCTGGTCGTCGCTGGCAGTTCGCCCGCGGCTCGCCGCAGTGCGCTGGTCGTCGCTGGCAGTGGGCCCGCGGCTCGCCGCAGTGCGCCGGTCGTCGCTGGCAGTTCGCCCGCGGCTCGCCACCGCGCTGCGGGCACTGGCCAGCCGGCTCGATCCGTCCCTCGCGCTGAACGCCTGAATGCCCCGATCGATTGGCCTAACTGGCTGATCGATTGACTGATTGATTGATTGATTGCTCTGACCTTGGAGGGCACCACAATGTTTGCACTGGCACTGATCGTCGCTGTGATCTTGATCTTCGAATACGCCGCCGCCCGCTGGGGCTATGACAGCCGCGACATCGCGCTGCTCGATCGTTTCGAAGACCGTCGCTAGTTCCCGTTTTCAGTTCGCCGCGGGCAGGCCCCCAGCGCTTGCCGCCCGCGGCGGGATTTCTCCTCACGAGAGTGACGTTTCGCACGGGCCGACGTAGGTTTTCCACGAACTGGCTGTTTCCACGGGAGTGATGCGCCCCACGGACTGACGTCTTCCACGGAGGTGATCCATCCAGGGACGTGGTGTCCCCGACGGAAATATCTCCTCACGGAGGTGATGCAGCCCCACGCGCTGATGCACCCACGGAGTGATGTCTTCCCACGGAGGTGATGTTCCCCACGGGAGTGAAGTCCTCCTCACGGAGTGATGTCTTCCCACGGAGGTGATGCAGGCCCACGGGAGTGAAGTCCTCCTCGCGGAGCGATGTCTTGCCACGGAGGTGATGTCCCCCACGGGAGTGAAGTCCTCCTAACGGAGCGATGTCCCCCACGGGAGTGATGTCTTCCCACGGAGGTGATGTCGCCCACGGGAGTGAAGTCCTCCTCACGGAGGTGCTGCACCGCACGGAAGTGATGCACCCACCAGGGGCGGCCGCGGCGCGGACGGAGGCGCTACAGCCTGAGGTGCAATCGTGACGTCGCTGAAAAGAGCGGTGGCTGTCACAAAACTTAGGTGCTGTTTCGTCTTGTGGTGCATGAACGCCTCACAGTCGGAACAGCGCACTGTCGTGATTGGCGCCGGCCTCAGCGGCTTGGCCGCGGCCACCTATCTTGCCCGCGCTGGCAGCGCCGTCACAGTTCTCGAGAAATCCGGAAAGCTAGGTGGCCGCGCAGCGACGGACACCCCGCGAGGTTTCGCGCTCAATCGCGGCGCCCACGCCTTCTACACCGGCGGGGCCGGCTCGCAGGTACTGCGCGAGCTAGGCGTCAGCTACTCGGCCGGCATTCCTCGCAGGTATCTTGCCCGCGACGCGCGCGGCCGGCTGCACCCATTCCCGGCGACAGCCAAGGACCTGCTGCGCACGAGCCTGCTGGACGCAGCAGACAAGGCAGATTTGCTGCGCGTCTTCGCGCGCATCGCGATGCAGCGCGCATCTGACGTCGGGCACGTGTCCACGTCGGACTGGATCGCCCAGACAACCCACCGGCCAAAGTTGCGCAGCTTCCTGGAGTCGTTTGCGCGAACCACCTTCTATAGCGCTGCCCTGGAGCTGGCGAGTGCGGACGTGTTCATCGCGCGCACCCAGCAGACGCTGCAGCATCCGGTGCACTACGTCGACGGCGGCTGGCAATCCCTGGTCGCGGGCTTGCGACATGCCGCGGAGTCAGCCGGCGTAGAAATCCAGAGCGCCGCCAGCGCCTCACAAATCACCTTGCGCAACGGTCGCGCCGCCGGCGTGCGCCTGCACGATGGTCGCCAGTTGTTCGCCGACGCGGTGGTTGTCGCCACGCCGCCCGAGGATGTGCTGCACCTGGTGCCGGCGCAGGTTGCGCCACGGCTCCGCCAGACGTTGACGGACCTGGTTCCGGTTCACGTGGCGTGCCTCGACGTTGCCCTCGCGCGGCTGCCGATGCCGAGCCAACCGATCGTTTTCGACGTCGAGCAACCCCGCTTCATGACGGCCCAATCCGAGTTCGCGCGCCTGGCGCCGGACGGCGGGGCCGTGGTCCACCTGCTGCGCCATTTGCACCCGCGAGAACTCGCCGACCCGGCCAGTGAACGTGCAGCGTTGGAAGCCCTGCTGGATCAGGCCCAGCCAGGTTGGCGCGATGTCGTTACCGAGCAGCGGTTCCTGCCGCGCATGCTGGCCGTGGGCGCACTGCCCGTCGCCAACTCAGGCGGCATGGCCGGCCGCCCCTCGCCCCGGACCGATGAGCTGACCAACGTCTTCTTCGCCGGCGATTGGGTCGGTCCCGAGGGCTATCTCGCGGACGCCGCGCTGGCCAGCGCTCGCGCCGCGGCGCGCCTCGCCGTTGCCGCGCAATCGCGGACGTTGCTGGCAGCCGCCTGATCGCTACGCTTGGATCGGATAAAAGCATGCTCGAGCAGGACGACTTGGTTCATGCCTTCCAGGAACAGCGTCCGTACCTGTTCGCGATCGCCTATCGCCTGCTCGGCACTGTTTCGGATGCCGAGGACGTCCTGCAGGAGGCCTTCCTGCGTTGGGACCGCGCGCGCCCGGACAACGTCCAATCGGTGCGCGCGGTCCTGGCGACCGTCGTCGTCCGCTTGTGCATGGACCAGTTGCGTTCGGCGCGCGCTCGGCGTGAGGTCTACGTCGGTCCGTGGCTGCCGGAGCCGCTGGTTACGACTGACCGGTCCGATCTCACGGAGACACTGGTGATGCGCGAGTCGCTGTCCTTCGCGTTCCTGCTGATGCTGGAAAAGCTGTCGCCGTTGGAACGCGCGGTGTTCGTGCTGCGCGAGGTATTCGATTACGACTATGGCGAGATTGCGTCAGTGGTCGATAAATCGGAAGCGAACTGTCGCCAGGCGTTTCATCGTGCGCGCCAGCGCCTGGCCGATCAGCAGTCGCGCTTTGAACCGTCACTCGAACAGCAAGAGCGGCTGACCACCGAATTCCTGCGCGCGACGACCTCTGGTGACGTGCAGGGTCTGCTCGATCTGCTTGCCGAGGACGTGGTCTCGGTCGGAGATGGCGGGGGCAAGACGCACCTTGCCGGCCTCCGCCCCGTGTACTCGCCGGATCGGGTGGTGCGCGGTCTGTTGGGCAATTTGCAGAAAATGCCGCCGGACCGCGTCTGGATCGAAGAGGTCAACGGCCAGCCAGCAATCATGGCTACTCGCGACGGCCGACCTTTCGGCGTCGTGCTGTTCGACATCCGCGACGGGCGCATCCAAACCCTTTACTCGGTGGTCAACCCGGACAAGCTGCGCCATATCGGGGGGTAGCATTCGGACTGTCGTATGCAGCCGCAGGCGCCCGAACCGTGGCGGTGGGATGAGGCTACCTGGCGTGGCCATGTTGGGCGTGTCCGAGCGGGACGCTCGCTAGCCCCGCAAACCTGGCCTGACGATGCCCGCGTCGCAGTGGCCCTGTCGTTCGACTGCGACCACGAAACGATTCCATTGCGCGATGCCGAAACCCGACCCGGCAAGCTGAGCCAGGGCGAATACGGTGCGCGGGTCGGCGCACGTCGCATCCTCGAGCTGTTGGACCGTCGCGCTATCAAGGCGAGCTTTTTCATGCCCGCGGTGTCCGCGCTGCTGCACCCCGATGAAGCACGCGGCTACGTCGACGCCGGCCACGAAATCGCCCTGCACGGCTGGATCCACGAGCGCAACATGCTCCTGGAGCCGAAAGACGAGCGCGACCTGGCATTCAAGGCCGCCGAGACCCTGGAGCGGATCGCCGGCCAGCGGCCGGTCGGTCTGCGCACGCCTTCCTGGGACTTCAGCGACGCAACACTTTCGGTGATCCGTGAGCTCGGCCTGCTGTACGACTCGTCACTGATGGCGGACGACGAGCCGTACGAGATCGTGGCCGACGGCGAGCCAACCGGACTCGTCGAGATCCCGGTGGAGTGGATTCGTGATGACGCGCCGTACTTTTCGTTCGACCGATATTCCGGGGTCCGCCCGTACACCTCGCCGCGCAGCGCACTGACCATCTGGCGTGACGAATTCGACCGTGCTTACGCTGAAGCTGGCATGTTCCAGCTCACGATGCACCCGCACATCATTGGCCACCGTTCGCGGATGGTGATCCTCGAAGAGCTGATCGAGTACATCGCCAGTCACCACGGCGTGTGGTTCGCGACCCATGCGGCCATCGCCGAGTACGTGAAAGCCTGTCCTCCATCTCAGGATGTCTGAGACAGAGCGCCATCTGGCGGCGGTCGCGCGCGAGCTGAACGTCTCGGTTGTCCAGGTCCGTGCCACGGCCGAACTGCTCGACGAAGGCGCGACGGTCCCATTCATTGCGCGCTATCGCAAGGAAGCCACCGGCTCATTGGACGAGGTTGCGATCACCTCCGTCCGCGATCGTCTCGCCCAACTCGCAGCAGTTGATGATCGGCGAGCTGCCATCGTCGCCTCGCTGGAGGAACGGCAGCTTCTGACGGAGGACCTGCACCACAAACTGAACGCGGCCGAGACGTTGGCCACCCTGGAAGACGTGTACCAACCGTTTCGGCCGAAGCGCCGCACGCGGGCTTCGGTGGCCCGGGAGCGAGGGCTGGAGCCACTCGCCGAAGTACTGCTGCGCCAGGACCCGCGCATTGACCCGATCGTTGAGGGCGCACGGTTCCTGGGGCCAGAGGTCCCAGATGCGGAGGCAGCGCTGCAAGGCGCCCGCGACATCATCGCCGAACGCGCCAGCGACGATGCCGATATGCGCTCCCGCATGCGCCGCTTGTTCTGGCAGCGCGGCATGTTACGGTCCTCCGTCCGGTCGGGCCGAGAGACGACAGGTGCTCGCTTCCGCGACTACTTCGACTGGTCAGAGCCGATCTCCTCCGCGCCGTCCCACCGTGTCCTGGCGGTGTTTCGGGGCGAGAGTGAAGAGGCGTTGTCGGTGTCCATCCAACCGCCGGAGGGTGATGCGCTGGCGATTGTGGAGCGCGCGTATGTGCGTGGCACCAGTCGCAGCTCGGAGCAGGTCCGTCTGGCCGTGCGGGATGGCTACAAGCGATTGCTCTCTCGCGCGATGGAGACCGAAACGCACGCCGAGGCCAAACGTCGCGCGGACGCGGCAGCCATTGGCGTGTTCGCGCAAAACCTGCGTCAGTTGCTGCTTGCACCTCCATTGGGACAGAAACGCGTTCTTGCAATTGATCCAGGCGTTCGTACCGGCTGCAAAACGGTCGTGCTCGATGCGCAGGGCCAATTACTCTTCGACACCGTCATCTATCCGGACCAACGCCGTCGCGACGCCACCGACATCGTGCTGGACCTCATTCGCCGATACGAGCCGGAGGCAATCGCCGTCGGAAATGGCACCGGTGGTCGCGAAACCGAGGCGTTCATTCGCTCGCTGCAAGTGGATATTCCGGTGATAAGCGTGAATGAGTCCGGCGCATCCGTCTACTCCGCGTCGGAGGTGGCGCGCGCGGAGTTTCCGGACCGCGACATCACGGTGCGCGGCGCAGTCTCTATTGGTAGACGGCTGATGGATCCGCTTGCGGAGCTGGTGAAGATCGATCCCAAGAGTATTGGCGTCGGACAGCACCAGCACGACGTGGATCAAGATGATTTGCGCAAATCGCTGGACGACGTGGTGACTTCCTGCGTCAACGCGGTTGGCGTGGAGGTCAACACCGCCTCCAAACAGCTCCTGGCGTACGTGTCAGGGCTGAGTTCGAGCGTGGCGGACAATATCGTGCGTTACCGCTCCGAACATGGTCCATTCCGGAATCGACAGGATCTAATTCGCGTTCCGCGCTTGGGCGCGAAGGCGTTCGAGCAATCCGCCGGCTTCCTCCGCATTCACGGCGCAGCCAATCCGCTGGATGCTTCGGCCGTCCATCCGGAGTCCTATTCGATCGTCGACCGTATGGCAGCTGACCTCAGCCTTTCCGTGCGGGACCTCGTGCAAAACGCATCTCTACAAGCGCGTATCAATCCCGAGCGGTACGTCACATCTACCATCGGCCTGCCAACGCTGAATGACATCCTTGCGGAGCTGGCGCGGCCCGGTCGCGATCCGCGCGCGAGCATCGAGGTGATTCAATTCCGCGAAGGCATCCACAAACTGGAGGATCTCGAGCCAGGCATGCTGCTGCCGGGGGTCGTCACCAATGTCACCGCGTTCGGAGCGTTCGTCGATGTTGGCGTGCACCAGGATGGTCTGGTGCACATCAGTCAGCTGGCGGACCGCTTCGTGCGCGATCCAAACGAAGTGGTGCGCGTGCAGCAGCCGGTGCAGGTGAGAGTCCTGGAGGTGGACCTGAATCGCCGCCGCATCGCGCTCTCGATGCGCCGCAACGTGGGTGCGGGTGCGCCGCAATGAAGTGGTTGGGCCGACTCACCGTCCTGTTCGTCACACTCCTCCTGGTGTATGGGTCTTTGTCGGCCGCGCTGCCTGCTGGCGCGCAGTCATTGCAACCGCAGCCGTGCCCGGCTCTGCAGCTGGACAATCCCAACCCGGGCGACACGCTGATGCCAGGTACTGTCGTGATCTCAGGCATCGCTTTCGATCCCGCCGCGACCGTCGGTTCGGGTGTGTCGCGCGTGGACTTTTTCCTCGGCGAGCGCGATGCTGGCGGGCTGTATCTCGGCTCGGCCACGTCCATCCCGAACGCCGACAGCTTCGGTCCGCCGCGCTTCCAGACGTCGCTCACCATCCCCAAAGTCATGCTCGCCTCCGCGGAGTTCGTCGTGTACGCCTTCGCTTCAGTAGGTCCGGGTCAGACCACCGTGGTCGTGCCAGTCCGTGTTGGTGACATCCCTCCGCCGAAATCAGGCGGTCCATCACCACCGACTCCGGCCGCCGTCGCCCGCGTGAGCTCCAATTGTGGAGCGGTCGCTACACCGGTCAACCTCGCGCCGCCTCTACCAGCGGAAATCGCGTTCACTCCAACGCCTGGACCGCAGCTCTTCGGCACCCCGGGGCCGCCGGGCGCTCCGTTGATTGACAACCCGGGCGCGATCCTGGATCTCAGCAATCCCAGCCCCGGCGACCTGCTGCCACTCGGCGGCTACGTGGTTTCGGGCATCGCCTACGATCCCGCCAGCAGTTCGGGACCAGGCGTGGACCGTATCCAGTTCTATCTCGATCCGCGCGAAAACGGCGGCTGGTTCGTCGGCTCGGCCGTGCCAGCCGCGGCCGCGCCTGGGCAAGCTCCCCGTTTTTCCGCGACGTTGTTCATTCCGAACAGCGCACAAAAGGGCAGCCACGTGTTCACCGCCTACGCGCGTTCCTCGGTCATCGGCGCCGAAACGGTGGCCTCGGTACCCGTGTTCGTCGGCGAAAAGCCCACGCCCACGCCGCTGCCGTCCTGAACGTCCTTTACTCGGGCAGGCACGCGGCGCATCGGCACCTCGCGCCAGATCAGACTCCCCACAAACCCGAACAGCATCACGCCTGCACCAATGAAAAACACCAGGTGCAGTGCCGATCCCAGGCTGTTGCGAATCGCGGCGAGCACCACATCGGCCGTTTCCGGTGCCGACGGAAATGCCTGGCCCACCTGCTGTCGCAGGAGCTCCGTCGCAGACGGATTGAGCACCGATTGCGGATCGCGCAACCCTGCCGCATCCGGACTATCCAGCCACGCATTGACCTGGTCCGGCAGTGACGCATGCAGCCCTGTCACGAACCGCAGGATCAGAATGCTGCCAAACAGCGCGCTGCCAAGCGTGCTGCCCACCGACCGGCAGAACTGGTTCAGCGAGGTAGCGACGCCAAGCTCTCGAAACTCAACAGCGCTCTGGTACGACAGCGTGAGCGTTGGAAAAATCATGCCGATCGCGACGCCCAGGCACGCCAGGCACGCCGCCAACAGTGAGAAGGGCGTCTGCGGCCCGAGGGACGCCAGCATGCCGAAACCGGCGGCGCCCATCGCGAAGCCGAGGATGGCGAAGGCTTTGTAGCGACCGACCTGCGCGATCCGCAGCCCCGCCGCCACGTTGCTCGCGACCATACCGAGCAGCATCGGCACCATGATCGTGCCGCTTACGGTGGCGCTCGTGCCCATTACCGCCTGCGCATACAGCGGCACGAAGAGCGCGAGCGAGATCTGCGCCATCGATTGCGCGAGCGAGTTGGTCGATGAGATGGCAACCACGTTGTTCCGCAGCAACCTCAACGGCAGCACCGGATCGGGTGCGCGCGCCTCCAGCCACAGGAACAGCGTCAGCACCGCCACCCCAATGCCGAGCAAGCTGAGCACGATGGGCGAGTCCCACGCGTATTCGCGACCGCCCAGGCTCAGCGCCAGCAACAGCAGCACGATCCCCGCCACGCTGGTAATCGCGCCGCCGACGTCGATCGGCAACCGCCGGCCGTCATAGCCTACCTGCGGAAAGAAGCGCCACAGGATCAGCAGCGCCAGCAAGACGAAGGGCAGGTTGACGTAGAACACCGCCCGCCACGAAAAGGTGTCGGTCAGATAGCCGCCCACGACCGGTCCCACGGCGCCTGCCAGGCTGAAAACCGCCGTGATGAGTCCGCTGATACGGGCGCGTTCCGCTGGTGCCAGGAGCTGGCCCATGACCGCGAAGACCGTCGCGGTGAGCACGCCGCCGCCAAGGCCCTGCAGCGTGCGCAGCACGATCAGCTGCGGCATGTTCTGCGCCACTCCGCATAGCAGCGTCATGGCTAGAAAGAACGTGGCGCCGCCGATGAGCATAGGTTTGCGTCCGAAGCGGTCGCCCAGTTTGCCGCCGATCGGCACGACTGCCGTCGATGAGAGCAGGTAGCCGGTAGTGACCCAGGCATACAGCTCGAAGCCCTGAAGGTCGGCGATGACGCGGGGCAGCGCGTTGGCCACGATGGAGCTGTCCAGCGCGGACAGGAACACGCACAACATCAGCGCGCCGAGGGTCAAGGTCAGCTGACGCCGACCCATCGTCTCGGACAGAAATACCGGGCCGGGTCTCAAGGCAGGCTTCGGATTGTAAGGACCGCGCTACGATTGGCGCCCATGCCGACCACCACGCCGAACTTCACGTTGGCCGCCCAGACGAACCGCGTCCCTTCGATGCGCGTCCCGCTGGACGCCTCTCAGGAGCTGCGCTTTCAGCGGTTGATGGAGGACCTCGTGCTCATCGATGTCCACCAACATCCGATGGTCCTCGCAGAACCGGCTACCGACATGCCCGCGTACTTCCGCGGCAACAGCTACGTCTGGGGCTTCGAAGCTGTCAAAGCCGGCGGCTGGACCACGGTGTGCTCGGCCAATTTGCTGTCGTGCCTCGGCAAAGAACCCGACCCCTCGTTCAGTCACTTCGAGGACCTCATCGACGAAATCGGCATGATGCTCGCGGACATCCACAAGGCTTGCGACAGTGTTGTCAAGATCACCCGCACCGAGGACATTCTGGCCGCCCAGCAGCAACGCAAGATTGGCTTCCTGCCAACGTTGGAGCATCTGTCGATCGGGCACGACCTTCACCGCGTCGACGTGCTCTACGGCATTGGCGTCCGCCTGGCGGGGCTGACCTATATGCGCAAGAGCTATATCGGTGACGGACAGTACGAGCGCACCGATTGCGGTCTCAGCGAGTTCGGCGTTGAGGTCGTCCAGCGGATGAATGACATTGGCATGGTCATCGACCTGTCGCACGCGGGTTCGCGCACCGCGCTGGAGACGATTGAATTGTCAGAAGTACCCGTGGTCTTCAGTCACAATGCGGCCGCTACGATCCGTCCAACCCGCCGCTCACGCTCCGATCAGGAGCTCACAGCCTGCGCCGACAAAGGCGGCTTGTGCTGCGTGACGGCGGTGCCGAATTCCCTCAGCGACGATCCGCGCCAGGACATCAATTGCGTCCTGGACCATTACGACTATTTCGTGAAGCTAGTTGGCATCGACCACGTCGGCATCGGAACCGATACGCAAGTTGGCGACCACGTCGGCTTTCATCGCGTGCTGCTTGGACGCAACGCGCCGGACAGCCTGCCAGCGCCATATCTAGACGGACTGGAATCACCCGCGGACGGTTCGAACATCATCCGCGGCTTGATCGCGCGCGGCTATGACGACCAGTCGATTCGCAAAATCGCGGGATTGAATGCCATGGACTTGTTCCGCCGCACCATGGCCTGAGCCCTCCGCCTCACCGACGGCGTGACGGTCCAATTGTTTTCACGTGACGGTCCAATGTTTCACGTGACGGTCCAATTCGTTCAGGTGGCAGTCCAATCCAAGTGGAGAAGCATCCCCTCGAGAGAGAAAGTCCCATTCCTTCAGAGAAATTCTGTGTTCTGCGACGCTGCCAACCCACGGGCGCCAGCCCCTCGGCCGCCAATCCAATCTTGGCCGCCGCGCACTGGCGTCGTCAGCTCACTCGCTCGTCGAGTACGGCAAGTGGAACCGCCCCGCACCGGATCCACCATCCACCGTCAGCACACTGCCGGTGGCGAACTTCGCCTCGTCCGAACAGAGAAACGCGACGGCGCTGGCAATGTCCTCTGGCTCACCGAAGTGGCCGAGCGGAATGTCTTGCACGATGCGCTCGCGGTACGGCACCGACACCCCTGGTCGCAAGCCGACCTCGATAAACCCCGGCGAGACCACGTTCACGTTGATGCCGTGCTCGGCGAGCTCCAATGCAAGAGTCTGCGCCAGCAACACCAGGCCGGCCTTGGAGGCGCAGTAGTGCGATGCGCCACGTCGCGCGGAGCGGTACGCGCCGCTGGTAATTGCGCAGAGTTTGCCGCCGCGACGTTGCCCGATCATCACGCGCGCCGCGGCGCGCAAGAACAGGAATGCGCCTTTCAAATTGGTGTCGAGCACCAGGTCCCACTCGTCTTCGCTCATGTTCACAACTGCCGTATTCGGATAGACCGCTGCATTGTTGACGGCCACGTCGATGCCGTCGTGCGCTTCGGCCGCGCGCGCGATCGCCGCATCAACCTGACTGGCAATGCGCACGTCCGTCGGAATGCTGATGGCCTGGCCGCCGTTTTGCACGATTTCATCGGTGGCGCGGGCCAGTTTCTCCGCGTTCAGGTCCAGCAGGGCGACGCGATCTCCGCGTCGCGCAAACAGTGAGGCAATCCCGCGGCCGATACCGTCGGCGGCACCAGTCACGACTACGCTGCGAGGCATAACGCCCATCGTAACCGGAGGTTTGCATTACCCACAGACGTGCTTCACCTCCGTGGTTCTGACCTCCGTG
>JAFAZN010000186.1 GCA_019239775.1 Chloroflexota bacterium
GGCGCCTTCAAGCAGCTCGAAGTCAGCTGGCCGCGCCGTTCCGAGGCCGATGCCAACGGCATCACCAGTCCCGAGGAGCTGCTGGCAGCTTCGCACGCCGCCTGCTACGCCATGGCGCTGTCCGCCGGATTGGGCCGCGGTGGCAACCCGCCACAATCCCTGAACGTGAGCGCGCGCGTCACCTTCGATCGCGTCGGTGATGGCTTCAAGGTGGTCTCCAGCGCGCTGGAGGTCAGCGGCAAAGTCGCGAACCTCGACGACGCAGGGTTCCTCAAGGCTGCCGAAGCCGCGAAGGACGGCTGCCCCATCTCACAGGCCCCCAAGGGCAACGTGGAGCTCAGCGTCAAAGCCACCCTGGAGAAGTGACGCCCTTTACCTCTGGGAAAGGCTTCATCCAGGGGTGACGGCGGAGTTTGCAGGGAAGCTCGCGCTGGTAACGGGCGGCGGCCGCGGCATTGGTCGCGCCATCGCCCTCGAGCTCGCCGCTCGCGGCGCCGACGTGTTGATCAACTACGTCCGCCACCCCGACAACGCGGATGCGGTTGCCTCCGAAGTCCGCGCATTGGGCCGCACCTCTGAGACGTTGAAGGCCAACATTGCCGATGAGGCCAGCGTGGACCGCATGTTCGCGGAAATCACCGACCGTTTCGGCCACCTGGACATCCTGATCAACAACTCGGCGTCAGGCGTGAATCGCTCCGTTACCGACGTAACTCCCAAGCACTGGGATTGGACGTTGAACGTCAATGCGCGGGGTGCCTGGCTCTGCGCCCGTGCGGCCCTGCCGTTGATGCAGGCCCGTGGCGGCGGCGCCGTGGTCTCAATATCGAGCCTCGGCGCCAGCCGGGTGATGCCGGACTACTTCCTGGTCGGCGTGTCCAAAGCCGCCCTCGAGGCGGTCACCCGCTATCTGGCTGTCGAGCTAGCTCCGCATAACGTGCGGGTGAACGCGGTGTCCGGCGGCCTGGTAGAGACCGACGCACTGAGGTCCTTTGCCTGGGGTGCTGACGTCATCGCGCAATCACAAGCCCGCACTCCCGCGGGCCGCCTGACTACCCCCCAGGACGTCGCCCGCACAGTGGCCTTCCTCTGCACCGAAGACGCCGCCATGATCCGCGGCCAAACCCTGGTAGTAGACGGCGGCTTTTCCCTCCTAGCCTAGGTGCCTCGCGGGGTACTCAGGCTCGCGGAGCGGACCGGCGAGCTCAGCGGCGCGTCACCCCTGTGGCTCGCTCCTTCTCCTCACGCTTTTTGGCCTTGACGCGATGCTTCCGCCAGGCAACCTTCTTTCGTTTGTTCATAACAAAGCAGGCATTGTAGCCACTCAACAGAAGTACACTTAGCCAGACATGTCCGTGGAGATGCGGGCACCCAGCGCGCTGCAGTCGGTCGACCCCGAAGTCTTCGATCTGCTCGAGCGAGACCGCGACCGCCACAGCCGCACGCTCAATCTGATTGCCAGCGAAAACTACACCTCGCAGGCAGTCCTTCAGACCCTGGCGAGCCACCTGAACGTCAAGTACGCCGAGGGCTACCCGCGAGCCCGCTATTACCAGGGCGTCGAGCTCGTCGACGATATCGAACAGCTCGCCATCGACCGTGCCAAGCAGCTGTTCAAGGCCGAGCACGCCAACGTGCAGCCGTACTCAGGCAGCCCCGCCAACATGGCCGTGTACTTCGCCTTGCTCAAGCCGGGCGACACCGTGCTGGGAATGGAGCTGAGCCAGGGCGGCCACCTCACCCATGGCTCGCCCGTGAGCTTCTCGGGCCAGTTCTATAACTTCGTCCACTACGGCGTTGACCCCGAATCCGAAGTCATCGACTACGACAAAGTCCAGCAGCTCGCAGAGCAGCACAAGCCGAAGCTGATCGTCGCTGGCGCCTCGGCATACTCGCGCATCATTGATTGGAAGAAATTCCGCCAGATTGCGGACTCCATCAACGCCAGGTTCATGGCCGATATGGCCCACATCGCGGGCCTGGTCGCCGCCGGTGTCCATCCGAGCCCGGTCCCGTACGCGGACGTGGTCACGACAACAACCCACAAGAGCCTGCGCGGCCCGCGCGGCGCGTTGATCCTCTCCAAAGCAGAGATCGCCAAAGAGATCGATCGGACCGTGTTCCCGGGAATCCAGGGCGGTCCGCACCTGGCCGCTGTTGCCGCAAAAGCGGTGTGTTTTCACGAAGCGATGCAGCCGTCGTTTCGAACGTATCAACAGCAAGTGGTCGACAACGCACGAGCTCTCGCCGATGGACTGATCCGCGGCGGCATGAAGCTGGTTTCGGGCGGCACCGACAACCACCTGCTGGTGGTCAAGCTGCTCGATCGCGAGTACTCGGGTAAGACCCTCGCGCGTGCGCTCGAAGCCACGGGCATCATCACGAGCATGTCCACCGTGCCTGGGGAGCGGCGTAAGCCCGCGGTCACCAGTGGAGTTCGCTTTGGCACACCCGCGATCACAACACGCGGCGCCACGGAGGCGCAGATGCAGCGGGTCGCCCAGATTGTCAGCACGGTCGCCGAAAACCCGGCTGACGAGATTGCCCTGACCCGCCTGCGCGGCGAGGTGGAAGCCATCGCCCGCGAGCTCACACCAGTGTGATGGGCCGCAGCAGCCACTGCCGCATGACGACATGGTCGTTACTGCGTGGATCCCGTGTCCGCGGATTTCACGTTGGGTTCGCCCACGACAGGTTCGCTTCGCGCACGCTGCGCATTGTTGCGCTCGTCGCGTTTGCTGCCTGCGCGGTTGCTACCGCGGCCCATGCGCAAGCGACCCACGAGGTGGCGGTCGGCAAGATCGACGGCGTCATCAACCCGGTGATGGCCTCCTACGTCGATCGCGTCATCAGCGACGCGGAGCGCAGCCAGGCCCAGGCAGTTGTCTTCTATATGGACACGCCGGGCGGCCTCTCAGATGCGATGCGCGATATCAACCTGCGTATCGAGCGCTCCAACGTCCCGGTGCTCGTGTACGTGGCGCCCAATGGCGCGCGTGCCGGCTCAGCCGGCGTGTACATCTCCTACGCCGCCCATCTTGTCGGTATGGCGTCGGCAACCAACATCGGCTCGGCCACCCCGATCGCCGAGGACACCAATGGTGGCGAAGCCCAGATGTCGCCCGAGATGAAAGCCAAAGTCACCAACGACGCGGTGGCTGGCATTCAGGCGCTGGCGCAGCAACGCGGCCGCGATCCCACGTTTGCCGAGCGCGCGGTGCGTGAAGGCGCCAACCTTCAGGCCAGCGAGGCTCTTCAGCAGAACGTCGTCAACTTTGTCGCGGCCGACCTCCCCGACCTGCTGCGCCAGGCAGATGGCACAACAGTCCAGGTGGCCTCGGGGCCGGTCACGTTGCACACCGCCAACGCCGCAACCCGCACGGCCGACATGTCGTCGCTCGAATCTTTCCTCTTAACCATCACCAATCCCACCATCGCCTACATCCTGCTCAGCATGGGCAGCCTGGGCTTACTGCTCGAGCTGTACAACCCAGGGTCGGTCTTCCCAGGCGTGATCGGCGGCATCTGCCTGCTCATGGCCTTCTACGCGCTTGGCACCTTGCCGCTGAACTTCGCGGGCCTGGCCCTCATCGGTTTCGGCATCCTGCTATTCGCCCTGGAACCATTCCTCACCGCTCACGGCATCCTGGCGGCCGGTGGCGCGGTGTCGTTCGTCTTCGGCTCGATCTTGCTGATCAACATTCCCGACGCGCCGTTTTTGCAAATCTCGTTCTCCGCGATTGCCTCGGTGACGATTGTGTTTGTGGCCTTCTTCGCGTTCCTCGTGGCCGCGATCCTGCGGTCGCGTCGGCGGCGCGTGGTCACCGGTCGCGAAGGTCTCATCGGCAGTGTTGGCATCGTGCGGCGAGACCTCGAACCAGGTCGCAACGGCATCGTCTTGGTCCAGGGCGAGTTGTGGCAGGCGGTCGCGCCGGAAGGCCGCCTCGGCGTCAACGAGCGGGTCGTGGTGCAGTCGGTGAACGGCCTGCTGCTAACCGTGCGCCGCGCCACCGACGTGATCCCCGCCCCGCCGCGCCCCGCCGCCCCCGCTGTGGCGAAGTCGAACACCGCCCGCGCCTAGCCCCCCCGACTTCTTGCACACAGCCGGGCGGGGGCGCTGCAATTGCTAAACTGGGTGCGCTGTGTCGCGCATCGCCGATGTCCGGGCGCGCCAGATCCTGGACTCGCGTGGAAACCCAACCGTCGAGGTGGACGTGCGCCTCGAAGACGGCACACTCGGCCGCGCTGAGGTCCCGTCGGGCGCCTCCACCGGCGCCCATGAAGCCATCGAGCTCCGCGACCAGGATCCCCAAAAATACTCCGGCAAAGGCGTCCTCCGAGCTGTCGAAAACGTCAACGAGGCCATCGCCCCGCTGCTTCGCGGCAAATCGGTCTTCGAGCAAGCCGCAATCGACGAAGAACTGCTCGCCCTTGACGGTACCGACAACAAAAGCAAACTCGGCGCCAACGCCATTCTGGGCGCGTCGCTCGCCGTTCTCCGTGCAGCGGCCGCAAAACGCAATCTGCCGGTCTACGAGTACGTTGGCGGCATTTCAGCTCACCTGCTGCCGGTGCCGCTGATGAACATCCTCAACGGCGGCCAGCACGCCGAGAACTCCACGGATTTCCAGGAGTTCATGGTGGTGCCGCTCGGCGCACCGACCTTCCGCGAAGCGCTGCGCTGGGGCGCCGAGGTCTATCACGCGCTGCGTGCGGAGCTGAAAGCGCGCAAGCTGAGCACAGGCATCGGCGACGAGGGTGGTTTCGCCCCGAGCCTGCCGAGCAACCGCGCTCCGCTGGAGATCATCGTCAACGCCATCGAGCGTGCTGGCTACAAACCTGGGGAGCAAGTCGCCCTGGCCCTGGACGTCGCGGCGACGGAGCTTTACGGCGACGGTCGATACCGACTCGAGCGTGAAGGCACGACCATGACCGGCGCCGAGTTGATCGATCTTTACGAGCGCCTCTGTGCCGAGTACCCGATCGTCTCGATCGAGGACGGCCTGTCCGAAGACGATTGGGATGGCTGGCGACAGCTCTGCGAACGCCTCGGCCCTCGCATCCAGCTCGTCGGCGATGACCTATTCGTGACCAACGTGCAGCGCCTCCAGCGCGGCATCGCCGAGCAGACGGCGAACTCGATCTTGATCAAGGTCAATCAGATTGGCAGCGTCACCGAGACGCTCCAGGCGATGGAGCTGGCGCGTCACGCGGGCTTTACGACGGTGATGTCACACCGTTCGGGTGAGACCGAAGATACGACGATTGCCGACCTGGCCGTTGGAACCAACGCCGGTCAGATCAAGACCGGGGCGCCGGCGCGCGGCGAACGCGTCAACAAGTACAACCAGTTGTTACGAATCGAAGAGCAGCTTGGCGCCGCAGCGCGGTACGCCGGCCGCGACGCCTTCCGAGTCACGAGTCGTGAGTCGCGGAGTCGCCAGCCGGTACTTGCTCGAGACCGGTGAATCGAGACTCGTGACTCGCAAAGAAGGGAGCCACCCATGGCCATACGCGTAGGCATCAACGGATTCGGTCGTATCGGCCGCCAGGTCCTCAAGGCCCTGCTGGACCGCCACCCGGACGACGTCGAGGTCGTGGCCATCAACGACCTGTTCGACACCGCCACCAACGCCCACCTGTTCAAGTACGACAGCAACTATGGCGTCTATCCAGGCGACGTCGAAGCGCGCGACACCTCCTTCGTGGTCGATGGTCGCGAGATCGCCGTCGTCGCGGAGCGCGACCCGGGCGCCATCCCCTGGAAGAAGTTCGGCGCCCAGATCGTCATCGAGTCCACCGGCCTGTTCACCGACGCCACCCGGGCGAAGGCGCATATCGAAGGCGGCGGCGCCCAGAAGGTGATCATCTCCGCTCCCGCCAAGAACGAAGACATCACCATCGTGCTGGGCGTCAACCAGGACCGCTTCGATCCCGCCAGGCACAACGTCATCTCCAACGCCTCGTGCACGACCAATGGACTGGCGCCGGTCGCCAAGGTGCTGTTTGACCGCTTCGGCATCCAACGCGGCTTGCTCACCACGGTCCACTCGTACACCAACTCGCAGCGATTGCTGGACGTGGCGTCCAAGGACCTGCGCGATGCGCGGGCGGCCGCATTGAACATCGTGCCGTCTGAAACCGGCGCTGCCCGCGCCGTCGGCCTGGTGATCCCCGAGCTGCAGGGCAAATTTGGCGGCATGTCGCTGCGCGTACCGAGCCCCACCGTCTCGATTGTGGACTTCACGGCGGTGCTCGACCGTGAGGTCAGCAAAGATGAGATCAACGCAGCCATGCGCGAGTACTCGAAGGACGCGATGCTCGGGATTCTGGGATACACCGAGGAGCCGCTGGTCTCGTCCGACTTCAAAGGCGACAGCCGCTCGTCCATCTTCAGCTCGCTCGACACGCTGGTAGTCGGCAACCTGTGCAAGGTCCTCAGCTGGTACGACAACGAGTACGGCTACGCCTGCCGGCTGTCCGACATCACCGCCTTCGTTGCGCGTCACGTGAGCGGGAGTGTCAACGGCAAAGCAAACGGCGCGATCCTGAAGGAGATCGTTGGCGACCCCGGCATGTGGGGAAAGAACCCGCGGCTCAAACAACAGGTCGTGTGAGTCGCCTCTGCACGATTCGTGACGTGGACTGGAACGGCAAGACCGCTCTGGTCCGCGTCGACTTCAACGTGCCGCTACGTCGCGAGGATGGCCGCGTCGCGGACGATACCCGCATCCGCGCCGCGCTCCCGACACTGGAGTATCTGCGGCAGCGCGGCGCCCGCGTGGTCTTGCTATCCCATCTGGGCCGCCCCGACGGCGAACGTAATCCGAAATACACACTTCGCCCTGTCGCAGACCGTCTTGGCGAACTGCTCGGGACCCCGGTGCCGTTCGGCGAAGACTGCATCGGCCAGCCAGCCGCGGC
>JAFAZN010000229.1 GCA_019239775.1 Chloroflexota bacterium
AAACGTCCACCCATCCTTATTCTGAGACGTAGATAATGGACACGCCTTGTGAACACCAAAACAGGGTCCAAAAGGCCGAGCAAGAGAGCTGTGTCAAAAAGGAACGTTTCTGAACATCGGGGAGTCCACGGTCAGGTCGAAGGCGCCTTGCTGCTGCTGTTCCTCGTGCGATCTGGAGCGAAAACTATGTGGACGTACGCGCCGATGAAGGTTTTGCATTATGGATCGCAGGGCCAGCCCGACGCCCTCCCGTCAATCCTCCACAGTCAGTGGCCTACTCAGCGACAGTGGTTTCCCATCCATCGTATTCGCCTTTCAGCTGGGCAGCCAACTCGCGTAGCCTCGCGCTCTCAACGTCGACTTCGCTAGGCGACGCACCATCAGGCTGGAATACTAACGTTAGCCAACTCGTTGTGTCGCCGCTTCGCTGCACTGTGGTCCTTAGGCCGCGGTCAATCAGTACGTCGCTCGCCTGTTGTGCGGTCGCGCGCGAGGGAAAGTAGAGAAAATGGCGTACGAGCTCCGGTCGTGAGTGTTGCTGAGATCCGCCGAGTGGCCGCAGTTTTGGTGCGGCTTGCGCAAGATCGTCGCCGGCCTGCCAGCGTCTTGGATTCGGCTCAAGAGGATCGTGTCATTCCAGATCCCAAGTTGCGGGTAAAGGCGCTGCTCAGGGCCAAGCTCATCCACAGTCCACTCCTTGAACCCGTCCCACAAGACCCAGGGTGTTCGACCACTCTTTGTTTGTAGACCGCCAGAACGGAAGACTGGCAGCCGGCGCGCATATTCCGGTACTGGTTGTACTCCGGATGCACATGCAGCCTCTACTCAAAGAACTCGGACTCGCCGCATAGACAACCTTTTGCCGTTCTGGACCGCTTAAGTTGCGTAATGGCATACTCGAACTGCTGTACAAGCTCGTTTTCGTTCACCAGAAACTCGCCGCCGCCGGGCCGGTAGGTGGCGAGCGGCTCGATGAGTTCCTCGTGAAGCCGGGTGCCGCGGAAGTTGTCGTCGAGATACTGTTCGATCTCATTTGCGAATCTTATCGAGCGGTCGTCGCCACGAACGAACCGCTCCAACATGTTGCGTAGCTTTAGTTTGGCGGAATCTGTCATGGGATGACCGTCACTATACGAAGGCCAGTCTCAGCATCTACAACAACTGAGCGACCCAGTACGTCGAAGAGTCGAATCGTTGCACCTCCACGAGCTAGAGGGTTATAGGTCAGCCGGATCGCATTGTCGAGGATCGGGTCAATGTCAGCCACAGCTATGCCGCGGCCGCTGGTGACGATGCGGTCGGCTGCATGCCATGTAATTGTACGGCCACCGGCTGTGATGTTACTTCCGCCAAGTATCTGCTTGGCGGCAAAGTCTGGCTCCCACTTCGCCAAGGATGTGACCGCGCCTTCCGCTGCATCAGCCGCGTCGGCCACGACGATATCGTCGCCAGGCCCGCCCGGAACTACGGCACTTACAATCAGAAACGCGTAGTCGAGAGGGCTGCCATTAAGAAGGCCAACTTCAGAGACACAATCCGGACATGCGTCGCCAGACTCGGATGGAGTAAGGCCGGTGCGATCCGTGAACCGGAGCGGATTGTTTCGGACGTAGCTATAACCATTCAATGACTGCGAGTCCTTGAGTGTTCCGTAACGTCTGTCGCGTTGCAGGAACCGTCCGATGCCTGAGTCATATGTGCGAGCCCTTAAGTACTGGAGGCCATCCTCGGAATCGCGCGGCTCGCCGGTGTATCCGAACGACTGTGAGACCCCGCCTTGCGATTGCGTTGGTATGCCGAACTCGTCCGTCTGGTATGTCTGAACAACCGAACCCGAGTTATCGGTCAATGCGCGCACTGAGCCGAGGCCATCCGTGTGGTACACAGAGGCCGCACCTGAGGTCTTGTTGACCGCGGTGGCCAACCCACCAGCCCCCCAGACGTACTTGTTGGTGCCATCGTCGAGCACGACCGGCAGTCCGCCACCGACGTCATAGACGTACCTGGTGGTGATCCCGCCAACGGTCTTGCTGACGCGCTTCCCGTCACCGTCGTAGACATAGGTGCTCGTCGCACCGCCAACGGTGGCACTGGTCAGGCGATTGGCCTGGTCATAGGTGAAATTGTCCGATCCGCGCGCCGTCTCGTTTCCATTCGCGTTCACGGTGTAACTTGTTGAACTCGCGGCAGTGATGCGATCGGATCGGTCGTACGAATAGTTGGTGGTGCTACTACCGAGCACCTTGCTCGTGCGGTTACCAAGCGGGTCATACGAATAAGTTGTCGTATCAGCTGGGTTAGCAACGCCGGTCAATCGGTACAGTTTGTCGTACGTGTAGGTTGTAGTCGCAACCCGATCGGCGACGCCCGACAGACTGTGCTCGCGCCCCGCGGCAACCAGTGTCTGACCCGTCAGTCCGGTCGACTGAACCGGCGTGGTGCTGCCGGTGGTGGTGCCGTCGCCCAGCTCACCCTGCCAGTTGCCGCCCCACGCCCACACGGTCCCGTCGTCTTTGAGCGCCAGGCTGTGCCAGTCGGCACCGGCCAACTGGCTGAGTCCGCTCAGACCTGGGACTTGCGCGGGCGTCATGCTGCAGGGGTTGTTTGAGCCGTTGTAGACGCACGTCTGGCTCGCCGTGTACGCCAGTTCACCATCCCAGTCGGCGCCCCAGCTCCACAGCGTACCGTCGCTCTTTTCAGCCAGGCCGTGGTAGCCGCCAGCGCTGAGGAGCACGACGCTGCTCAACGTGGTGATGTGGCTGGGCAGGTTCACTCCGTTTCCGTTCGACCCGAGACCAAGCTGGCCATAGGCATTGTCGCCCCAGCTCCACAAGCCGCCGGTTCCATCTAATGCCAGACCGAAGTACGCACCAGCTTTCAACTGAGTGACGTCGGCAAGGCTCTGCACCTGAACGGGGGTCAGACTGTTGGTGTTGGTTCCGTTACCAAGCTGGCCGGACTCGTTGTCGCCCCAGGCCCAGACCGTCCCATCGCTCTTGAGCGCCAGACTGAAGTAACGCCCGGCAGCAATCGCAGTGACGCCACTGAGCCCCTGAACTTGAACGGGAATCGACTGATTGGTCGTGGTGCCGTCGCCGAGCTCACCATCCCAATTGCCACCCCATGCCCACACGGTGCCATCGTTTTTCAAGGCGAGACTGTGATAGCCGCCACCCGCGATGGCGACCACACCGTTGAAGCTCGGGATCGACTGCGGATTCGGATCACACGGCGCGTTCTGTGAGCCATCCCAGCACGTCGTCGTCGTGGCACGACCAAGCTCACCGTCCCAGTTCGCGCCCCAGGTCCAGACGCGTCCGTCGTTGCTGAGCGCAAGACTGTGGTAGCCCCCGGCGGATATCGCCACCTGGTTAGTCAAATTCACAACAGAATTTGGCGTGGAGCGCTGCGTACTTGTTCCGTCTCCGACTTCTCCGTACCAGTTGGCACCCCAACCGTTGGCGTTCGACACCGATGCGATCGCGAGCTCGTCTTCGCCGCCCGTCGCTTGATCTGCAGCAGCATTGGCGACCGGCGTGGGATGGCCAGGTTGAGCACGGATGACAACGGGACTGATGGTCAGCGGATATGTTGCACCGGCCAGAAACGCTGGATCGAAATGCAGCGTCGCCGTCTTTTGATCCGAAGAGACGGTTACCGATGTTTGTCCGGTTGCGCCCAGGCCATCCAGGATGGCAGCAGCGCGCAGACGCAGCTGCTCGGTGCCATGGCTGTCGCGGAGGCTATACGTCGCGGCGTCAATCGGCACGACCTGGAATCCGCTTGGCCGCAGTAATACCTGCAGTTGGTCACCATTTGGGCGGCGGGTCAGTGTCAGCGGCCGGCTCAAGTCGAGCAGGTCCGGCGGTGGCCCGTTTTGCACATCGCGCGCAGCAGTCGGTTTGCTGCTGGTTGGCGTGGCAGCCGCCCCCGCCGCGGACGCGCTCGGAGTGGCGGTGAGCGTCGATGGTGGAGTAGCTGTGGTCCTCGTCGGCGATGGCGCAGCTCCTGTGGTTGCTATCGACGCCGGCACTACTGCTGTCGGCGTGGTAGTCACCTTCGTCGATGTGGCCGATGGCACACTCGTCGGCGTCGTCGACGGGCCGCTCGCGGGCGGAGGAGCTTGGGCCAACGGACCGCTCGCCACCGAGGCAGCGGAAAGCATGGTGTCACCTGGGTCAACAGCGCCGGCCGACGGCAATTGGTCCGCAACTGGAGGGCCACCGGCGTTGGCCATCTCCAGCGGCATGCCCGCAGATGGACCCGGCGCGCCGAGCTGAGGCAAGACCTCGGTCAGCTGTGTGCGGTTACCGACCGCATCCAGCGTATATGTGTGACGGCTGATCGTGCTGGTCCCTTCCTGATTCCAGACGTCGGTCAGCCGCCGCGCATTGTCGTAGCTGAACTGCGCGCTCGTCCCATTGGGGTTGGTCGTGATGTTCAGCAGCCCGTCGGCGAAGTAGCTGTAGCTCGTCGTGCGGCTGGCCCAGTCCAGCAGCGACTGGAGCTGGCTTGCTTTGTTGAAGGAATAGGTAACTGCCGTGTTGTCGGGATAGATGAGCTTGGTGCGGTTGCCGTCCAGGTCGAACCGATAGCCGACGGTGCCCGTGTTCAGGCTGGTGACGCTGAGCAACCGGTCCAATTCGTCGTACACATAGGTTGTCGAGCCGGTGCCATCGCCCATGCTGAGGCGATTGCCATTCGCGTCATAGACATAGCTAACATTTGCCGTGGCACTCGTGCCTGGCGCCGGATTGGTGTAGGTGATCCCGGTCAGACGATTGACCGCGTCGTAGCCGAAGGTCGTCAGCTGGTTGAGCGGGTCCGTCAGCGTGAGGCGGTTGCTGTTCGGGTCATA
>JAFAZN010000234.1 GCA_019239775.1 Chloroflexota bacterium
AAACGTCCACCCATCCTTATTCTGAGACGTAGATAATGGACACGCCTTGTGAACACCAAAACAGGGTCCAAAAGGCCGAGCAAGAGAGCTGTGTCAAAAAGGAACGTTTCTGAACATCGGGGAGTCCACGGTCAGGTCGAAGGCGCCATTCATTCGGATCGGAATGGCCGCTGGACCGGTCGCCGTCGGCCTCGATGTGGGCCCGATAGGTACTTCCCCACCAGAGCCCAACCGGCCGTGGCGACCTCACTGGCCACCACGCGCGCTCGACAATTGCGTCGCAGCTGGCCAATGCGCGAGAACCGATGAGCTCTTCGAAGAGTGGCTTGGGCATTAGAGCCCGCAATCAACAGTCAGCCAAGAGCTCGCTTGCGAGGCAAGTGAAGCAGTACGAGGCGGCATACCGGGATCGCAACCTGCGCAGCATCTCGTGATTGTGAACCGGAAGGCACTCAAGAGTGCCGCTGGAGGAAACGAAGGCAGAATATATACGATGATTTCGGCTACTGTCGGCATGAATTCTTTGCCGAGGTCCGATCGCCCGTGCCGTGTCCGCGGCCGGCTGAGGTGCGATACTCCCGATGTTGAGCGGCCACTCGCAGATTACCCTACCAAGCCGCCCGCGTCCCGAACTGGCAACGAGCCGTCAGTCACAACGCCCCGTGCGGCTGCTGCTTACGAGCCTGTTCGCGTTCGTGGTTGCCGCGGCGATCTATGGCTCATTTGAGGAAATCGGATTCGATCCTGCATTTCCGCGGCACGACAACCTCGGCGACTTCGGGTCGTTTTATGAGTCCGGCCGCGCCGCGCTTCAGGGCACCAATCCGTATGACATCTACCCCCTGACATACTTTGCGGCGGCCGGGCCTGGTGGTGCGGCAATCAATCTCAACGCCCCGCTCTCGGTCGTGCTATTTGAGATCCTGCCGACCTGGACCCCGTATGTTGCAGCGCGCATTTTCAACATTGCTGCCGTCGTTGCGTACCTCGCTGCAATCGGTTTGCTGCTCGCGTCCTTTCCAGGTGCGCGTCAACCGTGGCGGTTGATCTGGGCGCTCGGGGTGAGCAGCTTCTGGGGCACCCTCGCACTTGGACAGATCTACACTTTTCTTGCGCTTGCCACCGCACTGGCGTGGGTGTTGCTGCGGAAGGATCGTTCAACCCTCGCTGGGATTGTCATCGGCTTCATCGCCGCAATCAAACCGAATTTCTTGCTCTGGCCTGTCATGCTTGTGTTTGCGGGCAACCGCCGCGTCGCGTTGACAGCTGGGACCGCATGGTTCGTCTTCTGCCTGATCCCGTTGGTCCAGATGGGCCCACAAGTGTACATCGAGTGGGCACAGGCGGCCCTCGCAACGGGCCAAAATGGCACGGCGACCAATGGTGCACTGACAGGACTCGCAGCGCGCTTAGGTATCGGCAGCATAGGCCTGCTCTTGAACGCCGCGCTGACCGTCGCAGTGGGAGTCTGGATGTTTTTGAGAAAGCCTTCTGCAATTCAGTCCAGCGCGGTGGCACTGATTACCACCCTGCTGGCCTCGCCGCTTGCCTGGACCGGCTACGCGACCCTACTCCTACCGGTGTTCTTCTCACGACACCGATGGAGTATCGCGATGATGTGTGCTGCGGGCCTACTGCTAATCCCGGTCGGCAGTGTGCTGTTGCCTCTATCTGAGACATCCAACCTAGCGATGGTGATCGTTGGCTCGGCCTATACGTGGGCGTGGCTTTTGCTGCTCGCGAGCTCAACCACTAGCGCCACTAAATGCACCGCCGAGACTCCTTGAGATACACCCTCTAGAGTCCCCCGCGCATTTTGCTGATATCTCACTTTGGTGCTGAGCCCTGGTGCCACGAAGCGATTACGAAATCGCAGCGGTGTCGCCGGTTTGAGCGACGACAAGTTAACCGTGTTGTCTCACAATATTGGCGCAATGACCGACGAACTTGTCGGTGGCTCCTGCTAGAGTTCACCTGACACATGCAATGAAGGGCGCTCGCGGAAACCAGTGATCCGTTGAGAGCAGGCGTCATGTTGGTCGTCGGGAGGGTACGAAAAGTCAACCACAACGACTCATTCCTCTCGGTTCGAGGCGATACGCATATGGCCGCGATGGCGCGCCACACCAGTACGAGCCAGGCGTCCGCGCGATAAAGGCTGGCGGGCACCGTAGTCGTCCGCCACGTCCCGGCAGGAGTGAAATCGAGAATCCTCACGTTGTCCATTGGTTGCGCCACAGCAATTGACCTTGTCCTGAAAGGATCGCGTGCTCAGGCAGCCAGTAAGTGAGCATGCACCAAAGTACCCTGTAGCTCCAGTTGAAAGGCACCGGTCTTCTCATGGGCAACTTGTCGCTACGACATTTAGGGCGCCTCGCGCGGACTCGCATCTTAGCAATTGGCCGCTTCGTGGCAGTCCTTTCAATCGTCACCGCCTCTGGGCCGGGCCCGGCTAACGTTGCAGAGCAGACGATTGTCACCTCCAGTCGCGGGCTTTCGGTCAGCGCCGCCGGGGCTGCAACTCTGGGTCTGTTAGCTGCCATTGCAGGCGGCTGGCTGATCTCAGCGCCGCCCGTTCTGGCAGGTTCCAACCCGCCACCCCGGCTACCGAGCGGGTTCTATATGGACGGACGGTACCCCAACGGGCAAGGACCGACCGGGCACGACGCTATACAGAATCAACCTGGCGATGCGCCTGGAACCGAATACAACGTCACCATTCCAGCGGGCGCTACCCATCTCGTGCACTACGACACGGATTCCAACTGCGACCCTGGTTACTGGGAAATCTGGTTCCTTGACGCCAGCGGTGCGCAGATAACGAAATTCGATCACTGGGATGGCTATGGGTGCTACTCGTTTCCTGGTGCACCGAATAGCAACAACTGGTCGCAGTCGTTTGGCATCCCGTCCAACGCTGCGTCGGTCGAGTATCTGAACTACTCGAATACCAACCCTGGGGGCGGCTACATCTACGACGCTTTTGACGTGGTGAGCGGCACGCCCGATCAGCCGGCTCCGGCTGCAAGCACAAGTTATCCACCGGGATTACCAGGCAGCGCCAATAGCACTGATCCAGTCAATACGCTGACGGGGAACTTCGGCTACAGCCACACCGACCTGACGATACCCGGTCGCGGTCCTTCACCGACGTTTGTACGTTCGTACAACAGCACCGACACCCGAGGTCCGATTACGGGTGCCAACTGGGTTTCTCCACTCGGGCCGGGGTGGACAAACAACTATGCCGTGCATCTGGCCAGCCCGGGCGATGGTACCAGCGACAAGCTACTGGTGGGACCACAGGGACGTACGGATCGATATACAGCCCTCGGTGGAGGGGCTTTTGCGAGATCCGCGGGGGTGACTACCGTCCTAGTTGCCAATGGTGATGGGACCTACACCGCCGCCCTCGCCGATCAGACCAGGTGGACTTTCGATCAAAATGGCCGACTGACTAGCATCGCGGACCGGTATGACAGTGCCGGCGCTCGCAGGGTTTCAAACCTTACGTACAACAGTAATGGTCAACTTGTGACGGTGAGCGACCCGGCTGGCAGAGGCTCACTCAGCTTTGGCTACGATCCGACCACGGGGCTCCTGACAAGCGCGACTGACTGGAGTGGACGCGTCGTCAAATATGGCTACGACGCCAACAGCCCACCTCGGCTGGTATCGGTAACCGATCGCAATAATCAAGTGACGACCTATACGTACGACGGGACCAGTCAGCGCCTGCTGACGATTAAAGATGCGAATAACCACACAGCACTGACGATGTCATATGACAGCCAAGGGCGCGTCGCCACGCAGAAGGATGCAGTCGGGCTCAGCACGGGTCAGCAAACCACATTCAGCTATGGGATCCCGGGTCAAAACGGCAATGTGTCCAATACGGTCACCTACCCTGCCAACGGTTTCGATGGATTCGCGCCGCAACAGGTCGACACGTACAACAACCTGGGCCAGGTCACCCAACAGCTGAGCAAACCCAGCTCGACCGAGACGCTGACAAGCAGCTACACGTACACCAGCGCGGGCTTCCGTGGCACCGCCACCGATCCGCGCGGCAACACCACGATCTTCTGCTACGACACCGACTACACGGGAGCGGCGATCGCTGGCAGTCTCGGCAATCTGACCCGCACCATCTCACCA
>JAFAZN010000250.1 GCA_019239775.1 Chloroflexota bacterium
GTATCGAAAAAATGCGGCGTGGGAGGTTCTCCACCTCCGCAAACGGGCGAACCTCCTCCACGTCGACGCCGATCGGCCGTGCGCGCGCGAGCGCAATAAGCGCAATTCCATGTGTGTGCGAGAGATTGAACTGCAGGTCCGTCAGCGGGCTCGTCACGGAAGGTTTGCCCTGGGCACCATACGCGAAGCGAACTGCCGCCGGATCACACCCGAGGTATCGACCAAGTAGAGCTCGTAACCTTCCACGTGCAAGGACGTACTGGTCTCGGTCGCGCACGAAGTGAAAGCGCTCGGCGCGATTGCGTTCGTCGGCAGTCAGCGTCGACCAAAAGCGTGAGGAAGTGCCCTCGAGCGGAACGCTCCAGAGGTGGACGTCTTCTGGCTCGATCGAGGTCAGACCAGTGAGGCTACACGCACCGTCAGGTACGACGGAACCTCGATGGCGCGGTTCGCCAGGTCCAGTCGCCACAGAGCACGCTGCTCATCCTCGCTGACGAGTGTGAACCCATGGTCCCTGAACAGGTCGCGGACTACGTCGTTTTTGGCAGTCGGAAGGTATTCGCCCTCCAGGTGTGTCGCGCCTGCGCGGCGGGCTTCGTCTGCCAGGTGGGCCAGAAGACTGGTCTCTACACCGCGCCCCATGACGCGACAACTCAAGAGAAGGGTGTCAATCGACCACGTCGTTTCTGAAGGTGCAACCAGCGCCACGCCAGTGAGGCCGTTATCGCCGAAGCGGTCGCCGACTCGCGCCGAATAGACGCGCCAGCCCAACTGCTTTTTGGCGAGAATCTCCGCCTCGGTGTATCGGCGTGTGGTGAGGTTGAACTGATTAGTCTTGCCGGTCAATTGCGCGATGCGCGGGAGGGTGACCTCAGTGTCAGGTTCGATGTCGACTGTGATCTGCAGGTCCGCCAAATAGTCGACCAGCGATGAGCCGCTGGATTGAATGGCGGCTTGTGCCTCCTGGCGCGCCCGCTGCTCCGCGTAGAGTCGGTTTCGATCGCGATCTTCGGCGGTAACCGCCAACGTGTCGAAGACGCCCGCAACTTCCAGCAGCGCGCGGCGATAGTCGGCGGCGTCGGTTGGCAGCTCGGGCACCAGCACCTCAGGCAATGCGGCGTGGACCGCGGCGCGTTCGACCGGATTGTCGTCGAGAAAAACCAGGCTATCGAGACCGATGTTCAACTCGCGCGCAATGTCTTTGATGTTTTCGGACTTGGGCTGCCAATTGATGCGTTGCGCCGCGAAGTGCTCCAGCTTCAACACCATTTCCGGGTGTTGGTCAAATACCGGTAGCGCATCGGCGGGATTGTTCTTGCTGCAAATCGCCAGGAGGATGCCGCGGCGCCACAGTTTCTCCAGTTCGCGCTGGAAGGCAACGAACGCGTTACCGGGCGCTTCGGAGCCCAGCTGGATGCCGGCGATTCCATCCTCGCCGATAACCCCACCCCAGAGCGTATTGTCCAAATCCAGCACGATGCACTTACGGCTCAAACCTCTCATTGCACGGATGTACCGCAGATACTCACGACTGAGACCGCTCAGAGCATCTTCGCTCCAGGGCATACGGGCTGTGAGCCACGTGCGCGCATCGGTGGCTATGGCTTTGCCTGCCTGGGCCTGTACACGGTCCTCGTCTACGACATAGACACTTCTGTGCTTGGTCCGTGCGAGTTCTGCTAGACGCAGATTTAATTCCGTGAAGGCCGCGGTCTGTCCGAGTTCGTCACGTGCGTCCAGGATGCCCAGGGCCGGATGTTGTGGGGACACGAAGTTGTGCACCAGCACCATCGCCGAGGTCCGTTCCGTCAGCACCCGGAGCAAGGAGTCCAGCGTGTTCAGGCCAGAGTCCATTTCGGCGCGTCGCTCAGACACCGACATGTCGAACGGGTAGTCGTGCACGCGCGGAAACAGACGGCTGGAGTGAACAGCGCAGACCACCACGTCGGGCGCAAATGCGTACAGGCCGCTGGACGGATTCAGAATCTCCTGGGAGTACTGGTCGAAACCCGCCTGGTAAATCGTTGGACGCAAGCCGGCCGCGTAGCACGCGACTTTGAGGTAACTGTGCAGGTGGTCCAGGGTGGCGTTGCCCAGGAGGGCAATGCGCACGGAACGATTTGGTCCCGCTTCGGGCACGGTCAACCCGTCGATGCGCTCGGCCACAAGCAGCGTATTAGCGAGCGATGGCGCATGCTGTACCAGGTCGAGGTACGTGCTCAGCGCCAGCTCCGGTTGCTGCGTCTTCTCGTAGGCGCGACCGAGGCCGAGATAGCCGGAGCTCTCCCGCGGCGAGGTGCGCACCGCCTCGCGCCACGCGACGATGGCATCGTCCCAGCGGCCCTCGCGCTGAAGGCGTTGTGCCAGCGCACGACCGAGGCGATACTGCACGTCAGCAAGTGTGCGCAGCTGCGCAGAGCTCAGCGGGCGACGGCTGGCAGAATCCAGAAGTCCGCGAGCTTCCTCCAGGTCACCACGTTTGAGCAGCAGCTGCGCCAGTCGCAGCTCCAGCTCCAGGTTCAGGTCATCGGAGGCAGCGTCATCCGAGGACAACGCCGCCATTAACAATTCGGTCGCCGTGCGCACCATCTCAGTCT
Source organism: Chloroflexota bacterium (assembly GCA_019239775.1). Classification (GTDB taxonomy): domain Bacteria; phylum Chloroflexota; class UBA6077; order UBA6077; family CF-72; genus CF-72. The sequence continues at coordinate 2,598 of JAFAZN010000250.1, forward strand.
CGCGAGTGCGCGCCCGTGACCGCGTTCGACCCCAGTTGAGAACGGGTTGAGGCCATTCGTCGTTCGAGTTCCGCAGCAGTGTCGGCCAGAAGCGGCCAGTGCAGGTCTTTGTCGGCCACCTCCGTAGGTGCAAGTGGCCACACCAACCCTAGTGCAGGATCGTTGTAGCGGAGGCCGCTCTGGAGGTCAGGCGCGTAAAACTCGCCCATCTCGTAGGTCGCCTCGGTGTTGTCTTCCAGGACCTGGTAACCGTGGGCGAAACGCTCCGGGACATATAACGCACGGCGGTTATCAGCCGTGAGCTCGACGGCTACGTACTGCAGGTAGGTGGGGCTCTCTGGTCGCAGGTCAATGATCACGTCCAGGAGTGCGCCTTGCGTCACGCGGACTAGTTTTGTTTCAGCCGCAGGCGGCCACTGAAAGTGCATCCCGCGGAGCGTGCCCTTTCGGTTATTGAAGGCAATATTTGACTGCGCAATACGTGGATTGAGGCCATGTTCTTCGAACTCGTGTTGGCAAAACGTACGGGCGAAGAAGCCGCGGCTGTCCTCGCGCCGGTCGACGCCGATGATGAACGCGCCTTTGAGCTTTGTTTCGGTGAAGATCATGCACGACTCGCTTGAATGAGCTGACTCCGGTAGGTGCCTCTGAGGTTGTTGAAAAAGTACCGCGCCAGAAAGCGTGCACTCCGCGCGTAACTGAAAAAAGCCGCCTTCCACTGGCGTCGACGGAGGTGTTGCGTTCCCCACGCAAGGTGCTGGAAGGGGAGCACGCGGCCTTCGCGAAACTGGATCGCGTCATGCACCACGCGGAGTTTGCCGCGCGGCACGCCTTCATACTGTGACCAGCGGTCGTACAGCTTGTGATAGAGGCGCAAGCCGCGCTGCGTATTGGTGGTCGTGGACTGGCCCGGCCTTCCAACCCGATAACGCGTCAGGACCTCTGGAAGGTAGTGCACTTCGGCCACCAACGCCAGTTGGAAGATGAGATCCCAATCCTCGAAGGGTTGGCCAAAAGTTGGGTCCCAACCCGGTGTGGCGTCATACGCACTCCGCCGCACCACCGTTGCCGACGGACTGGAGACCGAGTCCTGCGCAAACAGGGTGGCGAATGGCGTTTGTGGCACAGAGTCTTGAAGGCGTCTGGGCAGAAGTGCGCCGGGCGCCAACCGGGTTGGGCGCCAACCCACCATGATTGGCGTACCGGTCTCGTCCATGTGCTGTCGATTGGCCAACACCGTGCCAACCTTTGGGTGACCTTCGAGATAGGTGACCATGACCTCGAGCATGTTTGGTTCGAGGATGTCGTCGCCGTCGAGCCACAACACGTACCGTGAAGCGGGGTCGGCTGCGGCGTAGCCTGTCACTCGCGCGGCGGGCGCGCCGGCATTGGGCTGGTGGATCACGCGGATACGACGGTCTAGCGCGGCAAGGTCATCGGCGAGATGGCCGGTACTGTCGGTGCTGCCATCGTCGACCAGGATGTGCTCCCAGTCCGCAAAGGTCTGGCCCAGCATGCTGCGCACTGCCTGCGCCAGATAGCGCTCGACGTTGTAGCAAGGCGTGATGACGCTGACGAGAGTCAATTCCTTGAGAGGTCCCTTTCGTTTCTCCTTTTGATATGTCGCACGCACGTTGTGCGAGGCCGCGTACCGCCGGTTGAGAGACGGTTGAGAAGGCGCTTCTCGAGTTTGGGCTGAGTTTGAGGAGGGGGTCCTCAACCAGTCCTCAACGGACGCTGAACGGTGACGGACGCGTCCCTTTTCGAGAATCGGAACAACTCAAGGAGTCGCAATGAACATGATCGCAGATAGCGAATCTCTCGCCCCCCAGGCGGCCGCGCCGCAACAGCTGCCGTTGTGCAGGTTCTGCTCGACGCCACTGCGCGACACGTTCGTCGACCTGGGCATGTCGCCGCCGTGCGAGAGCTACCTGCGTGCCGATCAGGTCAACCAGATGGAGCCGTTCTATCCGCTCCACGTGCGCGTCTGCCGCAATTGCTTCCTGGTACAGCTCGAGGCCTATGTCAGCGGTGAGGAGATCTTCACCGAATACGCGTACTTCTCGTCCTACTCCGACAGCTGGGTGGAGCACGCGCGCCGTTACACAGAACTGGCCATCGAGCGCCTGGGCCTCAACGAGAACAGCTTCGTCGTGGAGCTTGCCAGCAACGATGGGTACCTGCTGCAGCACTTCGTGAATCGTGGCGTTCCGGTGTTGGGCATCGAGCCCGCACAAAACGTCGCGCGCGTCGCGGAAGAGAAGGGCGTCCCGACGTTGGCGGAGTTCTTCGGCGTTGAGATGGCGCGCAAGGTTGCTGCCACGCACGGCAAAGCCGACCTCATTCTTGGCAACAACGTCCTGGCCCAGGTGCCGGACCTCAACGATTTCGTGGGTGGCATTCCCGAGCTGCTCAAGCCCAGCGGTACGGTGACGATCGAGTATCCGCACCTTTC
>JAFAZN010000304.1 GCA_019239775.1 Chloroflexota bacterium
GAGGTCGGCTTCCCGTCAGCCAGCCAGCCCGATTACGACTTCATTCGACTGCTCATCGAAGAGGACCTGATCCCACCTGACGTCACGATCCAGGTCCTGACGCAGTGCCGCCAGGAGCTTGTCGAGCGGACGTTTGAATGCCTCAAAGGCGCGCCGCGGGCAATCGTCCACTTCTACAACTCCACGTCCGAACTGCAGCGGCGGGTGGTGTTCGGCCAGGGCAAACCCGGCATCGTGAAGATTGCGACCGACGCCGCGCGCTGGTGCAAAGAGCTGGAACCCACGCTGCTGGGCACGGACGTGCGCTACGAGTACTCGCCCGAGAGCTTCACTGGCACCGAGCCGGACTTCGCGCTCGAAATCTGCGAAGCCGTGATGGACGTGATCAAGCCTACCGAAGCAAAGAAGCTGATCCTGAACTTGCCCGCCACGGTCGAGATGTACTCGCCCAATCTGTATGGCGATGTCATCGAGTGGTTCCACCGCCACGTCAAGAACCGCGAGACCATCATCCTGAGCCTGCACCCACACAACGATCGCGGGTGCGCGGTTGCCGCGGCCGAATTTGGGGTAATGGGCGGCGCCGACCGGGTCGAAGGCACGCTCTTCGGTAATGGCGAGCGCACGGGCAACGTCGACGTCATCACCCTGGCCATGAACCTGTTCAGCCAGGGCATCGATCCCTGCCTCGATATCTCCGACATCGACGAGCTGCGGCGAGTAACCGAGTACTGCAACCGGCTGCCCGTTCATCCGCGGCATCCGTACGTCGGCGACCTGGTGTATACGGCCTTTTCGGGCTCGCACCAGGATGCGATCAAGAAGGGCATGACCGCGCTCCCGCCGGACTACCACTCCTGGGAAGTGCCGTATCTGCCCATCGACCCCAAGCACGTTGGGCGCACGTACGAGGCGATCATTCGCATCAACAGCCAGTCCGGCAAGGGCGGCGTCGCCTACATCATGCATGCCGAGCACGGACTCGAGCTGCCGCGCCGCCTCCAGATCGAGTTCTCCAAGACGATCCAGAACATCACCGAGGACACCGGTACCGAGATCTCGCCTGATCAGTTGTGGATGGCCTTCCGCTCGGTCTATATGCCCGAGAACCCGAGCCTGCAACTGCTCCACCACGAGGTGACCGAGGGTGCAGAGGGCGCCGAGCTGATTGCCCATCTGCTCGTGGACGGCGAGCCGACTGAGGTGCGTGGCACGGGCAACGGGCCGATCGCGGCATTTGTGGATGCGCTGGAGCGCTGCCTCGGGCTGTCGGTCGATGTCGTGGACTATGCGGAGCACGCGATGAGCTCCGGTCACGAGGCCAGCGCAGCTGCGTACGTCGAGTTGACCGATGGCCTGCGCGCGGTGCGCTGGGGCGTGGGAATCGACAAGTCGATCTCCTCGGCGAGCCTGAAGGCGGTGGTGAGCGCGATCAACCATCACCGCGCAAGCGCCGCCGCGCCGCCAGTGGCTGTGGCAGCCGACCGAGGGCCGTAACTACCAGAGAGGTGAGCCGCCCGCGACCGAGACCCCCGGGGACGAGCCATTGACGCCGTTGTTTCTGCTCGGGACGTTTCCGGTGCCTGGGCACGTGGTTGAACTTGCGCAAATGGCCGAGGCAGACGGCTGGGATGGCCTCGGGCTTACAGATTCGCAGAATCTCGCGGGTGACGTGTTTGCGGCCCTTGCGCTGGCCGCTCGCGCCACGTCTTCGCTGGTAGTGGCTACCGCAGCAACCAATCCCGCCACACGGCATCCCGCGGTGGTGGCCTCGGCCATGGCCACGCTGCAGGTGGAGTCGGGCGGTCGCGCCTGGCTGGGCATCGCCCGTGGCGACTCGGCGCTGGCGTATATCGGCCGGAAGCCTATGCCGCTGGACGCCTTCGAGTCTGGGCTGCAGCAGATTCGGACGTACCTCCACGGTGACGTGGTCGATCAACTGGGGTTCGGCAGCCGCATCGAATGGCTGCGCCGCACTGACGTCCCAAAGGTGCCGATGTCCGTGGCGGCCACTGGTCCGCGCGTGATCTCAATCGCAGCGCGAGTCGCCGACGGAATCACGTTGTCGGTTGGAGCGGACCCGCTGCGGCTGAAGCCTGCCATCGAGTTAGCACGCAAGGTTCGATCGGAGGCGGGACTTCCGCCGTTGAGGTTGGGCGCGTACGTCAACGCAGTGGCTCACCCTGATGTCGAGCTGGCTCGTAACCTCGTGCGTGGACGGATGGGTGTCTATGCCCGGTTCTCCACGATGTCTTCTTCGGTGATGGCTACGCTGCCCGAGGCAGATCGTGAGGTGGCTCAGCAGCTCCGCGACAACTATGACCTTCGAGCGCACGGCGCGGCAGGCGCGAGGCACGAAGCGGCGCTTGCCGATGACTTCGTGGATCGTTTTGGCATTGTCGGACCTTCCGAGCAGGTAGCCGAACGACTCGTCGAGTTGATCAAGCTCGGACTGGATCACATCGTGGTGGCCGGCCACGGTCGGAACACACCGCCTGATGTCTTTGCCGAATCGAGCCACCGTTTCGGCGCCGAAGTCCTGCCGCTGGTGAGACGTGCAGTTTCGTAGGCTCGGTGCATCCGGGCTTCGCGTCTCGGCCATCGGACTGGGCTGCAACCCGTTCGGCAACGAGGTGGACCAGCTTCGGGCACGCGCCATCGTGGCCTCTGCCCTCGAGGCTGGAGTCAACTACTTCGACACGGCGGATTCGTACTACGAGGGACGGTCGGAGACCTTCCTCGGGCAGGCTCTGCATGATCTTGGCGTTCGTTCTGAAGTCATCGTTGCGACAAAGTTCGGCAATCGGGTTGGGACCGGGCCGAATGACGGTGGGGCATCGCGGCACCACATCATCGCGAGCTGCGAGGCGAGCCTGTCGCGGCTCCAGACCGATTACATCGACCTGTATCAGGTGCATTCACCCGATCGCTCGACACCTATCGAGGAAACGCTCTCGGCATTGGATCGACTTGTCCGTGATGGCAAGGTTCGGTACGTCGGCTGCTCGAACTACTTCGAGTGGGAAGTGGTGGAGGCCATCTGGACCTCGCGCTCTCACGGGTGGCAGTCATTCGTGACCTGCCAGGACTTTTACAACCTGCTTTACCGCGACATTGAAAAGCGTTTCGTACCAATGTGCCTGAAATACGGCCTCGGTCTCATCCCGTACTTACCCCTGGCAGGCGCGCTGCTTTCTGGCGCGTACAAACGCGATGTTCCACCGCAACAGGGTTCGCGTGGTGCGATTCGGCCGACCTTCAAGTCCTGGAACACGGAGCGCAACTGGCGTGTGCAGGAGGATGTGTTGCAGTTCGCGGATGCGCGTGGCTGGTCGCTGCCGCGCCTGGCGATCGCGTGGCTGCTGACCCATGAGCACGTCCCCACGGTGATTGCGGGTGCTGATTTGCCCGAGCACGTCGCCCACAACGTTGGCGCGCTGGACATCACATTGTCAAAGGAGGATCTGGCCGAACTGGATCGCCTCACGCTCGTGGACGAAGACCGCACCATCGCCCCGGTCCTGCGCCGCGCCCGCGCGTAAAACCAGGCGAGTTACGCGGCGTAACATTGGGCGGCACGAATCTTGCGCCCAGACACCGGTTTGCCCAACGTTTAGCAACATTAGACGAAGATGCGCGCTGAGGACCTGTTTCAGCACCTCGCCGAAGTGCTCTATGTCGCCATCTTCGTGGCGGTGCTGGTGCGCGCCCTACGTCGCTTCAGTCGTGCCCGGCTGGACATGGTGCTGTTTTTCGGCGATGCCGCGCTCGTCGTCATCCTGAGCACGCTCACCAACCTGCAGGCGATCAGCGGTGGGGCCACCCTGCAGGACATTGAAGCGATCCTGCTCATGGCGCTGCCGTATCTCCTGCTGCGCCTGGTCGCCGACTTCATGGTTCAGCCGCGCTGGCTGCTCCCAGCAGCGGGCGCCGGCCTGCTCGTGTCGGCAATTGCGCTCGCCATGCTGCCGGAGCCGTTGCCAGGGCTACCGACAGCGCTGCTGCTCGCGTACTTCATTGGCATCAGCCTGTATGCGTCAATTGCGTTCTGGGTTGGCGCGCGGCGCGCACGTGGCGTCACCCGCCGACGCCTGCAGGCGGTGGCGCTGGGCTCGGTGTCCCTGGCGCTGGACATCCTCGCGGCGGGTCTGTCCGCGGCGCTGCCGAGCCAACAATCGCTCTGGGGAGTGGTTGGTCCGCTGTTCGGAATGGCTTCAGGCCTGGCCTACGTCCTCGGTTTCGCGCCCCCGACGTGGGTGCGCCGCGCCTGGCAGGAGCCTGAGTTACGCGCATTCCTGGAGCGCGCGGCTGCTCTGCCACACCTAACGGATACGCACGGGATCCTGCTCGAGCTGGAACGCGGCGCGGCGTCGGCTACCGGCAGCGCGGGCGCGAGCATCGGCTTGCTCGAGGATGGTGGGGCCACGCTGCTGTTCCGCACCGAACGCCAGGACGTGCCGCCAGCCATCGACGACGTGAGTCCCGACCGTTTCGAGCACGTTGCGAACGGCTGGCGCCTGAACACGTCCGCCCGGGCGCTGGCTGCGCGCGTCGTGCGCGAACGACGCGCCCTGTTCGTCGACGACCTCGTCTCAGACGATCCCGCCAACGCGCTTCTCTATTCGGCGCGTGGCGCGCGAGCCGGGCTCGCGGCGCCTATCATTGGCGATGGACTGCCGTTCGGAGTGTTGATCGCGTATGCCGAACGCGCGCCAATCTTCGCTGATTCGGACGTGGAGCTGGTCCAATTGCTGGCGGACCAGGCGGCGGTAATCCTCGAAAGTCGCAGGTTGCTGGACGCGGCAGCTCAGGCGCAGGCGCGCGCCGAAGCCACCCGACTGAAAGAGGACTTCCTGTCCTCCGCGGCGCATGACCTGAAGACGCCGATCACCGGCATCCTCACCCAGGCTCAAGTCATCCAGCGGCGGCTCGATCCGCACAACGGCGATCCGCAGGTCGGGGCGGGTGTTTCGCGGATTATTGTCGAGGCCCGACGCTTGAGCGCACTGGTACTGGAGCTGCTGGACGTCTCGCTGCTTGAGCAAGGTCGCCTGGTGAGCACGCGCGAGTCGGTAGACCTGGTCGAGCTCGCGTCTTTAGCCTGCGCCAGCCACTCGCGCGGCGCTGTCCATTGCCGACTCGAAGCCGAGCATGCGGTGGTCGCGGCGGTCGATCCGATCCGGATCCGCCAGCTGCTCGATCACCTCGTCGATAACGCCATCCAGTTCAGCCCCGCGGGTTCCGAGGTAGTGATGCGGATCTTCCCCCAGGGCGACAGCGCTGGACTGGAAGTGCGGGACGCTGGCATTGGCATCCCACGTGGCGAAGTGGAGCAGGTCTTCGAGCGGTTTCATCGCGCCTCAAACGTCGACGATCGACGGTTTGCTGGTCTTGGACTTGGGCTGTACCTGAGCCGCGGCATCGTGGAGCAACATGGCGGCCGCATCTGGGCCACACCGAATGCCGACGGGCCAGGCACCACCTTTTCGGTCAGCCTGCCGATTGCCGCGCCGGCCGTTCAGCCCGCTGCAGTGAACCTCTCACACGGCGTGCTCAATGGCAGCTGAGCATCCCATCCTGGTCGTCGACGACGACCTCACGATCTTGATCTCGGTGGCTGAGCTCCTGGAGCTCGAAGGCTATGCCGTTGCCACCGCTGCCAATGGTGCCGAGGCGCTGGAGATGACAGGCTCGTTGCGACCGGGGCTTGTGCTCTTGGACATGCGCATGCCGGTGCTGGATGGCTGGGCCTACGCCCGGGCGGTGCGCGACCAGGGGTTGCAGCCGCCGATCGTGATCATGACCGCGGCCCATGATGCACGGCGGTGGGCCGACGAGATCGGCGCCGACGGCTTCATCGCCAAGCCGTTCGAGGCAGACGCGCTGATCGCCGCCGTGGAGCGGATCGTGGGCAGGCCCGCGGCCTAGTTGCGGGCGAAGGCGGGCATTACTTCACTGCAGAGGAGTTGCAGTGACTGAATCACGCCCTCGCGCGGGACATGGCCGCCGCAGTTGAGCTCGGCCAGGATGCCGTCGAGGCCAAGCTCGGAACTGATGGCGCCGAGCCGTTCGATCACCATTTCAGGGGTGCCTACGATCACCTTCTCGCGCAGCACCTCGTCGAAGGTCGCTTCTTGCATGCGCCTACCGCGGACGTCGCGCTGCTCAATTGCGCGGGCGCCTGCCTCAGCAGCTGAGGCCTCCAGCTGCTGACCCAGCTGGCGGTAAAAGGCCATGATGCTGTCGCGCGTATCGTCGCAGGCTTTTTCAAAACTGGAAGCAACGTACACAGGTACGCGGAGAAAGACGCCGCCCTTACCCGGGTGGTCCGCCGCAGCGTATGCGGCCCGGTAGGCCACAAGGTTCGGCGCGAGCTCCGATAAGGTCCCGGTGCGCACCGCGCAGAACAGGTCGAAACCCTGCGCCCCAATCGCCGGGAACGTGTCCGGGCTGGTCGCGGCCACCCGCACGGGCGGGTGCGGCTGTTGATATGGCTTGGGCACCACGGTGACGTCGTGGTACTGAAAGTACTTACCCTCGAAGGAAAAGCTGTCTGATGTCCAGGCGCGTCGCACGATCTCGAGGGTCTCGGCAAAGCGCTCGCGCGACTCGGCGTACGGCACGCCGTATGCGGCATACGTTCGCGCAAACCCACTTCGGCCGACGCCGAAGATCAACCGACCGTGGCTGATGTGATCAACCGTCGCGGCTTCCTCTGCGAGTTGCAGCGGGTGGCACAGCGGCAGGATCTGCACGGCGGTGCCGATCTTGATGTTGCTCGTGCGCGCTCCGATGGCGCCGGCCAGCAGCATTGGTGACGCCAGTACCGAACGCTTCGGATTGAAGTGCAGCTCCGCCAGCCAGACCGCGTCCAATCCGCCGCGCTCGGCGACGTCAACAAGATCGAACGCGTTGGTAAACGCCTGGGCTTCGGACATGCCCGGCAGTCGATCGAACTCGTGAAAGATCCCGAACTCCACGGCGCGCGCATCTCACGATACTCCCTATCCTGTCCGACGTGAAAGCAGGCGTTGGTATCGACCCGCGGTTAGGTCTCTCGAGGCAACAGCAAACCGAGCTGGTCAAGGAGGCCGCCAGGCTGGGATTCGACAGCCTGTGGACGCCGGCGGGCGTCACCGTGCGCAGCATTTTTCTCACCTGCCGCGACTGGTGGGAAGCCTCAGGGCTAAGCGTTGGAACGTCAGTCATACCGTTTCCGGGGTGGAGCCTGCCAACGCTCGCTGCGGAAGCTGCGTCGCTCAACGACCTGTGTGGGGGCAAGTTCAGCCTCGGCATTGGGCTTGGGGCATACCCCTCACCGGCGCTGCTGCGTCAGTTGAATCTGCCGAAGGTCCCCACTGTGACCTACACGCGGGAGTACCTCAGCGGGCTGCAAACTCTGCTCAAAGGCGAGACACTTGATGCCGACGGCCAGGGGGTGAAACTGCATGGCCTGCGATTAGCGTTTGAGGCGCCAAAAACGCCGGTGTACCTGGCGGCAATGGGCGAAAGAATGTTGCGACTCGCAGGTGAGTGCGCCGATGGTGTCACGCCGAACTGGTGCTCGGCCGCACAGATCGCCTGGATGCGTACGTACGTCAATCAAGGCGCGCAGAAAGCTGGGCGCACGGCAGCTGATGTGCCGTTTGCGCTGTACATCCGCGTGTGCATCGACGAGGACGAAGACGCGGCGCGGCGCACCTTTGCGGGCAACATGCTCGGCTACGCGATGGCGCGGCCAGGTCAGCCGAAGGACAGCGGCTATCGGGCCCACTTCGGACGCATGGGCTTCGAGGAGGTGCTGACCGACCTGGAGCGTCGCCGCGACCAGGGCGCAAAAGTCTCGGAACTGGTGGACCTGGTACCGCCGGAACTGCTGCGGCGCGTCGGCTATTTCGGTCGCGCCGACGGTGCTGCTGAAGCCCTTCGGGTCCTGGCGGCGGACCTCGACGAAGCGATGGTTCGCTTGATCACGGTGCGTTCGGGCGACCTCGACGCCTGTGTCGCGGCAATCACTGCCTGTCAACCGAGTGGATGGGCCGCGTGGGCTTCTCCGCGTATGTGACGGAACGTCTTACTGGGTTCGACGGCCCGCCTCAGCCCATGGGCCAGACCGTGGAACGCACGATGTTCCCCGAGTTCTATACGGATGTCGCGGCTGGTCCAGCACGTGGCTTCGGGTTTCCGACGTGCACGGGTGAAATCACCTGGCGTGGCCCCGAATTCGTCCAGCGCGACATCAACGAGCACTACGCGTCCGACCGCGACTACGTCTTTGCGGCTGCGCGCGCGTTGAACTATGAGTATCGGGCGATCGTCGACGCAGGTTTTGTCCTGCAGGTTGATGACCCGGGCCTGGCGATGGGCTGGAATCGCGCCGAGTTTGCTGACCGTTCCTTTGCGGATTACCGCGGAGTGGTTGCCCAGCACATTGAAGCCATCAACGTTGCGCTCGACGGCATTCCACCCGAGCGGGTGCGTCTGCATGTGTGTTGGGGCAACGGCGAATGGCCGCACGTGCGCGACGTGCCCCTGGTGGAGATCATCGACGTCTTATACGCGGCCCACGTTGGGGCAATATACGTTGAGGGCGCCAATCCGCGACACGGCCATGAGTGGCGTGTGTTCGCCGATCACCCACTCCCGGAGGGGATGACGCTGATCGCGGGAGTTATCGACACGGTCACCAATTTCGTGGAGCATCCGGACCTCGTGGCCGAGCGCATCGAGCGCTACGCCAGTGTGGTGGGGCCATCGCGGTTCATGGCTGCCACCGATTGCGGGTTTGGGACCATCGCTCGGTCGCAACCACGCGTTCACCCAACACTGGCGTGGGCCAAACTCGAGAGTCTGGTGGAAGGAGCCCGCCGCGCAGCCACTTAACAGGCACAAAGAAGATGCACGTAGTTTCCGTCTTTGTTCCGCGCGGCTACTGTGTCGAGCGCTCCTCCGCAGAAACATGAACCAGGAAGGAACCTGGACCTCTTTGTAGGGCAGTATCATTGCAACAAGTCGCCATGGCAGTCACCTCAGACGCGCCCGATCGACCAAAGTACGACCCCGCGGTCGACCTGGACTTTCCTCCCCCGAACCTCGGCCCAAGCGTGCACGTCGTCGGGACGGTCGTCAACGTTCACCCTGATGAGACGCCCCATCCCAAGGTACGCCGAGGCGAGATGGGCAAGGTGTTGTTCGACTATGGCCGCAACACCATCTCCGCCGACCCGATCGCGCGCACCAACTCCAATCGCTGCCGTGACAAGGGCAACGTGTTCACCGACGTCCTGCGGCGCGCACCGCAGGGCCAGATAAATCCCAACAGAACCCGGGTCGATGACCCGAAATTGATGTCCAAGCACATCAAGAACGTGGGCCACTATTTCGGTGCCAGCATCGTCGGTATCGGCCGTTCCCATCCAGCGCTGCTATACGCCGGCGGGACGTTGAGAGACACCGGTTTCATTGTCGACTCCGAGGAAGGTCCAAAGGAGACTCCGCAGGAGCTCTGCAAGAAATACCCCTACGTCATCGTCACTCCAGTGGCGTGGGACTACGACCTGGCGCAGGCGCATCGGCACCACATCGGCGATGCCGCGTATGACACCACCCTCATGCAAACGGTACTGGTGCTCACCGCGGTAGAGAACTACATCAAAGAGCTTGGCTACACCGCGCTGCGTGGCAAGGTGAATCCGCAGGCCGCGGCGCTGGCTGGTGGAGTCGGCGAGCTTGGTCGCAACGGTTTGATTATTTCTGAGAAATTCGGCTCACGCATCCACCTGAGCGACGCCATTCTCACGGACTTGCCGCTCGCTCCAGATGAGCCAATCGACCTCGGCGTGCAGGACTTCTGCAAAGTCTGCCGCAAGTGCGCTGAGACTTGCCCCACCAACAGCATCACCTTCGACGAAAACAAGCAAGTCTTCAACGGTGTCGAGAAATACAAGATCAAGTGGGAGACGTGTTACAAGCTCCGGCCGCTGGTGACACAGCACTGGCAGATTTGTCTCACGTGCTCCACCGTCTGCCCGTACACCAAGCCGAATACCTGGTGGCGCACGCTGGCGGTTCAAACGCTGCACAGGACACCGAAACCCGTGCGGCCCGTGGTGGTGCGCTCGCTCAAATGGCTCGACGATCGCTTCTGGGGCAAGATTCCCAACAAACGCGTCCGCTGGCTGGGGTACGACAGTGGCATCAAGCCAGGCGTGAAAGCGTGCACCGTAGCTGGTTGCACTGCGCAGCATGACGCCGCTGGCCACAAGGCTGATATCCCGCTCAGCGACATTGGGTATTACGCGCCGCTGAAGGAAAACACCAATCGCTTCGTAAAACGGTAATGCGTCTACCGACGGACGATCCGTATTGGGACGCGTTTATCAACCGCGCTCCGGCTGATCCCAACAACCTGATTCCGCATGGCTTCAGGCAGGTCACTCCGGGTGGCGTGAACCCTGCCAGGACCGAGGTCCACTCGCCAAACGTGATGTCTTCGCACGTGAAGGAGCTGGCTCAGTTCTACGGCGCTGATCTTGTTGGGATTGTTGCTCTGGAGCCCGACCGGTTCGGCGTTGTGTGCGTAATGCGCAGCGACTACGACCCCCAAGTAGCGGTCGGCATTGGAGGTCAGACGCCCGCGCTCAAAGGGCTGTTTGCCTCGTTTACGGTTGGTGCGTACATCCGCGAGCTGGGCTACGCGGCGGATAGCTCCGGGGCGGAAAAGGAACGTTTTGCCGCGGCAGCGCGATTGGGTACCCTGGATGCCGAAGGCCGTCTGGTCACACGCCAGTTCGGGCGGAATGTGCATGTGGCGGATGTGCTGATTACTGATCTGCCACTGGAGCCAGACGGTCGAGCATGACCTACGTCATCGCCGAGCCGTGCATTGGTGAAAAGAACGGCGCATGCGTCGACGTCTGTCCGGCAGGCTGTATTCACACGACGCCGGAGGCGCCGCAGAATTACATCGATCCGGCGGTGTGTATCGAGTGCGAGCAGTGCGTCCTGGTATGTCCGGTCAACGCCGTTTTCCTGGACCAGGAGTTGCCTGCTGAATGGGTCCACTTCACTGAGGTAAACGCAGGGTTTTTCCAGACCAACAAACCGCTTGGCACGCTGACATCAGCGGAAGCGACTGGCATGGTGGCGGCGGTGGCCGCCTATGCCGCGCGCAGCGGACTGACCGTGTCTGTCACAGTTCTGGACCGTGAAGGATCCATCCTCACTGCGGAGGGCGCTGATGCGGAAGAGGCCGCGCGCAGGGCGTATACGGCGTTGATGTATGGCATTGCCACACACGAGCTGCAGCCTACCAGCAAGCCGTTATGGCGCCAGCCGTCAGAAATTGACGTGAGCCGCGTGCTGATGACGCCCGGTGGTTACCCCGTCATCGAAGGCGTGGAGACGCTTGGCGCGGTTGGCGTTGCGGGCGCTCCAGCAGCGCAGGTGATGCTGTGTTGCCAGGCGGCGGTTGAGTTTCGGTTTAGCCACTCTCCACTCTAAACGAAATCCTTAGCTCCGAGGTGATCCAATGGCGGAATTGCCGCGTATGTTGGGCGGACTCCGCACGATAAGACATACAGGGAGAGAGCATGGCATTTCCTCGCTCAGCGGCTTTGGCAGCGTTGTCTGGCGCGCTCGTACTGGCGTCCCAGCTGCCAGTGACCGCGTCCGCGGCGGCCGCACGCACGCTGGTTATCGGTGTCGACCATCTGGACGTGGCCAATCAGCAACCCCAGAATGGCCGGTTGTTCGAATACACCGACTTCTTCACACGCGACGTGCGCATTCATAGTGGCGATACTCTTGACTTCCGCTACGCGCCGGGCGCGTTCCATGTCGTGGGTGTCGCTCGCGAAGAAGACCTCGCGCGCAAGACCTACCCCGTCGCGGAACTCGATCGTGACGATCCGAATGCAATTGGAAGTGGCCTCAAGCCGATCCTCCTGGGACCGTCCAACGGTCCCATCAAGAATGGCAACGAACGCAAGGGTGGAGGACAGGTTGGCACCGCGCAGGATCCGCCGTTCTGCGGTGTGAGCTCACCGTGCACCTTTAGCGGGGGCGACGACGTCGAGTCCACTGGCAGCGGCATCGCGACCTTCGATCAGCAAGGCAACCCGACCACCGCTGACTGGAAGGTGACTGTCAACGCTGCGCCGGGCGAGTACGACTATCTGTGCTTTATCCATCCGGGTATGCAAGGCCACTTCACTGTGGTGGATCGCAGTAACGATGATGTAACGACACAGGCACAAATTGATTCGCGCTCCGCTATTCAGTTCGCGGCGGATCAGCGCAAAGGACTTGACGCGGAACAGGACGCAAACGTCGTGCACTTCACCGGTGGTGCACCTGGGACGCGGACCTACGACGTGTCGGTTGGTGTAGGGACTTCAGACCTGCACGTCGCTATCGATGAAATGCTGCCGCAGCACCTGAATATCGATAAGGGTGACAAGGTGGTCTATCACTGGCGAGATCCGCACAACGTGCACACGGTTGGCTTCCCGGCGGGCTCGCCCGCATTGCCAGGGCCGTTTGCACCCGATATCGAACCAGGCGAAGGCTTCGAGCTCGCAACTGATCCAGGCACCTCGGCCCCCGGAACGTTCTTGACCAATCCGAATGCCTTGGTCGACTCGGGTGTGCGGTTTGGCACTGCCTATGACGTCGATCCTAGCTCGCAGGTGTGGTCGGTCCGCACCAACAAGTCGACAAGCACGGCGACATTCGCCTACCAGTGCACGATCCATGACTTCATGGTCGGCACGCTCAACGTCACCCAGTAAGAGTGAGCTGATGTGCCCTCCGCGGTGGAGGGGCTGTCTACCACGACCCGCCCAAGGGTGGTAGACGCCTCCGCCGCGGACGGTATTCAGGCGTAACGCTGGATAAAGTCAGCGATAGTCTCCACCACCTTCAGGGTCTCGGGTGCGTCGTCGCTGATCTTGAAGGGCGATGGAATCGTGTCGAACAGTGGCATTTCGATGTGACCGCCGCGCTTGCGGTACCACTCCACCAACCGCTCTTGCATTTCTAGTGGATGGTTGGCATCCACCTTCCGCTGGATCATCAACGTCGGTGGCAATGCATCGACGGGGTCGCCGCGTTCGAGGATCAGCGGTGGATTACCTTCCTCCATTGCCGCTTCGCTGCCCCAGTACGCGTCATGCGAACGAACGATGGACTCGTTGCCGGCCTTCACGGCCAGACGGTAGCGGTACAGCGGATCCGACACGGGCCAGCACGCCACCACGTATGCCAGAGTGGCGTCCACGTCCGGGTGGCCTGCCAGTGGGAGCGAGGCGTAGCGCGGGTCTTTGGGGCGGATCCCACCGAGCAGCACCAGGTGCCCACCGCTGGAGACGCCCAGGGCGCCAACCTTTGAAACACCCCCGAACTCACCGGCGTGGACCTTGGCCCATCGAATGGCCAGGTTCATGTCGCATACCGAGGCGGGGTAGCCTGCTTGTGGCGGCTGCCGAAAGTCGATCGCTACAGTCAGGATGCCGCGCGCGGCGAGCGCCTGGTTGAGCTGCGTATCGTTCGTGCGATCGCCGTTGTTCCACGCTCCACCGTGCACATCAACGATGGTGGCAAAGGGCCCAACGCCCAGAGGACGGTACACACGCGCCAGCCAGGGTGTGCCATCCAGTTGCTGATACTCGACGTCGTTGACGTCGACCTCGAACGCGACGGTCGTGGCCATAAAGGCCAGTGTACCCTCGGTTTCCGAAACGCTTACGGAGCTGAGTAGAGCTCCAGGTACTGGCGGTAGTTCTCATAGATGTGCTGCACGTAGGGGTACGTCTCGGTGAAGGGGATGGCCTCGGCGAAGGTGTCGATGTCGGCTTGGCCGGTGCTCTCCAGCCAGCCATCGACGGCGAACTCGGCGGCGTTGTAGGCCGCGACCGCGGGAAAGATTTTCTGGCCGTACCGGCTCAGGCGTTCGCCGAAGGTGAACGCGCCAAGCTGGATCGCCGTTTTCGGCTGGTAGAGATCGGTCGTGTGGAAGCCGTAGACGCCGAGCGCGCGGGCCGCGTCGTAGGCCGTGCTCGCGATCAACTGCGAAAGGCCGCGCGCCTGCGCCGCACTCTCGACATCCTGGTCGAGCAAGCTCTCCTGCAGCATCAGCGCGGAAAAGAGCAACGGATCCACATGCAGTTGTTGGGCGGCCGTTTGCAAGGCGACCGGATTCGGCAGGGGGTAGACTAGCCGCCGCACCGCCGCCGGACCGCTCAACAGCGAGACGTTGGCGGAGGACGCGAGGTCGTACCCGAGCAGGAGCGCGGTGTTGTAGAGGCCACGCTGCTGCTCCCACGCCCCGAGCAGTGCGACAGCCGCGTTGCTGTCGGAGAGCCGAGCTTCGACGGCGCCAAGCTCCCAGATAGCTGGCTGGCGTAGGCCCATCGCCAACAGCGCATCGGCACGCGCCAGGCCTGCATCCTCCGAGAGACGCTGTTGTGCTTTCGCGGTGTCGTTCCCACGTGCAGAGGCCCACGCGGTCAATGCGGCAGACGGATCATCCTGCGAGTGGGACTTGAGCAATCCAGACGTTGTGGTGACATCCGCCAGCGGGTCGGTGCGGCCGGCAAGCCAATCCGCGGCCCGCAAACCATAGAACCCGTACGGGTCGGCTTGCGCGGCCGCAGTCCAGGCGGCCTGCGCACCAGGTTCATCGCCTGAGGCGTGCAGTGCCTTGCCGAGCCAGAACTGTGCCTGCGCCCGCGCGTCGGCTGCAGTGGCGGAGGAGGCGAGAGTGCCCCAGCCAGAAGCGGCGGCGTCATAAGCGCCCTGCTCGAACTGGACGAACGCCAGACGGAAGCGCGCATCGGCGGCGCGCGGGCCGGCGGCCGGTATGGCGATCACACGGCCGTAGACGGCCGCGGCCCCATCGAGGTCGGCCAGACTCTCGCGAATGCGTCCGCCGCGGAATAGGCCATCGGCAGCATCAGAGGTGTTCGGAAACAGGTCAGCGATGCTCTCCAGGACCACGATTCCCGCCCGATCCTGGCCCAGCCGCACCAGCGAGACCCCACGGCCGTAATACGCCTGCGGCGCCCGCGGATCTGAGGGCGTCTGCTGAATCACCTTGGTATACGCCGCCAGCGCTTCCCGATAGCGGTTCTGCGCAAAACGAGCATCGCCCGCCTCAAACGACAGAGCTGCCGAATCGTGGAGGGCGACCAGTTCATCCAACGCGGCTTGCCCGCCGCGACTCTTCGGGTCTGTCTGCAACGCCGTTTGGAAATACCCGACGGCTGTGGATGGGTCGGGCGAGAGCAGCCCAAGGAAGTAGTTCAGTTGCGCGCGATAACTGCTCGAGCGTGCGCTACTCAGGAGCGACTGGTACTCAGCGCGCGCGCCATCGGAGTCACCAGCGCGCAGGCGCATCAAGCCGAGCCGTTCGCGGAAGTCCAGCGTTTGTAACCGCGAAACGTCCGTCTGCGACACGGCCTTTTCCAGCAACGGCACGCCTTCGGCGGCGCGACCGAGGTCGGCCAGGCAGTTTGCATGAGCGACTTGCGCCTGTGCCGCCAGCGGCCCAGGGTTGGCGGTCTCGAAGGCCACGAACTGGTCCAGCGCCTCCGCGCAACGACCCATGTCGGCCAGGGCTCGGCCGACGAGGAACGTGGCCGCCGACGCGGGCCGTGCCGTGGCCGCGGACTGCAGGGGCTCCAGGGCATCAGCCGGTCGTCGCGCCGCGATGAGCTCCTGGCCCAGCCGCAGTCGGGCCTCGGACGCCACGTCGGGAGATGCGGCTTTGGCGGCAATGTCGGTGAAGTCCGCGATGGCGCCCTCGTAATCACCGTCGCGTTGGAGGGTGGCCGCGCGGGCGAAAGCCGCCTGCTCATCGGCTGTGCCGACGCCCGCGGCTGGCGAGATGGGCGCCTCGGGCGGCACGTCGCCGCCAAACCGCGAGATCTTGACCCATACGGCCGTGGGCTCGGGCATTGGATTCTCCGCGCCCATCGGGTCACCACCAGGTGAGCCGTAGGCCACCGCGTAGGAGAGTCGCGTCGCGAAAAGGCTGCGCAGGCCGGCACGCACGCCTTCGTAGTCGATCAGTTCGATATAGGCGTCAGGGTCGTCAGCCCCAGCGCGAGCTGCCCACCCATCGACAAGTCGGTCCGTGGTGGCAATCGCGCTCAGCGCCACGTCGGGCCGGCCGTCGTAGCGGCGCAAACGGTCCGCCAGCAACCAGGCCTGCTGCTCGACAGACGAAACGGGACGGAACTGGTCATCCGGATTGGCGTGCAGGGCCAGCGCGACTTCATCGGCATGGACGGGGCTAATCCCGGCCAGACCACGAGCGCCGGTGGTGGTGTCTTCCAACCAGGCGTCGAACGCGCTTGCATCGTGAAGGGTGGCGTCCAACAGGAATGGGTCGATGCCGTACCGAGCACCCGCTGCGTCCGTCAGGTTGGCGAAGGGGCGCGGGTACGCCGCCCGCAGCAGTGCCGCCGGCGCCGACTCTGGCGACTGACTGGATGCGGCCGTGTAGGCAGCCTGGCCAAGTTGCGCAGCCCCGCCAAACAGGCCGAGGTCGGCGAATCGTTGCGACAACGCGTACAAACGATCGGTCCGGTTCGGATAGCGGGTGATCAGCTCCTCGGCTTCCCAGTTGCCTTCGCGATACAGGCCGATCGCCGCCTCTGACTGTGCTCTCGCCAGTGCAGGATCTGCCGCCACGAACGTGCGCGCTACCTCGAGATCCTGTCCACGTGCCTGCAGCCACTGCTCTAACAGCGCCTCGTCGTCGGGAGGCGAAGAAGTTCCCGTTGCCAGTTGCCCCAGGATGTCAGCCGCGCGAAGTGTGTAGTAGCTCGCGGGCGTGACGGCCGCCGCCTGAGTAAAGGAATCGCGTGCAGCATCAGTCCGACTCAGGCGTTGGAGGGCTTTGCCCCGCCAGTAGAGTGCACGGGCGACGTCATCAGAAGTCAGGTCGTCCCGTCGAGCGATGAGTCCGTTCCACGCATCTATGGCCTCGGCATTGGCGCCTCGGACATAACGCACCAGCCCGAGCCGAAACCCGGCCGTTGCCGCCGCATCCAGGCGCGGGAACTTGTCGAGCAGCTTTTGATAATGCGCCTCGGCCTGGTCCGGCTCGGACAGACTTTCCAACGCCTCGCCGGCGTTGAGCAACGCCTGCGCAGCGAGGTCTGAGTCGAGATTGGCATCATCAGCGAGCCCATCGAGTTCCTTCAACGCGTTTGGTTCGTTGCCCGGGGTGAGGCTCGCCAGCGCACGGAAGAGACGTGCCGACGGTGCATCGGGTCCGCTGGGGTCGCTCTGCAAATACTGATCGAACGCGGTGACCGCATTGCGATAGTCCACTGCGTAGTAGCGCGCACGCCCCAGCACGAATGGATCCACCTGGTCGGCAGCCTGGAGGTCGTCAAGCAGACGCAGCGCGTCGGGCGTGGTGGAGGCGTCCGGGAACTGATCCAGCGCCGTCCTCAACGCCTGAACCGCTGCGTCGGGTTTGCCCAGGTCGCGACTGACTTGCGCCAGATGGAACAACTGCTCGCCGAGCGCAGAGGCGCTGGTGGCCAGCGCCAGCACCTGGCGGTGGGCGTCGAAGGCGGTTTCGTTGTCGCCGAGCGCCGCCAACGCCTGGGCACGAATGTCGAGCAGCCGCTGCTTGAGCTGCCGCGGCTCGGCCGTGTCCAGACCTTTGGCGCTGGCATCCGCGGCTTCTTGCCAGCGCCGCGCGTTCAGCTCGCGCTCGGCAATTTCGAGCCAGACGGCCGCCGCAACCGCAGGATTCGCCGCGGCGTACTGGCCGAGCAACTGCATTGCCTGCGCGTGTTGGTTCTCGGCGTCAAGGGCCAGACCTCGGACGAATGCATCTCTGGGCTCGGGCGTTCCTGCGTTCAATCTCTGGAGGGCGCCAGCACCATCGCCGCTTTGCGCCTGGCACAACGCCAGCCCAATGCGCGCTTCCGCCGCCGCGGGCGTGGGGAGCAAGTTGCGCCACGCGCTGATTGCATTGGCGTAATCACCCTCGACCTGCAGCAACCGAGCATGCTGCAGCGCCGTGGTCTGATCCGTGCTGAGCCCTGAGGCCGGCGTGGGCTGCACTGCGGCTGTGGCCGGCAGCGTGGGCGCGTCCGACGTCGAAGCAGCGGTTGGTGCGGCTGTTGGCGCAGCGGGCGTGATGGTGCCTGGCGCTGGCGCCGGCGCGCTGCAGGCGACAGTCAGCGCGAGCAACGCCAGACCACGTAGCCACTTTGTCACACAACTGAGAGCCAGCGTTGCACAACCGAGCAACGTCGACCCACATAGTGTGGCACCCCGAGTGCGACGATTAACGCACCAGGAGGGCTTTGCTTAGGGCTCGAAAACGGACGAAGTTACCAGTCGCGGCGTGGACCTGGATTCAGCTCAATCAGCGGTCCGCCTGGAATGCCCTGGTCGATCAAGCTCAATGAGTCAACCTGGCGCATGCGTCGCACGCTTTCAACCGCCGCCTGTGCGCTTTCGAGCACCTGTCGCGCCATTTCGCGTAGACGCTCGGGCAGCTCAGGGTCTTCGGCGATGAGCTCCGCGTAACCGACCGTCAGGGTGAGATGGTTAGTCAGGTGGTGCTCAAGTGTGCGCGCGGCAAGCCGCACACCATCCAGCCGCGCCTGTTCTTCCAGGCTCAGTTCTTCGTCTGCCTCATTTGGCATCGGGACCACCATGGCAGGACGACTTATCGACCCGCCCGGTTGGCGAGCAGTTCAATCAGCATTTTGGCAAGGTTGAGACCCCAAAACTACGGCGCAGCTCAATCGAGATGCGCGTATGCCGGCACCGTCAGGAACTCGGTGAACCGATCGCTCAAGGCGACCTGTTCGAACAGTTGCCGTGCCTCGTCGAAGCGGTTGCCGTGAGCGGCCTCACCACTCAGACTCTGGCGGATACTCTCCAACTCCTCCTGTATCAAGTTGACAACCAGCTCGCGGGTGACACGCTGGCCTGTATCTAACGTAGCGCCATGATGGTGCCATTGCCAGACCTGTGAGCGCGAGATTTCGGCGGTGGCAGCATCTTCCATCAGGTTAAAGATGGCGGCGGCGCCGGTACCGCGCAGCCATGACTCGATGTACTGCATGCCGACCGAAATGTTGCTGCGCAGCCCGGTCTCGGTGATCTGACCATCTGGGATTCGCAGGTCGAGTAGCTGACGCGGTTCGACCGCAACCTCGGGACGCTGACGATCCAGCTGGTTTGCGCGATCGCCCATGAACTCGGCGAACACCTCTCGGGCAACTGGCACCAGGTCGGGGTGCGCAACCCATGTGCCATCGAATCCGTCATGCGATTCGCGCAGCTTGTCGTCACGTACTTTCGGCAGCGCAACCTCGTTGACCTTTGGATCACGCCGGCTAGGGATAAACGCGGCCATGCCGCCCATCGCAAACGCGCCGCGCCGATGGCAAGTCTTAACCAGCAGCTCGGTATAGGCGCGCATGAACGGGACCGTCATGGTGACCTGGGCGCGGTCGGGCAGCAGGAAGTCCGGGCGGCTGCTGAACTTCTTGATGATGCTGAAGATGTAATCCCAGCGGCCGGCATTGAGGCCGCCCGAATGCTCGCGCAGCTCGTACAGGATCTCGTCCATCTCGAACGCCGCGAGCACGGTCTCGAGCAGCACCGTCGCCTTCACGGTTCCCCGTGGCAACCCAAGCGCGTCCTGCGCGAAGCAGAACACGTCGTTCCACAGCCGCGCCTCGCGGTGGTTCTCGAGCTTCGGAAGATAAAAGTACGGACCGCTGCCGTTCTCGACCAGTTTCCGAGCGTTGTGGAAGAAAAACAGCCCGAAATCGAACAGCGCGCCACTGATGGGTGAGCCATCCACGAACACGTGCTTCTCGGGCAGGTGCCAGCCTCGCGGTCGGACGAGCAGCGTGGCCGTCTGTTCGTTGAGGCGATAGACCCGGCCGTCGGGGTTGTCGAACGAGATGGTCCGCTCGATAGCGTCGACAAGGTTGACCTGCCCCTCGACCATGTTCTGCCACGTCGGGGTATTGGCGTCCTCGAAGTCGGCCATGTACACGTCGGCACCTGAGTTCAGGGCGTTGATCAGCATCTTGCGCTCGGTCGGCCCGGTCAGCTCGACCCAGCGTTTCTGAAGATCAGGGTTTTTGACAGGCGCGACTGTCCACTCGCCGTCCCGAATCGAGGCCGTATCTGAGGGGAACGTTGGTAGCTCGCCCGCATCCAGGCGGGCTTGGACATCCTGGCGCGCCTGCAGCAGGCGTTCGCGTTGGGGATTGAACTCGCGGTGCAGTCGGCCGACGAATTCGAGACCGGGCCCGGTCAGGACCTCGTCGAAACGCGCCAGGCGCGGACCGCGAACCTCGACGCCGGCGGCGGAGGAAATCGTCACCTCTTGATCCTAAGCTTCTCGATGGCGATTGTCTCAGTGGCGCTGCCGCAGGCGCTGAATCGCCACATAGCCGGCCGCTGCGAGGCCGGCGACGATCAGCCCGAGGCGCCCGCCAACCAGCAGGGGTTCCATTGACGCCGACATCACGTTGCCCACGAGATCCGCGTCGGCCGTCGGCGATGCCGGTGTCGGTGCGGGCGTGGGGCGCTGCGTCGGGGCGACCGTGGGGGTGGGCGGCGTCGGCGTGATCGCGGAGCGGGCGTTCGGGTCAGTGGCGACGTCGATCACGGCCACTGTCGGCTCGATGCTCGGCGCCTCAGTTGGTGGCGCGATGGCGCGCGGAGCCACTGGCTGCTGCTGCAGTGGCTTCTGCGGAGCGGGTACCGGCGTAGGTGGTGGCGGCGGCGACGCTGGCGGGTCAGTCGGCAGCGGCACGTCCGTAGCCGTCGGCGGCGGCGCGGGCCTGGTGCGGGGCGGGACCGGCGTCGGCGCCAGCTTCCCGCTCGGTGTCCGCGTTGGCGGCACGTAACGCGTGATCGGTGGTGGCGGGGCCGTGGGTGCCGGCGCCACAGGTGCCACCGTCGGTTTCACCTGCTGCAACTCCACCGGACCCGAATACTTTGGGTGTTTATCACCCTCGGCGTACGCGCCGGCCGTAGCCACCAACGTCAGCAGGAGTGCACCACTAACGGCAGCTAGCGCCCGCGGCGTCATCGCCCGTGGGTTTCGCACGCCATGTGCCGTCTTGGCCCTGGCCGCGGTTAAGAAGCTCGGACGATCTTCCACGCCCTGCGCAACGATCCGTAACTGAACAGGCTGGCACGTGCTTTGCTTTCTGCCTCCTCGCAACGGAGGTAACTTCGCGAATGTCGATTATTGCCTGGATCGTTCTCGGTCTCATTGCTGGCTGGCTCGCTGGCATGATCATGAAAGGCGGTGGATACGGCCTTATCGGTGACATCGTGCTTGGCGTTGTGGGCGCTCTCATTGGCGGCTGGATCACAGGCGCGCTGCTTGGCCGTGACATGGTCAACGGCTTCAACATCGAAACCCTTATCGTGGCGGTGATCGGCGCGATCGTGCTGATCGCTATCTCACGCCTGTTTACTGGGCGACGCGCCGTTTCCTGACTCGTCTCCCGGTAACCACAGATAGTGCTCGAGGTCGACGCGTCCGTCTTGGAGGAAGATGACGCCGTCGGCCTCGAGTGCTGTTCTGCGTTTGTTCACATCGCCGCCGGACGAGATTTGGCCGCGCGCGTTGATGACGCGCTGATACGGCACGCTCTCGGGGCAGATAGCCATTGCCCAGCCCACCTCACGCGCCTTGCGTGGGTCGCCTAAGACGGTGGCGATAGCGCCATACGTGATCACGCGACCACGCGGTACCCGCCGCACCAGCGCGTAAACCCGTTCCGGAAAGGACCCCTCAGAGAGGGAGCGCCAGCTGGGGTCCTCGTCTCGGGATTGCCGGCTCCTTCGGCGGACGTTGCCGCCGTTCTGGGGGACCGCCGAAGCCATATCGTGCGCGGATGCGCTCGACCCGCTCGTGGAGCTTTTCGCGGTAGTCGGGCGGCGCATAGCTGCCAGGATAGGCGCGTTGGTAGCGCGGCAACAGGTCGGGATACTCGTCGCCGATGAATCCCAGGTAAAACTCCTTCACGTGCGGAGCCAGGCGCAGCGGGGCCATGCTCAGCGTTGCTGCCTCGAAGTCTCTGGCGGCAGCGGCCACGCGTTCGATGGACGCTTCTGAGTCCGTGATGCCTGGAAGGATCGGCGCCATCATCACGCCGGCGGTCACACCCTGGCGGCGCAACGCGCGCATCACTTCCAACCGTTTGTACGGATTTGCCGTTCCTGGTTCGAGCGTATGCCACAGGTCCAGGTCCACCGTGGTGATGCTGAAGAAGACCTCGGCTGAAGCGATCCGGGCGATCTCCGCCAGCAGGTCACCATCCCGGACGATCATGGGCGACTTGGTAAGCAGCGCGATCGGGTTGGCGTGCTCGCGCAATAACTCCAGCGATCCACGTGTCAGCTTGTAATGACCTTCGACGGGTTGATAGGGGTCTGTCGCCGTGCCGACGGTGATGCGTTCGCCCTGCAGGCCCGGGCGCCGCAGCTCGCGCGCGAGCACCTCGACGAAATTGGTCTTGATGAACAGCCGCGTCCCGAAGTCCTGCTGCGTCCCCTGATCCGCGACCACGCGGTATTGCACGGCGAAGCAGAAGCGGCAGCGGTGTACGCATCCGCCGTAGGGGTTGAGCGACCACTTCAGGTACGGCATCCCATACACGCGGTTAACGGCTGACTTGCAGGTGATCTCGACGTACTCCGGCTTCACGCACCCGAGTATTAGAACATACGTTCGCTGGCGTAGGCCCGTGAGGTTAAACCATCGGCCCGTCGCGGGCGGGCCTTTAGGCCCGCGTGCTGGTACCAATCGGCTATGGATCGAGCCCCGCCACCTCCCTAGACTCCGCCGACATTTATTTGCTCGGGAACGGCAAGGAGGCAGCGTGCCGATCATCGCGGTAGCCAATCAAAAGGGCGGTGTAGGGAAAACTACCAGCACGCTCAACCTCGGAGCTGCGCTTCAGGAAGCGGGCAAGCGCGTGCTGCTGGTCGACCTCGATCCGCAGGGCAACCTGTCGGTGGCCGCTGGCATCGTCGATATCGACGCCGCGTACCCCAGCATTGGTGACTTGCTCTCACTGGCCGCGCGCGGTCGCACCTCCAGCGGCCCAGGCATTCACAAGGCCATCGTCCACAGCCCGTCCGGCCTGGACGTCGTGCCCGCCAACGCCACCCTCTCCGCCGCTGAGCTAGGGCTCGTTTCGGCGATGAATCGAGAATCGATGCTGGCAAGCCTGCTGCACAGCGTTGAAGCCGATTACGACTACATCCTGATCGACTGTCTGCCGAGCCTGGGTTTGCTCGCAATCAACGCGCTGCGCGCCGCTAACGGCATCGTCATTCCGGTCCAGGCCGATTTCCTGGCGATGCAAGGTCTGGCCCAGATCTTCGAAACCATCGCCGCTGTCCGGGAGCAGTTGAATCCGGATCTCAACATCTACGGTGTCCTGCTCACGCTTGTCGACCAGCGCACCGCACATTCACGCGACGTGGTCAAAGTCGTGCGGTCCAGCCTGGACGGTCAGGTCAACGTGTTCCAAACCGAGGTCCGGCTGCACGTCGCGCTGAAGGAAACTGCCAAAGCCGGTCGCAGCATCCTGGAATATGACACCAACAGTCGCAGTGCTGCGGCCTACCGCCAGTTGGCGTCCGAAGTTCTGACTGTTTGCGGCGACGCGCCAAACGCGGACATGGTGACGGTGTCGACGTTGTTGGAGTTGCCGGTGCACACCGTCTCGACTCCGACGCCAGACCCAGTCGAGGACCTGGTGCCAGTCCGGCCCCGACGCCCAGAGGTGCCTTCGTTCGGCAACTTCGTCATCGAAGGATCGCAGAAGTGGCTCGGCGCGTCCTGCTGACAGCAGGCGGACGTGCTGACGTCGGCGAACGATTGCTGGGCTCGAAGTTGCAAATCCTCAGCGGCACCGGTAATCGCCGGCCGAGTATTGCCTTGAGCATTCTGACCGGCCGCGTCGCAGAACAGTTGTCGATTCTCGAACACTTCTACGCCGACGACCCCGCCGTCGTTGACGCCCCTGAGCCGGCGCCGGTGGTTGCGCCAGTCAAGCTCGTGCGCCCACATCTACTGGCGCGCACGGTCTACCTCACCGAGTCGCACATGCGCGACATCGACACCATCATCGACGCCTGGCAGCCCGGCCGGTCCAGACGTCTCACACGTTCGGCGGTGCTGCGTCGAGCGATTGAGCACCTACGGGGCGCTGTCGAGGCCGATCCCGCCACCTCACTGCTGGAGAGCGAATAGCCATGTCCGACATCCTGAATCTCATTGCCGAAGCGCGCGAGGCAGCGTTCGAGCAACGCTTCGAGGACGCTGCCCGACATGCCACGAACGCGCTCCAACGGTTGCCATCCTGCCTGGCGGCGTTGCGAATCCTCGCCTGGGCCCAACTCGAGCTAGACGACGAGGCCGCGTTGTCCACGTTCCAACGCTGCATCGAACACGATCCGGAGGATGCCCTGGCGCACGTTGGCCAGGCTATCTGGCACCAGCAGCGAGAGCACGATGATCTAGCGACGGCCGCCTGGACCCGCGCATGGGAGCTCGATCCGCACAACCAGGCCATTCGCCGAGGCCTCGCGCGGCTGACCGGTGAGCTGCCTGACTCCACGTTCGCGGACGCGATTTCGCTGCTGCGCACAGGTCACGCCGAGCAGGCGCTGGCGGGCCTGCGTGAGCTCTCGTCGCGCAGTGAGCACGATCCAGCGGTCGAGGTTTCGCTCCTGAGCGCGCTGTGGGCGGCAGGCGCTCAGCGTGATGCCTTCGAAACGGCGATTGGCGTGCTGCACCGCAATCCGCGCTGCGTCAAAGCCGCGCTGTATGTCGCGGCCCTGGAGGATCGCGCCGGACGAACGCTCCGAAGCCGCGAAGCAATCGCTCGCGCGGAGCAGGTGGATCCGGGCCTGGTGCTTTTCGCGGATGTGGTCCGCCACGTTGGACTTGAAGCTGCGCTGGATCTGCACCGCGCCAGTCGACCGTCGCTCGCGGGAGCCCGCTAATGGTTGCCCCGGCAAGCATCCGATCGCGGTCTCCCGCACCGATCACCAGCATCGGTTCGAACAGCGGCCGCCGATCGAAAGGGACGTACTTCCTCATTGCGATCCCGGTGTTGCTGGCCCTCACGTTTGTCTGGCAACTCGCTTCGAGCACATTCCACACGGAGGCAGTGGTCCGGGCCGCGGTGGCCGTCGGCAAGGTGAGCCTCGAGCCGGACCCGTCGGGAACGCGCATCGACATGGTGCTGGTGGATCGCTTTGGTCAGGAAACCACCTTCAACGGCACGCTGGATGTGAGTTTGCGCGAGCCTGATGGCGCGCTGTGGAAAACAACCCGCAACGTGTCCGCGGGTGACTTTCAACCGTTGCCGGAGGATAGCCTGATGGCAGGCCGCGTTGGCTACACGATCACGATCAACGCCGGTGATTGGGCGCGCCCACCGCGCCGCGGCGGCCTCGCCACCGTCTCGATCAGCGCAACACCTTCGGGCGACACGCCCTCCTTCTCAACGCAATCACAGCAACAGTTCCCCTGATAGCCTGACCCGGGATGCGGTTGGGAATGTGGCCAAACGGCCTGAGTTCCTTCCCGCTTCTCGGTACTGCGGCTTGGTCCTTCGCGGTGATTCTCGCCGTGCCGGTCTCTGCGCAGTCGTCCACCTGCGCTGATGCGGTTCCCGCCACAGCAGTTGCTCGCCCCGACAGTGGCCGGCCGCTGCTCTTCGACCAGTTCATCCAGCCACTTCTGGATGAGTCCGCGCACCGTCGCGCCCAGTGGTCCGCTGCCGATCCACAATACGCCCACCGCGTTGACGCGGATCTCAACGCCCAGCGCTTGAACGTCGCCCTGCTCGGCTTCGGCGAAGAGCACGACCAGACGTACGCCGACACCGGCATCTCGGTCACGGTCCTGTCGCTGGACCTCCAGACCTGGGACTTGATGTCGATCTCGCTGAGTCGCGATATCCGGGCGCCGGAGCTGGAGGATCAAACTGCCGAATCGCCGCCGCGCTGGCCGCTAACCTTGCGCGCGGCCTACAAGGCTGGCGGGTTCGAACGTGTACGCACCGTACTGGAAGACGCCACCGGATTGACCATTGACTTCCAGGTGCTGATGAAAGACGTGTTCCTGCGCAACTACCTGGACAACGTGAACGGTCCGGTCGAGCTGGTAGTGCCGCAGGACTTCACGACCAACGTCTATCGCCTGGACGGAGTCGATCACCCGGCTGATTTCATCCCTGCTGGGCGTCAGACGCTTTCGACCGATAAAGCCATGACCTTCGTGCTCGGTGAAGTGGAGGATCCGCAAGGCCGCGCCGATGAGCGCAGCTACCGCAAGGACCTGCTCCTGCGGGTGCTGTCGTGTCAGGCGCGCCAGCGCTTCGCAGCGCACGACGCCGGCTTTGCTCTCAATGTCGCCAGGTTCGCCCTTGACGAGGCGCGTACCCAGGACCTGTCGAGCGACTTCGACCTGCAGCTCCTGACCGGCGGGCTAGCCAATGTCGCGACCGCGTTGGTCACCTCGCGCGGCAGCGTCGATGCAACCTTCCCTCAGCTCGGCACGGGCCGTGAGCTGGTTATTCATGATGAAGCCTTCGGCGATGGCGGCGTGCGGCGCGTGCACTACATGGCACTTGACCCAAACGCCTTCGGCATCCCTGACAGCCCGAATGTCACACAAGAAATCGCTATGGGCAGCTTGGCGCCGTACATGCTCATTCCGCTCGGCGGCAACCCGTACTCAGTAGACCTGGTGACGGACTACTGGCCCAGCGTGCGCTCCTTGATCCGCCAGCGCCTGCAGGCTGCCGCAACGGTTTAGCGCCTCCTCGACCTGGTTGCACCACCGCATCACTTGTTATGCTGGAAGCTACCGCGCGACCCGACGCCGAGCACTGTCCCGACCGCCCCGGCCGGGGGATACGTGCAAAGGGGGGCATACTCCCGGGTCCTGTGCACGAGAACTACACCACCACCCTGGTAATCCCTGGTGCCCACCAACCTGGAGGTCGATCTCAGGCCACTGGTTTTGCAGTTGGCCGATCCAGCGACCGCTGAACCTGCTCTCGCCAGCTTAAAGGGCCAGCCGCCCCAGCGGCTGGTGCCTGAGCTGATTCGCGGGCTGGATAGCCCCGAGTGGCGGGTGCGGCGCAGTTGCTGTCGGCTCCTCGACGACCTGGACTTCACGCCGGAGTCCCTGTTTGCCCTACAGCGCGCTCTCGACGATCCCGAACCGCGTGTGCGCCGCTCGGCCCTTCATACGCTTAGCTGCCAGCATTGCAAACCCAACGGCTGTGCGCTCGAGGTCCAGCCACTGTTCGAGCGGATGGCGCACGATCCGAGCCGCAAGGTGCGCGACGCCGTCCTGAACCCGCTAGGTTGGCAGCGGCACGGACCGTGGGCAGAGCGCTTGATCGAGTTCATGGCCGTCAATGACCCGAGCGAGAAGCTCCGCGACCACGCAAGAAGCATCCAGGCTGGGAAGGCCTTTGAGCGAGCCGCCGATGCGGAGCGGCGACGCCTGCCGGAGCGCCTGTGGCTCAAGACCGAGCGCCACCCGTTCGAATGGGTGGCATTGGACGGTGAGCGGCTGGTGGCGGGCTCGTGGTCCAAGGCGATCGCCTGGGACTTCCGTGACTGGGTGTCGGCTGGCAACGTCGCCGCTCTCTCAGAGAGCGGCTTGAGGTGGTTCTTCGTACTACCCGACTCCGTTTAGCCGCGCGGGCGTGCCCGGCGCGAGCCAATCGGCCAACGCAAGGAGCTTGCGAGCCAGTGCGCGGCGGGCACGCCGGCGGCGGCTTATGGCCTGCACGCGCCGAACAGCGGGCATGCCGCGAAACTCAGGCCATTGCATGCCAAAGCATGCCAATTCATGCTCTTTGGACTGCATTCCCTCTCGGCTGTCGTACCCATAGCGAACGGCAAGAACGGCGAAAACAATCAGCATCAGGACGCTAAACAAGAGTTCCATGCATCCACTATCCTTTCACAAATGGCCCGCTCCAAACAGAGCCAATTCGATCTAAATGGCCTGCTCCACCACCTTGACGTTTGGTCGACAAACCCCGGGCCGCTGTACCGCCGCCTGGCCACTGCCTTGCGAACCGCGATCACCAACGGCGACCTCACCATCGGCGAGCAGCTTCCTCCCGAACGGCTGCTGGCAAAGCAGCTCAAGATCAGTCGCAGCACCGTCGTGGCGGCCTACGAAGTGCTCGTCGACGACGGCCTGCTCGAGCGCCGCCAGGGCAGCGGAACGCGTATCAGCAGCGCACCGACGCGCCGCGGCAACGGCCTTTCGAGCACGCTGAACCGCAATATCGTGTTCCGGCGCATCATCGACCGTCCCGGCGGCACGGTGGACCTCACCGGTGCGTACTTGCTCGAGCCTGGCGGCGTCCCGCACGACCTCATCGAACAGGTCACGGAGGAAACGGCCAACCTCGCCGAGACTTCGGGCTACTCGCCGCTCGGCTACGCCCCACTGCGCGAGGCAATCGCCGCCCACGTGAGCCAACGTGGCGCACAGACAAGTCCTGAGCAGGTCCTGGTCACCTCTGGAGCGCAGCAAGCAATCTGGATGGCCGCCTGGCTGTTGGTGCAGCGCGGCGACACGGTTATCGCCGAAAACCCAACCTACCCCGGCGCACTGGACGTGTTCACCGCCATCGGAGCCAGGCTGGCTGGGGTCCGCACGCGCCGCCAGGGTGTGGACCTCGGCATGCTCGCCGAGCACCTGGCGCACCGCGGCGCGGGCATGGTGTACCTGATTCCGACGTATCACAACCCGGTCGGCGGCGTCCTCAGTTTGCCCGATCGCCGCCGTCTGGCCGAGCTGATCCAGCAGCACCAGGTACCGCTGCTCGAGGACGATTCGCTGTCGGGCCTGGCAATCGTGGGCGACCCACCCCCGCCGGTCGCGGCGTTTGCTCCCAGCGCGCCAATCCTCACCGCTGACTCGCTCAGCAAGCTCTTCTGGGCCGGCTTGCGCGTTGGTTGGCTGCGAGGTCCCGAGCCGATCATCGCCCAACTTGCGCGCCTCAAGGCTGTGGCCGATCTCGGTGGCTCGCTGCCAGCGCAGGTCATCGCCAGTCGCTTGCTGGACAACTATGACGACTTCCGCCGCGAACGCAGCAAGGTGATCGCCAAACGGCTGGAGCTGGTGACGCAGCTGCTCGGCGAGATGCTGCCGGACTGGAGCTGGGAGCGCCCGCAAGGCGGCCTGTGCCTGTGGGTACGCCTGCCTTACGGCAGCGCGACCGAGTTTGCCCAGGTCGCGTTGCGTGCGGGCGTCTCGATCGTGGCCGGCTCGGTGGCATCCACCGATGGAAGCTTTGACGATCACCTGCGTCTGCCATTTGGCCACAGGCCGGACCAGCTTGAAGAGGGCATCCGACGGCTTTCCCGCGCCTGGCAGCTCTATACCCCGGCGGATGAGTCGCGCGACCAACGCATGACCGTCATCGTGTGAGGCGCTGGATGACCTCAGCGGCCGCGTCGAGCTGACTGTCGCGCACCACGAAGTAGGAAACGCCGGTCTCCGAGCGGACCTGTTGAAGGTGGTCCACCATCGCGTCGTCGTCGCCGACGACCACGCCCGGCATGCGTAACACGTCTTCGGCAGGCACGCTCCAGCCACGCTGGTTTGCCACACGCAGCGCAGCACCATTCCGATCGGCATCCTTGACGAACGTGCCTGTGAGGCAGAACTCCAGTGCGTCAAACCGGTTGGGTGCCGCTTCCCGCACGAGTTGCACCTGGCGCTTCACGTTCTCCTGGCTGCGAGCCTCCGGTGGATCGGCCATTTCGCCGCGATGCAGGCGACTCGGAAGCAACGCCACCGTATCCGCGTAGCCGGCTGCCAGCGACAGCATGCGCGGGCCTGCGCCGCCGACCAGGATCCGCGGCCGCGGCTGCTGGACCGATGGCGGAAAGTTCACGAAGGCATCCACCTGGTAGTGCTGACTCTGATAGGTCACGCGCTCGCCGCGCAGCAAGAGATCCAGCAGCGGCAGGACTTCTGCCAGACGGTCCACTCGCACAGGGTTGGGGTCGAACTGGAGTCCTACCCGACGGTACTCCTCGCGCAGGAACCCGGCTCCGATGCCCAGCTCAACTCGCCCGTTGGACAGTTGATCCAGCGTGGCGACCTCCTTCGCCAGGACTGCCGGGTGCCGAAAGTCGTTGGCGATGACGAGCGTGCCAACCTTCAGCGTGCTCGTCGCCGCTGCAACTGCCGCGAGCGTGCTGAATGGTGCGTACTGCGGCCCGAAGGGCTCATCGAGAAAGTGATCACGGATCAAAAACGTCGAGAAGCCACAATCCTCAGCCCTTTTGGCGGTCTCGAGGACGTAGCGGGAACCAGGAAAACGCTCGATGAGCAGCCCGAAACGAAAGGGGTGCATGCCGCCTTAAACACGCCGCCCCGCGTATCGGTTGCGGAAGAAAATCAGGCTGCTGCGGGTTGGAAGGCGCGGTAGTGGCCGCCTTTCGAGACTGGGCCGAGGCCGCTTACGATCAGGGTCCAACTCGTGGCTTCGTTGTCGCTCGCGTACACGTTGCCGCCGGTGTCACCGGCGAACAGGACGTATCCGCCGGGATAGCTTGCGACGGTAAGCGCCTCGATGTTGTGGGTCATCGGCGAGGGCAGGCCGGCACCGGCTTCCTGCCATGAACTACCGGCGTCCGTACTCTTCATCACGATCGCATTGGCGCTACTGTCGCGCCGCCAGTCACCCGGCTGGTGGCGTGCGCCCGCCATGAACACCACCCGGTCATCAACCGTCGAAAACACCAGCTGGTCTGGATAACCGATCCGCCAGTCAAGTCCGGTGCGATGCTCCCATGTCTGGCCGCCGTCATCGCTGTGATAGAAGCCCATGCCGCTGGTCATGAAAATCTCGTCCGGATTGGAGGGGCGGCGCACCAGCTGGTGCACGTCGCGATACCAGCGGTCATCCGGCGTCCAGTACGAATCAATTTCGCGCCACGTCTGTCCGCCATCGGTTGTCGAGAGCAACGCGCCTTGCTCCACGCCTACCAGCATGCGATTTGGATCGCGCGGATCGACGGTCATGGTCTTGGTGTGTGCGATATGCGGCGGCCCCGGAAAGGTCCACTTGTCCATGCCAGCCACCTGGTGGATTGCGGGAAGCTCCGTCCAGCTGCGACCGCGGTCCGAGCTCTTGAAGAGAGACACTGGCTCGGTGCCCGCCAGGATCGCGCCAGGAATCGCTCTGAGACTGAACACGTGCTCGACCGTCAGTCCGTCTGTGCGGCGCTCCCAGCGCTCGCCCCCGTCCTCGCTCACGAACAAGCCACCATTGTGAATGCCCGCGAAGATAACCTCCGTGCCCGGCTCGACCACCAGCGAGCTTGGATGCATCTCATTGAGACGGGACTCCATCAAACCCCAGCGGCCGCCGTCTAAACGCAACCGCGCAAGGCCACTGGCTGTTGCCACCAGAAGCGTGTCAGGGGCAGACGGCAGATCATAGGTGTTCACGCCGTTCGGTGACAGACAGGCGGTCGTCATTCGGCCATTATGCCACTGCCGGAATTGGCCGCCGCTCGGGAACAACGCCCGAACTCGTCAGGTCATGAGGCGTCGGCAATCGCCCAGGCGCATCCCTCGCGCAAATGCGCACCGACCGCACAGGCCGCGGAATTCGGCTGGCACGATGATGTCGCCGTTGTCATAGACGGCCCCACAGCCACACACGGCCGAGTTATTGGTTGGAAGTCGAAGGGTAGTGTCTGTCGGCACGTCGCTGTGCCAACCGACGATCAGCATCGCCATGCAATAGCCTCCTGACGCCGTTGTCAGTGCCCACGTTTGATGAGGCAGCCAGACTAGGCCTGAGAGGTAACGTCCAGGTGAAGAACCGCGCGGGATTTCGGTTGAAGTCTCTCGGAACCGTGTTATCCGTCGCGTACCACAGCCGGTATTCCGCCCGCGTCATAGTGCGCCTGTGGGTGGATGTCAAACGCATCCGCAAGCCGCACAAAGAGATTGAACAGCGCACCGTCATAGACTGCCTCGGCAATTTGCTCGTCGCTCCAGGCGGCGCGGCGTAGACCCTCCACCTGCTCGTCGGTAATGCGATATGCGTGCTTGGTCAGTGTCTCGACAAACTCCAGGAGTAATCGCTCCGCCGGTGTAACCGGGACCTGGTCCAGCGGTATCCCATCGCGGATTGCCTGCGCCGCGGCCGTAAAGTCGTCGCCCTGCAACTGCAGGAACCATGCATGGGTGCTGAGTCAATAGTGGCAGCGGTTGAGTGCTGCGACATACGAGGCGATCATCTCGTGCTGCGCCCGCGTCAGCGCACCGTCGCTGAAGTGCATCCGCGAGGCTTCGTTGACGGCAAGCATGAAGTCCGGCCGCAGGCTCATCGTGCGGAGGATGTCTGCCACACGGCCACTCTCAGATGTTGCCCGTATCTCGGCGAATGCAGACGCGACGGCCCCCGTCGCATCGGCGTCTTCAACCCAGTTGATCCGCGCCATGGCTCGTCCATCTTATGCACGACTTCCCCGCCACGTGGGCGGCTACCCCGGTACGGGGCGGAGAAGGAGTCGACGTAAGTCAGGCGGCCAGGCCGTGTGCTCGCCTGGAGCCACTCGTGCAATTTGTCGAATTACGACACACCGGCCCGCCGCACTGACTAGGATGAGTTACAGACATGGACGAGCTCGCGCTCGCGGGAGCCCTGCTGATTTGCACCGCGCTCACCCTGGCTAACGTTGTCCGCGAACCGCTGTGGCGTGCGACGGCGACGCCGGCGGCGCCGTGGTGCTTGCCCAACCAACGGCCCACGTTCTCCTTTGGCTTCGCCGAGCTGGACCAGGACCTCGGTGCGGTGATGGGTCAACCCACCGAGTGCGAACACGGCGTTCCCTCGAGCGGTGACACATTGCAGCGCACCACCACCGGCGTGGCGTTCTATCAGTGGTGCCTCAACACTTCGACGTTCACGCGCGGTCCGGACCACTGGACCGGCTTACGGGGCGGCATTCTGCACTGGACCGATGCTGACCCACGGCCGGAGGTACCGGTCACGCGCACCCCCGACCTGCGGAGCCCGTGCCCGCCAGGCTAGCCACAGTCGAGCGCAGTCCGACCAGACAGGAAACCACAAGCCTTGTAACGCCGGACAGGGGCGCTCCGCCGCCTCGGACATGGCCGAGATTCGAATCGCTCTTTGCGATGGCTCTGGCGCTGGGCACACTGCTGTTCGACCTGGTGCTGATCCGGGTAGGGCTCAACCCCCAGGACGAGGGCTATTTCCTGGAACAAGCGACGCGAGTTCTTCGTGGTCAGCTGCCATATCGCGACTTTGACTCGCTGTACACGCCTGGCCTGCTGTACGTGCACGCGGCCCTGCTGGACCTGGTGGGTGGCGACAACGTGCTCGTCCTCCGCGCCGTTGGCTTGATCGCGAGGATCGTGCTGGCCGTCTGCCTCTACGGGCTGTGCCGACCGCTTGCTCGACCGTTCTTCGCCTGGTTGCCGGCCGTATTTGTGCTCATCGGCCTGGACACCATCCCGACCAGCTGGGAACCGCATCCTGGTTGGCCGGCCGCTGCACTGAGCGTCGCGGCCGCGCTGGCGTTCTCGCGTTTGCCCGAGATACCGGCGGCTCGGCGCCCATGGTGGCTGATCGGCATCGGTGCGTTGACCGCGCTGGCGTTTGCCACCAAGCAAAACGTCGGCGTGTTCCTCGGGTTGGCGGTGGTGGTGTACCTCGCTTGGCAGGGCACACACGTGAGCGAGTCGACCGTGGTGTCGCTGTCGCTGCGGAGCCTGCAGGTGAGCCTGCTCTGTGCGTTGGCCGCCGCCGTCGTCTGGCTGATCTCGCCCCATTTCAGTCCGATGCTGGCGGGCTATTTCCTGGGGCCAATCGTCATCGCCGGAGTCGTGCCACTCGCCCTGGTGGAGGTTTCGGTGGCCGGGCGCCAGGTCAGGGCCGTGCTGGCGGATGTTGGGCTACTGGGCCTTGGTTTCGTCGCGGTCAGTCTGCCGTGGCTGATCGCGCTGCTCGTTGCGCTCAACGGCCGGTGGGAGCTCTTGCGCGGCTTCGTGGGTGTCGTGAATCAAGACATCCTGTGGCACCCGCTCGACCTGCCGACGAACGGCGCGTGGCCCAGCGTGATCGGCTTTGCCGCCGCGCTGGCCTTTGCCGTTCACGCGCGCCGCCGCCCGCTCCGGCTGCTTGTCGCGCTGATGGCGCTCGCGGGATTCGCCGCATCGAGCGTGCTCCTGACCGCTCAGCCGGACGACTCGCTGGCGCACGCGATACTCTGGGCGCCGGCGCGCGCCGCCGATGGGCTGCAGGGCTTCTTGCCGTTGGTGGCAATCGCGGCGGCTATCGGCTGGTGCCTGAAGGCGCCGGCCGACCTGACGCGCTGGCGTCTCGGCTGGCTGATCGTCGCCGGCGCGGTGCTGTTCCTTGCAGATTACCCGCGCATCGATGCCATTCACATGGCGTGGTCATCGCCACTCGCGCTGGGTGCGGGTGCGGTCATGCTCGACCGATTGCACGCGCGGCTGGGCCGGCGTTGGGAACTGGGCGCCGGGTCACAGGTGCTGCTCGCGGCCGCGCTGGTGCTGGTGCCGCTGGCAACGATGCTGCCGATGATCGTTCAGCGCGCGCAAGCGCTGCTCGAGCCGCCCGATCATACGTGGCTCTCCACATATACGCCCGTGACTGGCCTCAACGGCGTCGGCGGCGTGCTGGTGAGCCAGTACGACCAGGCGAGGCTGGTAGCCGCCGCGCGGTACGTCGATGGCATCACCCAGCCCGGCGAGCCGATCTTCGTGTACCCCACCTCGCCGCTGATCTACGTCATGGCCGACCGACCTAACCCGACGCCCTTCGCCCACCTCTACCCGGGCGCGGCGACCGCCGATCAATTGCAACAGGTCATTACCACCCTGCACAACGTACGCGTGGTCGTCGTCAACAACTGGGATCTCGACTACTGGGGGCCACCATCCAGCAATGAGCCACTCGAGACATACCTCGCCACCAGCTACCACGAGGTGGCCCACTTCGGCGACTACCGCGTCTTGGTGCAGTAAGGACCCGGCCGAACTTGTAACTTCCCTTAAGCGACCGCGACCGCGCTGAGCTCAAATGCACGCCGCAGCGCGTTGGTTAGATCACGCCGGTAGGCATGCGAGACGCGTGCGTTGCTGGCGCGTGAGAACCCGTGATACGCACCCGGATAGACGTGCAGCTCAACGGGTACGCCAGCACGAGTCAGGCGTCGCGCGTACTCCATGTCCTCCTCCAGGAACAGGTCCAGCGCGCCGGTGGCGATGTACGTCGGTGGCAAACCGGCGAGCGACTCCGCTCGTGCAGGCGCCGCGTACGCCGACACGCCGTCACCTCCGGGCTCAGCACCCAGGTAAGAGGTCCAACCGAAAAGGTTCTGCGTAGGCGTCCAGGTCAGTTCGCCAGCGAACGGGTGAGGATCAGCGTGCGCGGTGGTCCGGTCGTCCAGCATCGGCACGAGCAACATTTGGAATGCGACCCGGACTTCCGCACGGTCGCGTGCGAATAAGCCGAGCGCGGCGGCAAGTCCGCCGCCGGCGCTGGCGCCCCCGATCGCAATTCGGCCGGTATCCACGCCCAATTCCGATGCGTGCGCGTGTACCCAGCAGAGCGCCGCGTAACAGTCGTGGAGTCCCGCGGGGAACGGAAACTCCGGCGCCAATCGATAATCCACCGAAAAGATGGCGCACTCCGCTTCGTCGGCGAGCGTTTTCATCTGCAGCGCGTCGCCCTCCGGCGAGCCCAGCACATAGCCGCCGCCGTGGATCCAGACAAGCGCCGGCATCGGTCGCCGTGCCGCGGTGGGGACAATGCACAGCAATCGAACCGGTGGGTCCCGGCCATCCAACCCGGACACGGAGCGCTCTGCCACGTCGAGTTGTGGAAAAGCCGGCTCCAGCGATCGCTGCTCCAGCAGCAACGCGGCCGCTTCGCTGCGCAAGCTCGGGAGCCGGTCAGCCGTAAGCGAGCGTGAAGGAAAAGAGTCCAGGAACTCGAGCAGCTCAGGATCGACGAGATGACGGCTACGCTGGCTCATTGCTGGGCCAGCGTAGCAGGTCTCTCAACGGATCCTAGAGAATCAGACCCAATCGCTTTTTAGGCGACCAGTCGCAAGCGCTCTGGGTGCTGGTCGGAGGCGCCGAGCCGGAACTGCGCGGCCAGGCCGTTGAGCTGCTCGGCGGTCGTGGCAAGCTCCGCGGCTTGAGACCGCAGGCGCTCCACCTGGCTGCTCATCTCTTCGGCGCTGGCGCTGACCTCTTCGGTCACGGCGCTTTGTTCCTGCGATGTGGATGCGATCGATTCCACCGACCCGCTTACCGTTCCGGCCTGAGCAGCCATTTCCTCCGTCGCGGCGGTGTTTTCCTCCACGACTGCGCTGATCGACTGCATCGCACCGGTCACGTTGCGCGCGTCGTGCGCCATGGCTTCGGCTGAATCAGCAATTTCGGCAACCTGGCGCACGGTCGTTTCCACCGCTTGCAGGATGTCGCTGAGCGCGCGACCAGCCTGCTCGGCCTTGTCGGCACCCTGCGCAACTTTGCTGGAGCCAGACTGCATCGCCTCGACCGCAACCCGCGTTCCGGCTTGAACCTGCTGGATCAGGTCGGCGATCTGCTTGGTCTCGCGACTGCTGCGTTCGGCCAGCTTGCGCACCTCGTCGGCGACGACGGCGAAGCCTCGACCGTGTTCTCCCGCCCGAGCGGCCTCGATGGCGGCGTTGAGCGCCAGTAGGTTGGTTTGCTCGGCGATATCGTCGATGGTCTCCACTACGTGGCCGATCCGCTCACCGAGGTGTCCGAGCTCTTCGACCTTGCCAGCCGCCGTCGTGACGACACTCTGGATCTCGGCCATTGCCGCGGTGGTCTCGCTGACCGCGACGCCACCGTGCTCGGCGGCCTCGCGGGTTTGTCGAGTCGCACTTGCTACTGCCCGGGCATTTGAAGCCACGCGCTCGACGGTCGAGGACATCTGCGCGGTGGTCGCGCTGGCGGTTTGGGTTTGGTGTGCTTGAT
This sequence comes from Chloroflexota bacterium, assembly GCA_019239775.1. Lineage (GTDB taxonomy): Bacteria > Chloroflexota > UBA6077 > UBA6077 > CF-72 > CF-72. The sequence continues at coordinate 37,109 of JAFAZN010000304.1, forward strand.
CCGCGGCGCCCGCGGCAATGCCATCGATCGCCTGGCGCAACTGGGCGACGGCCAGATTCGTCTCATGCGCACCGCGACTGGTCTCCGCTGCGGCCGAAGCCGCCGCCTGGACCGCGCGCGTCACTTCCTTGACGGTCGTACCCGTTTGGGATGCCACAGTGCCCAGTTCCGCTGAGTTCTTCGCCACACCCGCGGCGGTTGCCTGCAATCGGCCGACGAGCTCGCTAAGATTGGCCTGCATGCGAGCGAAAGCCGTGCCCAGGATGTCGTGCGCCGACAACGCCCGGACTTCGCGGCTGAGGTCGCCATCGGCCATTTCGTCGGCGATCTCCGCCATGTGCCGCTGGTAGGCGATCACACTGCGGAATGCACCTGCCATCTGGCCAAGCTCGTCCCTTCCCGAGAGGGTGACTTCCTGATCGATATCCCCTTCGGCGAGGCGACTTGCCACCGCGGTCAGTCGCTGCAGTCCGTTGCGGACGGGCCGCATCAGCAGCATCACCAGTGCACCTGCGACGATGACTCCCAGCACCATTGCAAGCGCGCTCGTGCGCAGCAGGTCGTTGGTGGCAGCCATGAATGTGCTCGAGGGCAACGCTGCCACGTAGGTCCACTGGGTGGTGCCCAGCGGTGTCGCCACGGCGTGGTAGGTGGTGCCATGCGTCTTCCAGTCGAAGCTGGTGACCTGCTTGGCGCCGATCGCCGGAACCAGGCCATCTTCGCCAAGCGCATCAGGCGCCGGCACGTTGATGCCCCAACGCATACCCTGCACCAGCGCCTGACTCACGTCGGCGGCAAGCGGCACAACTGGGTGCAACAGCCAGTTCGGATCGAACGTGTTCGCGATCACCAGGCCCTGCTCATCGAGCAAAACGCCCATCGCATCCTGCGACAGTCGACCGCGCTCGGCGTCGATGCGCGCCTGAATCGCCGATGGATCGGATACGACGACCACGACGCCAACGATCTTGCCGGCGTCGTTCTTCACTGGTGTCGACGTGAAGATGGTCTGCGTTCCGTTACCGGCGATCGCCATGGTCACACCAGAGATGTAGTCATGCCCCTGGGCTGCCTGCTTGAAGTAATCGCGAGCAGCGAATGAGCGGCCCTGGATGTTGCCGCTGGTGGCGCTGTAGCGGCCTATGCCAGCGGCGTCCACGACCGAGACACCCGAGCCATCGGACAGGTCCTGACCGAGCGTGGTGACAATGTCCGTGATGGCTGCGGCATCTTCCGGCGTGACATTGTCGCCAGCCTCCAGACCGCGCACCAGAACGGGCATATGTGCGGCAGCGTGCGCGAGTTGCACGTGCTTGTTGTTCCAATCGTCGACGATGCGCGCGACGACCGTCGCGTCCGAACCAAGTCGTGCGTTGGCCTGCTCGGCCAGACCGCGGGATGCGTTCGTGTAGCCGATCGCGGTTACGACCGCGCCGAAGACGAGCAGAATGCCGATGCACGCAGTGGTAATGCGCGTGGCCACGGACCAGGAGCCGGGATGGGAAGATTGCAGACGTACGGACATAGGATTGTTTCGATCATCGGCAGGAGCGCTGATTTCCTGAGTACGATGGCATAAGCTCACGAGCGTGGTAGTGAGCTTTCCACTCCACCTCACCAGCTTCGTTGGCCGCGCGAGCGAGCGTGTGGACGTCGAACGGCTGCTCGAGACAAGCCGGCTGCTGACGCTCACCGGCACGGGTGGCGTGGGAAAAACGCGGCTCGCGCTGGAGGTCGCACAAACGGCGGCGATCAACTTTGCCGATGGCGTCGTGGTGGTGGAGCTCGCCTCGCTCGGCGATCCCGACCTCGTGGTTCCATCCGTTGCGGCCGCTCTTGGACTCCGCGACATTGCCGGTAGCGAAATGCATCAGGTACTCGTGGCGTCACTGGCGTCACGGCAATTGCTGCTGCTGCTCGACAATTGCGAGCACTTGCTCCAGGTGGTGGACGACCTGGTAGATACGCTCCTGCGTCAATGCCCGCGGCTCACTATCCTCGCGACCAGCCGTCAGCCACTGGATCTGCAGGGAGAATGCGTATGGCCCGTGCCGCCACTCAGCCTGCCGGTCCAAGAAGGCGTTGTTGCCTCCGACGAAGTCGCCGCCTCGGATGCGGTGCAGTTGTTTCGCGCGAGGGCAGTGGCGGTCCAACCGCGCTTCGCAGTCACCGATCGCAACGCCGCAACCGTGGCTCAGATTTGCCAGCGGCTAGATGGGATTCCGTTGGCAATCGAGCTCGCCGCGGCGCGCACACGGCTGCTTAGCGCGGAGCAGATCGTGCGGCGGCTCGACAATCGATTCGGACTCCTCGTGGGATCCAGACGCGCAGCACCCTCGCGCCAGCAGACTCTCCGCGCAACACTCGACTGGAGCTACGCGCTCTTGACCGAGCGAGAAGCGAAACTGCTGCAGCGGTCGTCGGTCTTCGCAGGCGGCTGGACACTCGAAGCAATCGAATCGGTAGCGAGCGGCGACCGCCTGTCAGCCCAAGAAGTGTTCGATGCTCTCGGCGGTCTGGTGGACAAGTCGCTGGTCGTGGCGGATACTGCCGGACCCGAGACACGTTATCGATTGCTCGAATCCGTGCGTCAATACGCCGGTGAGAAGTTGGAGGAATCCGAGGACGCGGAGGTCGTCCGTGCGCGATACGCGGAATGGTTCGCCGCGCTGGCCGAACGCGCGTACGGCGAGCTACCGCGGCGCAATCAGGCCATCTGGCTCGACGCTCTGGAACGCGAACATGACAACCTGCGGGCTGCGATGGGCTGGGCGCGTACGGCAAATCAGGCACTCGGTCTCCGCCTCGCGGCGAATGTTGGAAGCTTCTGGGAGATGCGCGGTTACCTCGCGGACGGTCGGGCCTGGCTCGAAACATTTCTCGCACTGGTGACTGATCCAACGCTGGACCGCGCCCACGCGCTTCAAGCACTTGGGTCGGTAATCCGGCGATCCGACGCAGCCGCCGCGTGCGCGGCTTTCGAGGCAAGTCTGGACATCTACACCCGATTCGATGACAGGTGCGGCGAAGTGCTCGTGTTGCGCGAGCTGGGACTGACTCGCTCCTACTCCGGCCAAATGGAAGCAGGCCGCTTGCTGATGGATCGCGCGGTCCAACTCGCGCGGGATCTGAACGATCCCATCGCACTGGGCTGGGCGCTGGGCACGCGCGCGATGATGGCGCGCACCGAATCGGATTACGCGCGAGCGCAGACGCTGTACGAAGCGGCGCTCGAATTGCTCCGATCAACTGCAGCGTCCGATGGGCTCGCCTTTGTTCTTAACGGCATGGGACAGCTTGCGCGCACGCGCGGCAACTACCGCCTTGCGCGCGAGTACATGGAAGAGTGCGTCGAGCTTTTTCGTGCCCTAGACATAAAAACGCGACTTGCCTGGTCGCTGAACGGGCTCGCCAACGTGCTCCGATTACTGGGTGAGTGGCAGCGCGCCGCAGAACTCCTGCACGAGTCAGTCCGCGAGGCGGCATTGATGGGCCCGACGCTGCATGCAGGCCAGGCGATCATGTCCGTGGGCGTCCTGGCGGTCCAGCAGCACGATTTCGAACGAGGTGCCGAGTTGCTCGTGGCCGCCAGCCGCTTCGACACAGTACGCCCGTCTCTGGACGAGGACGAAGCGCGCGAATGGGACGCTGCGCTTGAGATCGCACGCGCGGCATTGGGCAGCGAGCGATTCGAGGTGGCGAAGGCACGCGGTGAATCGATGCCGTTCGACCGGTTGGTGCAGCGTGCGCTCCAATCTCTTCCGCCTCGACGGGATCCATCAAGTGTGCTCACCGAACGTGAGCGCCAAGTGGTGCTGCTCATTGCGCAAGGCAAGAGCAACCGAGAAATTGCTGATGCTCTCGTGATCTCGGAGCGCACCGCCGAAACGCACGTGACGCATGTGCTCACCAAACTCGCCGTGCGATCTCGCGCGCAGGTTGCTGTTTGGGCTGTCGAGCGCGGTCTTGTAACCTGCAAC
>JAFAZN010000471.1 GCA_019239775.1 Chloroflexota bacterium
CCACTATTTCGTCTACATGGCCAACGAGTACCGCACGCCGATCGTCCACATTGGCGCTTCGCCGCAGGGTTTTGACGCGCTCAACGCAACCGGTCTGCCCGACGTCGATGAACAGCGTGGTGACTCTGGATTCGTCAGGGTCTCCGAGCGCGAGGCGCCGCACAACGCGTTCGTCAGCACTACCTCAATCCGTGACGTGCTGCGCCAGCGCGGGGGACCGATCAAAGCCAGCCTGGGTCCGCTCAAGTTTGGCGATTTCGTGGAGGGCTCTCAGGCAGCGACCACGATCAAGATTCCCTACCCGGGCGGTGAACGCTACGTGCTCGAGTACGACTATGACTCTGAGAAACAGGTCTATGAACGCGTCATGGACGGCCAACCTCACCTCGACGGCGCAACCGGGCAGCAATATTCTGCAAAGTCGGTCGTCATCCAGTTCGCCGACGTCACGCCCATCCCCAACGACGACGCCGGTCGCCTTGACGTCACGCTGACTGGCAGTGGCAAAGGCGTGCTGGTCGCGGACGGAACTCAAGTCCCGTTACAGTGGAGCAAAGCCAGCGTGCGCGACGCGACGCAGTTCAAACGGACGGACGGTGCGCCATTCGCGCTGCCGAGCGGCCAGGTGTGGATTCAGATCGTGCCGCTCGAAACGCAGCTGAGCATCTCCTGACTATGCCCGCGCCGATTCACGCCACCAATGCCTGGAACCCGACTGGCCGCGACCTTCAACCGGTCGCTGGGACGCGCCTTTACTACGCACATGCCGCGTCTCTGAGTGGCGATCGCACGTTCGTATTGCTCGGCGACCAGAAGCATCTCACGTTCGTCGCCGATCTGGAGGGTCACGTCCAGCCTTCCGAGCTGCGCGGCATGTTGATCGAACGGTTCGGCCTGTACCCGCACCTGCTCGATATCGACCCGGCACCCGGGCTACCGCGGCTCGTCAGCTGATGACGACTCACTCGAAATCGCCCGTGGTAGGGATCGACCTTGGCGGCACCAAGGCGTTGGCGGGCGTCGTTGAAGCAAACGGGACTGTCCGCTCACGCGTGTACCTTCCGAGTCGTGATTTGAAAGGGCGACCGTCCGAGCTGCTCGACCGAATCGCCGAAGGTGCGGGCACCGCCGCGAGCGAAGCCGACCTGCCGTTCAATGCCATCCAAGCCGTTGGCCTGTGTGTCCCAGGCCCGTTGGACCGGACCCGGTCAGTTGTCGCCATGGCGCCCAATCTCGGCTGGATCGATCTGGCGGTGCGTGAACAGCTCGAACGACGCCTGCCCGGCAAGTCCGTGTTCCTGGAGAATGACGTGCGCGCCGCCGCGCTGGGCGAACACCGTCTGGGCGCGGGACGTGGGTACTCGTCGATGCTGGCGGTCTTCGTCGGCTCTGGCGTCGGTGGCGGGATGGTGGTGGACGGTGAACTCTTCCATGGTGACCACGGTGGTGCTGGCGAGATTGGGCACATGGTGGTTCGCGCCGGTGGTCCGCGCTGCGGCTGCGGACGTGCCGGCTGCCTGGAGGCGATGGCCGCGCGGGACGCGGTTGGTCGTTACGTGATCGCCGACGTGGCGCGTGGCCACAAGACTCTCCTGACCGACATCTTGCAGGGTGATCTTCTGGCGTTTACCAGCCGCGACCTCGCGCAGGCCGTCGCACAGCACGATGCCGTCGCCATTCGCGCCGCTCGGCGCAGCGCACGCTACACAGGCCTGGCCATTGGCAGTGTGGTGAATCTCGTCGACCCTGCCATTGTGGTGGTCGGCGGCGGGATTGCCGAAGCATTGGGCCAGCCATACGTTGGGTGGGCAGCAGAGATTGCGCGGCGCCAGATACTGTCGTCTGCGCGTGACGTGCCGATCGTGCCGTCCCAGCTGCGCGATGATGCCGGCTTACTCGGCGCCGCGCTTACCGCCTTCGCCGGCCAGGACGGCAACTGACTGCCTTGTCGGCTGACCTGGGCCCGGCGGCCACCACCCTGCTGCTGGTGCGTCACGCCGAGACCGAGGACAACGTCAACATGCGCCTTTCGGGGTGGACCGACACCGACCTCAGTCCGCGCGGCGAGGAGCAGGTCGCGCTTTTGGCGGACCACTTCAATCGTCATCATGGCCATGTCGATGCGCTGTACTCCAGTCCGTTAATCCGTGCGCGGCGCACGGCCGAGGCGATCGGAGCCCTCACTGGCCACACCCCGATTCTGCTGGACGACCTGCGCGAGATGTACTTCGGCGAGCTAGACGGTCGACCATTCGAAGAGCTGCGCGAAGCCTACTCGCACCTGCTCGAGGCGGACGAAAACAGCGAGATCGAGGACTTTGTCTGGCCAAGCGGAGAGTCGCGTACGGGGTTTACGTCGCGAGTGCTGCGCGTGACGAATCAGATCGCGCATCGACACGCCGGCCTGGCCGTCGGCATCGTCACACACGGGGGGCTTATTGCCACATTGATGACGTTGCTGCACGGCGAGTCACCGGCCAGGTGGCGCAAGTGGGTCGTTCCCAACGCCAGCCTTTCCGAAGTGGTCTGGGACAGCCATACCAGCACGGGCGCCCTCGTGCGTCACGGCGACGCGAGCCACCTCGAGGCGCTCCTACCACTCGAGGTTACCGAGCCGGCGAGCTAAGCCGAAAACCTAGCGAGTGATCGCTCACTAACCTATAGTGGGCGAAGCCCTCCATTTTTTCCTGATCGATTTGAGATAGATGGCTGCTGCGAACCCACCCGCCAACGTCGCTTTCCCCGTTCCGCACGCGCCCGCGCTGCCGCGCACCGGGTGGCTCGGCCTGGAATACAAATGGCTCGTCCTGATCGCGATGCTGCCAGGCTTCACGGTTTTCCTCCTGGACGTGACCATCGTGAACGTGGCGCTGGCGCGCCTTGGCTCAGTCTTCGATGTCGACTACGCCAGCGTCCAATGGGTGATCACCGGCTACTCGCTGGCGAGCGGCATGGCCACGCCGATGGCGAGCTTCATGGAGATGCGCTTCACGATGAAGCGCATCTGGGTCGGCGCCCTGGCTGTCTTCACGGCGTCATCGGTGCTGTGCGGGCTGGCCCCGACGTTCTGGATCCTGGTGGTCGGGCGAATTATCCAGGGATTCGCCGGCGGCATGATGCTGCCGATGGCCATTTCAACGTTATTCCAGGTCTTCCCGGCGAACCAGCGCGGTCAGGCCATGGGCTTTTTTGCCATCCCGATGGTGGCCGGCCCGGCCCTGGGGCCGACGATCGGCGGCTATATCGTCACGAACTGGGACTGGCGCCTGGTGTTCTTCGTGAACCTGCCAATTGGCATCGTCGCGGTGGCGCTTGGCATCCTGGCCCTCCACCCCGGCCGGCCGCGACTGGGCATTCGGTTCGACACCCTGGGCGCGATTCTTTCATCGCTGGCCTTCGGGCTCACCTTGTTCGGCCTTTCGCGTGTGAACGCCGATGGCTGGGGCTCGCTCACGGTGCGCGGCTGCATCGGTGTTGGGCTTGCCAGCCTGCTTGTATTCATTCTTTACGAGCTCAATCGCGAGGACCCACTCCTCAACATGCGGCTGTTCGCGATGCCGCAGTTTTTCATCGCGAACGTTGTCGGCTGGGTCAGCACGATCGCGCTGTTTGGCGCGGAGTTCATGCTCCCGCTGTACTTGCAGAATCTGCGTGGCATGAGCGCGGTGGACACCGGCTTGATGCTGATGCCGCAGGGTCTTTCGGTTGCTTTCGCGGGCCCGATTGCCGGCCGACTGGTGGACCGGATTGGCGCCAGGTGGGTCTCGATGTTCGGCTTCGCATTACTCGCCTTCAACACCTGGCAGATGTCGCAGATCAGCGCGACGACCAGCTTTGACGATTTGAAGCTGCTGCTGGTGGTGCGCGGTCTGGCCCTGGGTTGCACGATGCAGCCGACACAGCTCAGCGCGATGGCCGTTGTCCCGCCCCAGCTGCGCACCAATGCCAGTTCGCTGAACAACGCGATGCGCAACGTGTTTCAGTCGTTTGGCGTGGCGATGCTGTCGACGGTGGTGACCAGTCAGACCGTGGTCCACTCGATGGTGCTGAGCTGGGACGTGCGGCCCGACACCATGCAAGGTCAGGCGATGCCACAGCTCAGCGCGACCCTCCAGCAAGCGGCCGGTCTGAATGGCCAGGTCGCCGACATGGCGGCAATGTCGATGATGCTGCGCCAGATCGGTGAGCAAGCCGCCGTGCTCGCCTTCGGCGACGCCTACCGCATCACGTTCTTCGCAGCAGTGATCGCTTTTTTCCTGGCGATGCTGCTGCCCGGCCGAATCAAAGCCGACCCCAGCGCAATGGCCGGCGGCCACTAAACCTCCAGAGCGCTGCGCGGCGAAGTCCACGGCGGTGATGCCACTGCGGAATGATGTCACCCACCGCACTGATGCCCTTACGCAGTGATGTCACCCAGCGCACTGATGCCCTTACGCAGTGATGTCGCCAACGGAAGTGATGCCCTACAGAGTGATGTCACCCACGGAAGTGATGTCACCCACGGAAGTGATGACCACTGGCGTCACGCCCAGTTGCCAACCCGCGCTTCAGTCGTGCTCATGGAATAGGCCGAGCGCGGTACGGTTCGAGGCGATGGCGCGACCCAGGTTGATCATCGTGAGCGGACCGCCCGGTTCAGGCAAGACCACACTGGCGCATGCGATCGCCGTGGCCATGGGCTGCCCGGCGATCTGCCGTGATGAGATCAAAGAAGGCATGGTCCACGCTCAGCCGGACTTCACGCCGACGCCGGGCGACGTGCTGACCGAGCGCACCTACTTCACGTTTTTCCAGTTGCTCCACGTCATCCTCGGTGCTCGGGCGACGGTGGTGGCGGAAGCCGCCTTTCAAGATCAGCTGTGGCGCCCGCGGCTGGAAGGCCTGGCCGAGATCGCAGAGCTACGCATTATCGAATGTAAAGTCGACGAGGAGGTCCGCCGCGCCCGCCGCGATCAGCGCGATACCAGCGCCCTGCGCCGCGCCGCCCACGTGGGCGTCACGCAGTCCGAACTGGAGGGTCGCCCGTTCGAGTGGATCTCCCTCGAAGCGCCAAAACTCCGAGTAGACACAACAGACGGCCTCTCTCCACCACTCCCCGAAATCGTGGAGTTCATCAACAGCTGACGACAGAAACAGGACAAGCTTTCACGAGCACCGCCTGCGCCTCCTGTACACGGTGCACAGCGGTCCACGATAAGTCCCGATCAGCTAAACCCTGCCATCCACTGCCCGACCTCCCGTCAATGCTGAAACGATATTGGGCACCAAATTTGATAACCAGCCCGATTGAGTACACATCGGCGGAGCCATTCGCCCCCAGTGAGCTCCAGTGGTACGAATGCGCAATGGGTGATGGGCTTTGCGGGTCGGTGTAGGGACGCCCCACGCCACTGCTGCACGCCGCCAGATCCGGACAACTCACCATCTGATCGTGGTTGTCACCAAAACTCCAGTGAATCGAGCGCGGCCACGCGCGCACTTGAACAGTCAAAGTGTTCGAAACCGTGCGGCATTCCTGGTGCGTTGAGGGTGCGCCGTTGGCATCGAGCATGGCGAGCCCGCCAGCATCACGGTCGACAGCGACATGACATTCCTCGTGGGTCAAAACGAGGTTGTCCGTGAGTGGAATGACGTCGCCACCATAACCATCTACCCAAAACCAGGTGGGCACATTGACCATACCCAGGCGCGGATTCATATCGATCCGCAAGTCCGGCAGATCGAGGTGATCGAACATTGAGCGCGCGATCGCGCCGGGATCGACATTACCCGCCGTCGTGGAGGAACCACAGGGTATGCCAGCTCGTGCCCCTGACGGCAGAAACGCGTGATCATCATGCCAACAATAGCCCTGCGGGATAATCTGCGCCGTGTCGCCTGAGCGAGGCCGCCGCGCGGCCCCTTGCGAAGGGCTGCCAGCGCTGGTTTGCTGCAACGACGCGCCGAGACTGGTTTGAAAGCCGTGTCCGCCCAGGTCGTATACAGCGGCTTGAACGTCATACGGGGCAACCTTGGCACGAATAGATGCGCTGGCGGTGCAGCCCATGACGTCGGTGCATGCCTGCGCAAATCCAGTTTGTACCGATCCAGTCGATGCGAGCATCAGCAGCAAAGCAATGGTCGATTTATTGAGAACGTGCAAGATCTACCACCTTCCACGTGCCTTCTGTTCGCTTCATAGCGTAAAGTTCGTTAACTTGTTGACCGGTCTGGGCACTTACAGGGGCCCGAGTATGTGCGTCAACATAAAAGCTCCTGTCTATGTAAGAATCCGCAACCTGCGCGTCGTCTCCGCTCGCTTCAACTACAACATAATTATGATCTACCTCAGTCTCTATTGCCCGTCCTTCAGATTGCAATTGTTCGATTCTTTCCTCAACTGCTGACAGGTGTTCTCCCGCCATCACATCCTGCAGGTGTGATGTATCCAACTGATAAAGTGCCTCCGCTCGCACCTGCCAATATGTTTGATAGGCCTGCTCTACTTCGGCCTCTAATTCGGGCTCGATTGTTGGCCTGACGGTCG
>JAFAZN010000179.1 GCA_019239775.1 Chloroflexota bacterium
CGCGGTACGCTCCCAACCGTGGACCTGAGCTATACCGCCGAGGACGAAGCGTTCCGGCGCAAGGTGCGGGACTGGTTCGAACGCAACACGCCTGGCCCGCTCGAAACGCACGAGCAGCATCGGGCCTGGCATCGCAAGCTGTACGAAGCCGGCTTCATCGGCATGGGGTGGCCGAAGGAGTACGGCGGCCAGGGCGCAACGCCGATGCAGCAGGCCATCGTCGGCGAGGAGATGGCCAGCCTCAACGTTCCGGGCGGTGTCAACGGTCTCGGCATCGGATTTATCGGGCCCACCCTGATTGCGCACGGCACTGAGCAGCAGAAGCAGCGCTACGTCCCGAAAATCCTGACCGCGGACGAGATCTGGTGCCAGCTGTACTCGGAGCCAAACGCGGGCTCAGACCTGGCTGGACTGCAAACGCGCGCCGTGCGCGAGAGCTACCAGGACGGCGAGTACTACGTCGTCAACGGCTCAAAGATCTGGACCAGCCAGGCGCACCTGGCGGATTTTGCCGTGCTTCTGGCGCGGACCGATACCCAAGCGCCAAAGCACAAAGGCATTTCCTACTTCATTTTCGACATGCACGCGCCGGGCGTCGACGTACGTCCGCTGAAGCAGATTACGGGTAGCTCGGAGTTCAACGAGGTCTTCTTCACCGATGTGAAGGTGCCGGTTGAAAACCTGATTGGTGCCGAAGGGCAAGGCTGGCAGCTCGCCCAAACGACACTGGGGTACGAGCGTGGCGGCAGTCTCCTCGGCCGGGTGATCCACCACCGCGGCAACCTCCGGCGGCTGTTCGATGTCTGCCGCACGCTGGAGCGCGACGGCGCGCCGCTCCTGGATAACCCGGTTGTACGGCAGAAGCTCGGCCAGATGATTGCCGAGACCGAAGTGCTGTATTACGGAGCGCTGCGCGTCCTGTCGCGCCTGGATAAAGGCCAGCGACCTGGTCCGGAGTCCTCGATCGACAAACTCTATTTGAGCGAAATGGATAAGCGCCACCAGGAGCTGATCCAGTCGATTCTCGGTCCGTACGGCCAGTTGGAGCTGGGTGCTCCGGCAGAGGTAATGCTCCACCCGGACGGTGTTGCTGGACTCCAGGACGCGACGTGGACGTACAACTTCCTCCGCTCGCGCGCTGGCACCATCTACTCCGGCTCGTCAGAGATTCAAAAGAACATCATCGGCGAGCGTGTGCTCGGACTCCCGCGCGAGGCGCGGGCCGATCGCAGCGCGGCCGCGTCTCGCGGCTGAATCGCGGCTCTGCGCGTGAGCACTCCGCTCGACGGCATACGCGTTCTCGACCTCAGCAGCGGAATCGCTGGCCCGCTGGCAACAATGCTGCTGGCCGACTTTGGCGCGGATGTGATCAAGGTCGAGCCACCCACCGGTGATCCCGCGCGCGCGTTGGCTGGCTTCGCCGTCTGGAATCGCAACAAACGCAGCATCATTATCGACTCGACCACGCGCGGCGGTCTCCAACGCTTGCACGAATTTCTCGCTGGTGCGGATGTCCTGGTGCTGAACCAGACGACCGTGGACCTGGACCCCACACTGCTGACAGCCAGGTACCCGCGGTTGGTGCTGCTGCACATGCCCCCGTACACGCCCGACCAAACGCCGTGGGCCGGCGGGATGGAGTCTCATCCGCTGCTCAGCGCCTACGGCGGCGCGGCGTGGCGCCAGTCGTCCTTCGGCGGGGGACCGATCGACCTGGTGTATCCGTTTCCGCTGTACGTGCAGGGCCACTGGGCCGCCGGCACCGCGGTCGCCGCGCTGATCGAGCGCTTACGCTCGGGTGTCGGACAGGTGGTCACCGTCTCGGGCATGCACGGAATCATGCTCAGTTGCGTCGGGCAGTGGAACATCGTTCCCGACCAGCAGCCATTGCCGACGAACGTGGGACCGGGTGGTCGACACCCGTGTTACACGACGTATCAAGCGGGCGACGGACAGTGGCTATTCATGGCCGCGCTGACGCCGAAATTCCAGGCCAACGCATTCAAAGTTCTTGGCGTCGGGGACATTTTTGCGGATGAGCGCATCAAGGGCGTGCCGATGCGTATTCTGGCCCCCGAAAATCGCGCCTGGGTGCGCAAGAAACTTTCGGATGCGTTCTGCACGCGCTCGCGCGATGAATGGCTGGACGCACTTGAGAAAGGCGATTGCCCGGCCGGTCCGGTCGGCGAACGCGACGACTGGCTCGACCATCCGCAATTGATTGCGAATCACCTCCGCGTTGAGCTGGATGACCCGGAGCGTGGCCACACGATCATGCCCGGGGTCCACCTGGTGATGACCGAAACGCCCGGAGCAGTACGGACTCCGGCACCGACGTTCGGTCAGCACGACACCACCGTGCGGCCGTGGCCACCTTACCCCGTGGCCGACCCAGCGTCGTCGCAACCTTCGGGACGGTTGTCACCTCATCCCGTGACAGAGGGTAGTTCATCACCGGTTCCAGCGCGTGGACCACTCGCGGGTTACCGCGTGTTGAATCTGGGCACGATCCTCGCCGGTCCGTACGCAGGCGCACTCCTTGCCGAACTCGGCGCCGACGTCATCAAAGTGGAGGCGCCGGTCGGAGACCCCTTCCGCGAAACGGGATTCGTGTACAACCGGGGTCAGCGTGGCCTCGCCGTCGACCTGACGTCCGACGCCGCGCGTGAAGCCTTCTACGAGGTTGTTCGCGGCGCGGACGTGGTGTTGGACAATTCTCGTCTCGGTGTCCTGCACCGGCTCGGGATCGACTACGCCAATTTGCGGCGGGTCAAACCGGACATTGTCACATTTTCGGTGAATGGCTTCGGCGAAGAAGGTCCGCTGGCACGAAAGCCCGGCTTCGACCCCGTGCTCCAAGCCATGAGCGGCATGATGCAGGCGCAAGGTGGCGATTCCGAACCGTATCTGTTCACAATTCCGATCAACGACATCACCGCGGCAACGGTCTCGGTGCTGGGAATTTGCCTCGGATTGTTCCACCGCGAACGCTCCGGCATCGGGCAGCGGACCTGGACCTCGCTGCTTGGCTGCTCTGCGATGATGCAATCGGGTGAGTTGGTCCGCTTCGCGGGGCGTCCACCGGCGGTGCGCGGTGCGTGCGACTTTACGGGCCCATCGCCGCTGGACTGCTTCTATCGTACGAGTGACGGGTGGCTCCGGCTGCAGGCGCGTGACGCAAGCGCTCTGGTTACGGCGGGGGTGATTGACCGTGGCTTGGCGGATGCGGAGCTCCAGGCCGCGCTGACCGAACGGTTCGCGCCGATGTGTACCTCCGATGCTTTAGCCGCCCTATCCGCCGCGGGCGTGCCAGCCGTTCAGGCGCGTATGCCGCACGAGCTGCCAGGCGACGCGGACCTCCAGAATCTGGAGATGTTCGTCAGGCTCCACATGCACGACGGCACGCCGTTCTTCTCGACCGGTCGTTACGTGCGGATGAGCCGCACCTCGCAATCGGCGGTCTTCACTCCACCAGGAGTTGGCGAGCACAGCACGGAAGTGCTCAGCGAAGCAGGCGTGGAAGCCGCCGAGATCCAAGCCCTGATCGACGCCGGACTCGTGCGCCAGGGACAACCCTTCCAGATCGCCGGGATCCAAACCTACCGCTAGCGA
>JAFAZN010000091.1 GCA_019239775.1 Chloroflexota bacterium
GAGTGCGTTCTCCTGGTCTGTCAAGGCTCTGACCGAGGCAGACGAACAACGCGATTTTGGGCTTGCGAAATGAACCAAAGATAAGGTCGCAGGATAAACGCCCTTTCCAGGGCTGTTGTTCCGCTCCTGCGCGGCGGTTTCCATGTCCGGTTGGTCCTCGGGTTGGTCCCTGGCGCAGGGCATATGACCTACATCCGCGATCCCGACGGTCAATCTGATCGAGGTGGGCAACCACCGACCCAGAGGGGGACTGGTCGTTCTGGTTGCTCTCTCCCTCGGCGTCATGAAGGCGGCGCCCGTCGAGGGCTCGTCGTATGCCTGCCTGGGGACCTCGCAGTGCGATTTAGCCGGGCAGATGCGGTGCGCCCGCGATCAGCTCGCGCGCCCGCCAGGCTTCTGCTGGAGGCAATACCGAGCCGATGCGTGCTGAGATTCCGCCGCTCTCGAAGAGTGCGGTGAGGGTCCGCAACTGTAAGGTAGTTAGCTTTGAGTAGTGTGGCGCCGCCAACGTTTTGGTGGCTTCAACAATCACGACGGTGCCGCCGGTTCCAGCCTGCGCGTCGAACAGCATCTTCCACGCTGGTACGGCGACAACCCGTGCAGAAGCGGCCTGGAGATACCTAAGGGTGGCGGCTTGAGAGGAATATTAGCGGCCAAAGGCGTCGGGACACTCCGGGTGAGCACGGCAGAACTGTGGGTTCGTAACGCCGTAGGCTTCGTTCCCAACAGATGGTTCCACTGCAAGACGACGCAGTGCGGCTTGCCATGCTCCTCCGGCTCCTCCAAGAACAGCCAATCTTGCTTCTGCTCTGCCGAGTTGCCCCTACGGGGTCAGTACAAGTGACCTAGTCCTCGAAATTGGTAAGCGAATCGGAGGTTCGGCTATCACACCTTGTCATGGCTAAATTGGCCTACGCTTGCGTCTTGACGCATCACATCGAACGTCTGGCTCGGTTTTATCGCCAGGTTCTCCAGGCTGAACCGGAGTGGACCGGCCCGTACGCCGAATTTCCAACTGAGGGCGGCATCTTTAGCCTCTGGTCGATCGATGCCTATGTCGAGATTGCTGGAAATGCGGCTATTCCAAACGTTGTTGGCGGGCCGGTCATGCTCGAATTCAACATTTCCGATGTTGACGCGGAGTTCGGCCGGCTTAAAGAGCTCGACGAGTTCAAGATCGAGTTCATCATCCCACCGACAACGATGGCGTGGGGCAACCGCTCGATCTACTTTCGTGATCCGGATGGGAATCTATTGAACCTTTTCAGTCAGGTTGGACCGAGCTGAGTGGTGCTCCCAGGTGAGCTTGCATTCGCCGGAGCTCATGGCCATGTCAGTCCCCCCATCGGCGGTCCGATATCGGCACTGGCCCGGAGTACCGTTAGCGAACGCGAGCCGCCAGCCGGCTCGATGCAAGTCCACCAGCACTGCATGTTGAACGCGATGCTTCCGCAATTTCGGAAGCACGCCGCGAACCTGGTGCGGAGACGCGCTACGTGATTGGATACATGCTTGCGATCTGATCTGGTGGAGGGACGC
Organism: Chloroflexota bacterium; assembly: GCA_019239775.1. Taxonomy (GTDB): domain Bacteria; phylum Chloroflexota; class UBA6077; order UBA6077; family CF-72; genus CF-72. The sequence goes on from JAFAZN010000091.1 coordinate 1,540, forward strand.
GCACGGCTTTGATTGTGATATCGCTGAACTGAATTTGACTAATCCGGGCGCAGCAGAAGCGCGCAAGAGCCGAGAGTCATTGGGGTCGAGGCAGTGTGCTGGGCACAGCGGCGTTCGGGACCGAACCTCCGGCTGGAGTGACAACGATGTCCTAGGCATCTCGCGTCTACCGCGTCGGGCACGTGGTTCGACGAGCGCAGCCTTTTCGCACACTTCGGATTGCCGCCGACCCTGCCGGAGCAGGCTTCTCGAGCGTGCGCGCCCGCGTCCTCGTCGTAGGACGACGCATATACAGCAACAACGTCAGCGCGACCACGACGGAGCCCTGCAGGTAGCCTGCCAGCACGTCGCTGGGCCAGTGTTCCCCGGAATAGATGCGCGCCACTCCGATGCACACGACCAGCAGCGCACTGAGGCTCTGCATCATCGCCCGATACCACGTTGGTGGCATGCCAAGCCAGGTCAAGATGAAAAACGAGCCAAAAAACGACGTGAGATTGAGGACGTGACCACTCGGATATGAGCCGAGACCGAGCACACGCTCGACGTGCACGAGATCAGGCGAGGGTCGCGGACGGTCCACCAGCAAGGCCATGCCGAACCAGGAGATCGCGCCGGTGATCCCGGCGAACGCGAGGCACGCGGCCTCCCAGCGGTAGCCGAGCGTGAGCACGATGAGGATGCCCAGTCCGATCACAGCGTCCACCTGCGGCGGGAACCCGACCCAGCTCACAGCGTCGAGGACGCGACCAAGGGTCGCGGGTATCACTGCCTGGATCCACTGCTCAATGAGTGGATCGACGGCGAAGAACGCGCGCGCATGTGCCATGGCCGAGAGGAGCGCCAGAGCAGCCAATCCCGCAACCACGTAGACCGAGAGCGTCCATCTGAGTGACCTCCGTCTGAATACCGCACTGCATGCCGCGCTCGACACCCTAGTCGAGAACCATCCTGCGGTAGCGTGCGGCTACCAGCATGTGCACGCCGTAGCCAATCAGCCCCAGTCCAACCAGTCCAACCAGCCATGGCCCGAAAGGCTGCTGGGCGAGACTGTTCAGAGCTCCGCCCAGACCACGCGCCTCGTCCGGCCGGGCCTGGACACCCGCGAGCACAAGGAAGGCACCGATGAGACCGAATGCAATTCCCCGCGCGGTGTTGCCGAGACGAGCTGCCACACTCACGATCTCGCGGAGGCGCACATCCATGTCGCGCGTCTGCAGCTGACGATCCAGCGTGCCGCGCCAGGCAAGGACAAATTGGTTGAGGCCGACGCCTATGAACGCAAGACCGGCAAGAACGACCACCCACGCGCCGTACGGCTGCGAGAGTAACCAGGCCGTCCGATCTTGCGCCGACTGGTCCTCACCGGGTTGTGCAGCGCCACTGGTAAGCATCGCGACCGCGCTGAGCGCCAATCCTGCATATGTGAAAGCCGCGATCGCGTAACCACAACGTGCCACGATGCCCTTGAGCTGGGTGCCCTGGCGTTCCGTGTCCAGGGTGGCTTGTAGCATGCGCCAGAGCGCATATCCCACCAGCCCGATGGCGACTACAGCCAAAAGCAGTCGACCGAACGGAGCCTGTATCACATGGCCGAGCGCGCCCGCGGGGTCGGTTGTGTCGCCGCCCTGGCCAACGGCCGCCTGAACAGCCAGGACGCCGATGAGCACATATACCAGCCCGATCGCCGCGTAGCCCAACCGACCGAGTGGCACCAACCAATTGCGCTCACGCTGTGCCAGGTGGCGTCCACTCGCCTGAGCACGTCCAACAGCGGCTTGCGCTTCGCGCTCGCGCGCGGTCACCAGATTCACACAGCTGGGAAACGCACGTCCCGTGCCCTGTCACGTCATACGGCGCCGACCTCAATGACTACCGGTAGCTACCGCCGCACGTCATCATCGCCCTCCGAAACCATCGCCACATCCTCAGGGGCGTCGCCGAAACCGCACTCACCACAGCTACGTCGCAGGTAGCCAGAGGCCTTCGCCGAGTCGATGGAGTAATGCGCACCGGCGGTGTACGGTCAGCCCGGCGGCTGAGCAAGTACGGAGCACGGACGGCAGCAGGACGCCGGGACCTTCTCGAGTTCCTCTCCTGTCCACACCAACGCGACCTCGTCCGCCACTGGCCTCGGGAGGTGTTCGATCTGTTCGCGGCGAGCGACGGCGGTGGGACAGCCCGACAAGAGCGCCACTGTCTCTGTCGCGACGGCAGCCGCCATCACTCTGAGCTGGGTCTCGGCGCCCAGTAATGCGGATTAATGCGTTGCTGCTCGTAAGATCGATGATTTCGCGCGTATCGGGATCGCGGTATTTGCCTGGCCGACGAGCGATCACTTTCATCGCATCGAACAGCGCTATCCAACGCCAGATGGCGCGCCGCTGCTTCTCGCGCTAATTTCGGGAGCGCGGGTCCCAGCCGATGGGCTAGACCTGCATCAATCAATCGGACGAGGTACTAGGGGGCGGATGCGGTTGCGTGCGCAATCCGGCGGGCCGGAGTGACGTGGTGTTCGAGTAGGACGGATGCACGCCGTCCTCTCAACGCGAAAATCGGTCATTTAGCCGATGGCGCGGGGCATCGCGTGCCTACAATAGCCTCGGGGCACGCCGATGTCCGTGCTCCGCGAATCGAATACCAGCCGAGTCTCTGCGGAAGCGCGCAGGGAGCGGGGGACCCAACTATTCTGGGGTGCATCCGGAGCGATCCGGTAGGGCAGACTCTTTCGGCCCGAACCCGTCAGCTAACCTCGTAGGCAGCGAAAGGGCGAGTACATGCGGACCGAGGAACGGATTGCCGGTGCGCAGGCCGGTGCTACGCGCCGACGCCTGTTGGTGCTCAGCGATTACGGCGCTGAGGCGGGTCACCTTCTCGAAGGATTGGTACGGCGTGGCTACACCCTGATGCTGACGTCCCGAATACATGAAGCGGTGCGTATGGCTTCTGAGCATCAGCCTACAGCCGTGCTCACCCAGCTGCGTAACCCAACCGATCACCTGGAGGTTGCTCGGTGCCTCAACGCCAACGCGCGCACACGCAATCTCCCCACGTTAGAGGTTCGGCGTGGCTCAAACGTCATGCAATCGCTCGACGATCTCGCCCGGTTGGAGGTCGCAGCTGGAGTCAGCCCCCGGCTGGTGATTGTCGCGAATCGAGGCCCGAACGATTTTGTGTGGGCCGATGGCCAGTGGCGCACACGGCCTTCCTCCGGCGGACTGGTCGCCATGCTCGCGCCGCTGGCGAGCCGGCCTGACGTGGCCTGGTGTTGCTGTGTCTCCGAACCACCAGACGCGGCTCAGGCGCGGCATGGCCTGTACACGACCGCGGTTGATCAGGTGGAACCCGGGCTTCACGTTGTGCCCGTCCCGCTCCCGGCGCCGACCTTCCAGATGTATTACGGGCAGATTAGCAACGAGGTACTCTGGATGCTGCAGCATGGGCTGCGGCTGCCCTCGGATGTGTACGCGCATTACACGGCGCGGACTCGAGCGTGGGAGCGCGGGTATATCGCGGCGAACGATCAGCTTGCGAGCAGCATCGCTGCCACCGGCTGGAATCCCGAGGCGTTTCTGCTTCAGGATTATCACCTGTATCCCTTGCCGGCGTTGCTCCGCGCACGATTTCCCAGCACACCCATTCTCCATTTCACTCACATCCCATTTCCGGGTCCAGCCACGTGGCAGCAACTGCCGCCTGCGTGGAGCGGGCGAATTATCAGTGGTCTCCTCGGCGCGGACGTCGTTGGGTTGCAGACAAACCGCGACGCGGACCACTTCCTCGATTGTTGCCAATCCTTCGGCTATAGCACGGATCGTTTCGCACGCACGGTCGAGGCGAGCGATCGAAGGCCGGTTCAGGTGCGCGTGTATCCGGCCAGCGTCTCGCCCGACGAGGTGCGTGGCGCGCGCACGCCGCGCGCCGATCGGATGCCTGTGACCTCCGCGAATGAACTGCAGACCATCGTGCGGGTGGATCGACTGGACCCCAGCAAGAATCAGCTGGCGGGATTCGCAGCGTTCGAACGGTTATTAGAGCAACACCCCGAACTGCATGGGCGGGTACGCTTCAGTGCGTTTCTGGTGCCGTCACGCACGGACCTGGCCATCTATCGCGAATATCGGGAAACAGTCTGGCAGCGCATCGATGCGATCAACGCAAGGTTTGCCGCGCGGTGTGGAGGACCCGTCATTGAGGTCTCTTACACCAACGATCGCCAGCAGGCGCTGGATGCGATGGCTCGCGCCGACGTGCTGCTGGCGAATTCGCTAGCAGACGGAATGAATCTGGTCGTCAAAGAATGGGCCATCGTCTCGGAGCGTCCGGGCGTGGTAGTCGCTTCCGACAGAATGGGAGTAGCCGCCGAAGCCGATGGCATCGCGCTGCTGGTCGACCCCACGGACGTCGCGGCCACCGCGACTGCCCTGCGTCGCGCACTTGGAATGTCGCGATCTGAGCGGCAGGTGCGGCTGCACCGGCTACGCAGGCGCGTTGAAGCGTGGACGGCGCACGACTGGCTCTTGGCTCAATTGCGGGACCTCGACACCGCACATCTCGAGCCGCTCGGGTCCACATCCGCAATTGGCGCGCCAAGCGCGCTCATTGCTTCGTAGCTGGAGTGGTAGGAGTGGTGCTGCTGCATGGCAATGAGCACTGCGCCGGCCGAGGCGCAAACGTGGCCACCACCCGCGGCGACGCAACATGCTGTTTACGAACTTGTTCCGCCCCGAGGCGGTGCGCGACTTCAAATGCACCCGGTCGCGTTCGAGGCGGACGAGATCCAGGCCGAACGCAACTGCGTAGGTTCTTCGCGGGACAGCGGTCTTGCTTCGCCGCGTCCAATGCTCTCTTCGAGGTCTTCACGGAACTCGTCCTGACCGCGGTCGTTACCTCGCAACCCGCCAGGCGGTTGTTCAGGAGCCCTTTTTCAGACTCCCGCTCCAGCTCAAATTGCTTGTTATTGTGCGCCACGATAGGATCCCTTCAAGTACGGACTGACCGGCCTAACCAAACCTGTGATCTAGCGCCGCGCTGCGGGCGCGTTCGAGCCGGGTACGGTCGCACTACTATGTGGCCAGTTCGCGTCCGGCTTGTGACTCGATACTGACAGGTATAGCGCCTGGTGTCTTTGTTGAGCCTGCACGGAGGTCCTGCTGCGTATGGGCATGTTGAGTTGGATTATTGTTGGCTTGATCGCCGGCTTTCTTGCCAGATGGATTGCGTCGCGCTTCATATGAGCGCCATCGTCGTTGCCACGCTTGGCGCGATTGTGCTGCTGTTCGTATATCACGTGCTTTTCGCCCAACGAGGAGGAACCCATGCCAACATTTGATGAATTGGCCGCCACCAATCCCGATATTCGCGCCGAGTACGACGAGTGGCGCGACCAGCGCGCCGCAAGCGGCGAGGATCCGACGGATTATCAAGCGTTCCGTGCACACGTGATCGAGCTTGGGGCTCCAGATCCGGGCGAGTCGGAAATTAGCGACTTCGTCGGCGACGACTTCAAGGCTGCCCATCCCGAACGCTACGATTAGGCACACTCCATCGTCGCCGCGACCGTAGTGCACGGATCTGCCTCAACTTCTGGAGCTTTGACAGCTTCTTGTGGACCCGATAGCCATGGATATGCAAACCGAGTTTATGCAGATACTTGAGGAGAAGGCCGGGCTGGATGAAGCCACCGCCGCACGCGTGGCGCGCGTGGCGATGGACTTCAACAAAGAGCATGCGCCCGACCTGCTGTCGCAACACATGCCTGCGCCGCTCGAATCGCGCGCTGCAGCGGATGGCGATGGAGGAGTTCCTCGCCAGCACGGCGCTGCCTCGGTTGGCGGTGGTCTGACGACTCCGGAGGCCATGACGCGTACTGCACCTGACGAACGTCCAGGCGTCGAAGAGAGCCCGCCTGCCATTATTTGGGAAGGTCCCGTGGATACGCAGAAAAGCAGCGAGGACCGCGCTGAAGAGCACCAGGGCGGACTCGGTGGCTGGTTTTCCCACCTGACAAGACACTAAGTCGATCGAGTAGATTTCGCTCATGAGCGATGGCCTGCCGCCAGGCGAACCTCGCTGATGGTGCAAGTGGAGGCAGAGCTGCGATCTGTTGATCCCTTTGGGAGAGTCGCCCGGGTCACGAGGCGAACGGAGGTGAAGTAACAGGGCCCTCGGGCTGCCTACATGCGCACGACCCAGAAGCTTCGCCGGCCGCGCACCCTGGATGCGCTCAGCGAGCTTGGCCCGCGTGATGCTCATGCCCACGAGGGAGGTCCGACCAACGACGATGCCGACACGAACCCGCAGACTAATCGCTACGGTCGACACGCGCGAGCTCAACACCGTGCGTTGGGGACCAATGAGGGAGATGTTTCCCAGATTTGTCGAGGAGCTGGAGCTCGGCCGTTACCTCAAGCGTCTGCTGGCAAGCAGACAATGCAGCGCCGTCGAGATCGCCCCGCACGCCGGCTCGTCGCACGTGTTCGACGCGTTCGGAATGGATGAGCCCGGCACTGCGAATCAGTGAGATCCACATTCAGGCGTATTTGATGACGATCACGACAGGCGCTGCCTCCGAGGCTGAACCGATCGCGATTATCGTTGTCACGATCGCCGGGGAAATCACCTGCTGGAGTCCTGGCGCGACCAGATACTGAAGTCGCCGCACTGCTTGGTTGTAAGCGTCGACGGGCTTGTCGAGGAGCTACTCTGAGAACACGGGCTACACCGAACAAGGAAGGGGTGTCGCCCGATCCCTACGCGACCCACGATCGCGACCGTGTACACCCGGTATTGGCTGGTAGCGCCGGGCGCGGGACGTTCGATCGTGATCGATTTCACCGGCTTGCCGAGGATGTCGCGTCGGGTAGTCACGTCGGCGCTGCACGGATCGCAGCTGATTCACGATCGCGTAGCGCTTTGTAGCCGTCCAAATCGAGAGTGCCATCGGGTTGAAGTTGCGAATTCCAAACTCGTTGAAAAATTGGCCGGTGATCGGGGCTGCAAGGCTCGATGAAACCGTGCCGCGGTTGCCTCAATCCGGAACCCCGCAGCGTTGGCAGCGTAGGAACCCCGTGAGTAAATACCGCCCTGAGGCCTGGTGCGGCCGGCACCTGTACGGGCGAGTCGCTCCTGCACGGCACTCCACAGGTCATCGCGGACCAGTGGTTGCCCCGTGCCGGAGGCCGGATAACAGCCTCAAGTCCACAGCCAGCGACTTCGTGCGGGTCATCTGAAGCCTTGGTTGCCCCAACGCTCGCAGGTGAGCGCGGTGGAGTCCAGCCGGGCGATGATGACGTCGCAATGAGCGAGTGGGTGACGCGCGGCGAAGCGCGTGGTCACGTTGGCGAGTATGGATGGAAGCATGCAGAAGAACGTGCCACCATGTCCGACCAGCAGGATGCGCGCGCGTGTGTGTCGCCGTTTCGCCAGGATTCGAACAGGGTTTTCTGACGATACCAGCCTTCGCTGGCGAAGGTGCCTTCGAGGATGCCCATATCGAACTCCGCGAGCGCGGGGGCCAGCTCAAATGGCAGGTGGAGCCGGTCGGCGAGGATCTGGGCCGTCTCGCGTGCGCTTAGGATCGGGCTCGCGTAGATAGCGGTAAACGCCACGTCTTGAAGACGTCCGGCCAGTTCCTCCACCTGCGCGCGGCCGAGGTCTGCCAGGGCGTGTGGCAGATCACGGTTGGAGAAGATCGAAAGCCTGTTGGCCTCGCTTTCGCCGTGACGCACCAGGTAGAGAAGCGGCATTGTTGCGCTCAGCGTATCGCGCGGCGGCGCACGGCTACGCCGTTGAAGTGGGGTCGTCGTGTGTCTCTTCTGGATGCTGCGGCGAGGTCGGTATCGTATCGGGGAGTCGTAACGGCCTCGTCGAGTCAGGTTGCCGCATTCTGACAGGTGCGTCCCAGAAGCATCCGCCTGGCCAGTACTCACTTCGCGATCCCACCAACGCGGCGATTGACATCGCACAAAGTGCTGCTATTGTGGCGCGGGCTTCCAACGAGGCTGAGCGTGAAGAGGAGACCAGGGATATGGTTTTCACGGTCGATACACATGCGTTGAGCGCGTTGCGCGATCAACTTCAAGGCGACACCTTCGTACCCGACGACGACGGGTATGATGCGGCTCGCTCGATCTGGAACGGAGCAATCGATCGCAAACCGGCGGTGGTGGTGCGTTGCGCCTCGGCAGCGGATGTTGCGGCCGCGGTGCGGTTCGGCCGCGAGCGCAGTCTCGAAATTGCGGTGCGCGGCGGCGGTCACAACTTTGGCGGCTCTGGCACGGTCCAGGATGGTCTGATGATCAGTCTTGCGGCAATGAACGAGGTTCGAGTCCAACCGGCCCCACGCAGAGCCAGGTGCGGCGGCGGCGCAACCTGGGCGAACGTCGATAACGCAACCCAGGCACACGGATTGGCCGTGACGGGCGGTTTCATCAGCCACACAGGCATCGGAGGTCTGACGCTGGGCGGCGGGTTCGGCTGGTTGACCCGCATGATCGGACTCAGCTGCGACAATCTGGTTTCTGCCGAAGTCGTCACCGCCGACGGTCAGATCCTGACGGCTTCCGCCGAGAAAAATCCCGATTTGTTCTGGGCATTGCGCGGCGGCGGCGGCAACTTTGGTGTGGTCACCGAGTTCGAGTTCGCCCTGCACCCGGTCGGACCGATGCTGAATCTTGGATTGTTCTTCTGGACCGTCGATCAGGGTGTGGAAGCCTTGCGTTTGTCGCGGCAGGTCGTGCCCACGTTACCGGAGAACAGCGGCTCTCTCATTGCTGTCCTGAGCGCGCCGCCCGCACCGTTCGTTCCTGAGAAGTACCAGCTCGCGACCGGCTACGCGCTGCTGATCGCCGGCTTTGGCTCGGCCGAGGAACACGCCCGACTCATTGCACCTGTCCGCGAGGCGCTGCCGCCCGCATTTGAGCTGGTGACACCGATTCCGTACACGGGCCTTCAAAGCATGCTCGACGAATCGGCACCGTGGGGCGCGCTGGCGTATGAGAAGTCTTTGTATCTGGACGAGTTGACCGACCCGGTGATCGACATAGTCACTGCCCAGACGCCCAACAAGCGCTCGCCGCTGTCGTTCATTCCAATCTTCGACCTCGGCGGCCACGTCGCCGGTGCCTACGGCCGTGTCCCGGACGATGCGACGGCGTTTGGTGGCAGCCGCTCTGCGCGCTATCTCTTCAACATCGCCGCTGTGGCGCCGGTACCCGAGCTTTACGAGCCGGACCGAGCGTGGTGCCGCACCATGTGGCAGGATCTGACGCCACACTCGAGCAACACGGGTGGCTATGTCAATTTCATGAATGAGTATCAGGAGGACCGCGTTCGGGCCGCGTACGGCGCTGACAAGTACGCCCGATTAGCGGCCATCAAAGCGAAGTACGACCCGGACAATATCTTCCATCTGAACGCTAACATCCGGCCAGCTTCGGCCTGAGCCGTCCGGACGGCGGCGTCCGCAGCAGGCGCCGCCAAACTGGCCCGCACCAAAATGTCCCGGACGAGAGCCTTGAGCTCGGAGACGCTGGCTGTTTCGACGGGTACCCCGCGCTGGTGATCGTCGTCGGCGAACCCGAGCTCAAGGGCAATGCAGTCCATCGAGTTGGATGGCAGCCTCCGCCATCGCGACGGCGAGTGATTCAAATGCGACAAACGGAGACACTGACCAGGATGCCCAGGCTGAGCGCGCGTCGCCGCTGGGTGAAAATAGCGTCTGCCAGCTGTCGCGAAATCGTCGGTCATGGCCTCAACCACTCGTTCGCGCGATGCAACGCTTCCAGGGCAAGCACGACCGGCTGCATGGCGATGGTGGCCGATAGCACCACGCAACCGGCTTGCCGTACAGCTCGCCGGAGGAGACCAGCCAGTCGAGCGCATTCTTGAGTGATCCCCGCATCCCGTGGGCGTATTCCGGAATCGCGATGAGCCGCTGCTCGACACGATCAGGTGTAACGATGAGCGGCGTGCGTTTATGCCCCTTTCGGCGCCGCGGAGTCAACCTTGCGAGTATTGCGAGTATGACCCGAGCGTGGCGCGATCTATGGACCGGGTCGTCGGCTGACGCCCATCTTGCGAACACATCGTTGCGTCTTTCGCCTGGACGTTGCTAAAGCGCCGAGTGCACGCTGGAGTCCACCAAGCATAACGAGAATTGGATGGTGCGCTGACACCTGGTTCCGGCAAATCAGGCCATTAGTGGGCTGCTGGGCCACCATCTCTTACCCTAGCGGTCCTCGTGCCAGGCAAACGGCCTCCGTTGGTACGGTTGCGTCACGCAGACGTGCATCGGTTCGAACGTGGGCCGGATCTCGGCTTAGCGCAGTGTCCTCGTGGTCGTGTTTCCCGCGGGCCGTTGGACCCTCTCCGCTGCCATTGACGAGTCGGTGCCGGCTCCGGTGCTCAGCACGGCCCTTTTCGAGCGCTTCACGTCGCGCGGCGAGGCCGACTTCGCCGATCAACTCCTGTCCGCGATGCGCTACCAGTTCGGCGGCCACGTGGAGAACAGCGCGAATAAAAACGGAGGCGTGTGATGGAAGCGCCAGTTTCAGACGC
>JAFAZN010000280.1 GCA_019239775.1 Chloroflexota bacterium
CTTCCACATGGCTGGCCCAGCCGAGGACGGCTGGTACGTGATCGAGACCTGGGAGTCTCAGGCGGCGCATGAAGCCTGGGTGCGGGAGGTGATCGCCCCTGCGATGCAGGCGGCGGGCGTCGCACCTTTCCGCCAGGAGGCGCTCCCCCTGCACACCGCCTTCGGCCGCTGAGTGGGCTAACGCGGCCCGCTCCACGCGCTGGCCGCGGGTCGGCGGACTCCCACTCACGTCCGGCTGCTGTGGAAGTGCCGAATCGCCCGCGGGCGACGGGACTCGCTTAGGTTGCCCAGCGCTGACGCGGGTTTGCGAGACGCGAAGCACCCGCAGGGCTGCGTTGAAAGTACCGACACCAATAAGAGTCGCGGCACTTCGCAGCCGCCGTCACATGGGTGAAGCCGCAGCTACGCCCGCTCCAGCTCGTCGCACCTGTATCGGCAACACCGCGCCCAAGCGCAGCGCAGTGCGAATGCCAAAGCGCGGTGCGTGCTCAATGAGCGGCTGCGCTCTCCGTGTGGGGAACGGCAGCGTGGACCTTGGTGACGAACTCCTGCATCTCCGCGATCGGGATGACCGGGCGCAGGACAGGATAGGCGTACAGGCGATCGGAGCAGAGCTCCATCAGGATGGAGACCTCCAGCGCGGTCGGCAGCTCGGTGACGAACCGGAGCGTGCGCGCATCGGCGGACCCGTAGAACGCCTCGGGGTGGAAGCGCTGCATGATCTCGCCGACGATCGGCCCAGGGCCGCCGGCGGCGTCAATGGCGGCACCCTTGTCGGCGGGCGCGGCGACTTCGACGAAGAACTTCACGATGAGACCCTCCTCGGCACGAATGGCTCGATAGTAAGGAGCCTGACCAATCAAGTCAAGCACCTTACTAATACAATAGGGTGGTGCGCGACCTCGTCGCCCGCCGCCAGACCAACCTCGGCCGCCTCCTCATTCGCGGCTATCGGGTCATCAACTTCAGCCTACTCGAGCAGCTGCGCGGCGCCGGCGATGCGCACCTGCGCTTCGGCCATTTCACCGTGCTGACCAACCTGGACCTGCGCGGCGGCACCCGCCAGGTGACCATCGCCGAGCGCGCCGGCGTGACCAAGCAGTCAGTCGGTCCCATCGTCCGCGAGCTCGAAACCCTGGGCTACGTGCGCACGCAGCCGGACCCCAACGATCGACGCGCCACGCTGGTCAGCTTGACGCCGGCCGGCCGCCGCGTCATCGACACGGCCCAGCCGCTCATCGATCAGATCGAGGACAACATTCGAAGCCAGCTGGGTGAATCGGCCTTCGACACCCTGGTCGGGCTGCTGGGCAAGTTGTTGGCGTGCTTCGATGAGGGTGACGCGTACCCCCAGCACTGAACGGCTTCTGGCTCGTTGCAGGACATGGCTTGCACGTCCGCCTCTGTGCTGCCCGCTACTTTGCGGGCTGGTGGCACGAACCCTAATACCAAGCCGTCCTGACGGAACGCTGGCGGGTCCGTTCGGCAAGGTGCCAAGTCAGGTGTCACCGGAGCAGGCGTACGCCTCCGCTCGCGCCGTCGGCCTGGCGATGATCGCTAGCTTGCATCGAGCGCTTGGTGACCTCGATCGGATCCGCGCCTGGCTGCGCGTCTTTGGCATGGTCAACTCGGAGCCGGACTTCGGCATGCAGCCGAATGTGATCAACGGGTGCTCGGATCTGATCCTGGAGCTGTTTGGCGAGGAGGTGGGCCAGCACGCGCGCTCGGCAGTTGGGCCTCGCCGCATTGCCTTTCGACATTCCAGTCGAGATCGAGGCTGAGGTCGAGTTCGACTAAGCGCCGAGGTGGCCGTACTCCGCGGTAAGCGTTTACCGTAGTCACAACGCCATGGGCGAGCAAGCGTCCAAGGGCAGGCCGCAATACGCACAAGGTCTGGGCGACGTGCCTCAGCACGGTAAGCGTTTACCCACTGAGTGCAGCCCTGTTCTGGTCGTGCACCATTGATTGCATCTGAGTTCAAAGGGAGCTGTGCAACCAATGTCGACCCCCGCCGTTGTTCAATTCGAGATCACCGGTGCAGACAGTGCCAACCTTCAGCGTTTTTATGGGAGCTTGTTCGGCTGGCAGGCCAACCCGACGGGCACGCCCGGCTATGCTCGAATCCTCGGCTCCCAGAGTGGCATCCCGGGCGCCATCGGACCTAGCTGGGACGGCGGCCGCGGCCAGCTGACGGTGTACGTGGAAGTCCCAGACTTACAGCAGACCCTCGCGCATGCCGAGCAACTGGGCGGCAGGGTGATTGGCGCGCCATCCGAGGACGCCCGACGTGTGAAGCGCGTGGCGCAGTGGTCGCCCGAGCTGCGCGCGCACGTTGTGCCGGGTGCGGGCATCAGCTTCAGCTTCGTTGCCGACCCTGAAGGACACGTGGTCGCCGTTTCGCAGGGCCTGGAGCCTGCGTTGGGGCAGTTTGCTGCGCGCCACTGACATGCACTCATCGGTACACGTGACCGCGCTGAACGTGTATCCGATCAAGTCGTGCGGCGGGATCGCGCTGGATGCAGCGGAGTTCGGCCGTCGCGGCATCGTGCACGACCGTGAGTTCATGATCGTGGACGCCAATCGACGGTTCCTCACCCAGCGCGAGCAACCGCGATTTGCGCTGATACGCCCCGAGCGCACGGACTCAACGCTGACATTGCAGGCGCCTGGCATGTCGCGATTTGTGCTGGAGCCGACTGACGGCGTGCGCTATCCGGTCACAATCTGGCGCGACTGCGTCATGGCAGCCGACCAGGGTGACCGCGTGGCCGAATGGTTGAGCGAGTACGTTGGCGCGACGTGCCGTCTGGTGCGGATGCCAGATGATGTCGTCCGGCCGGTAGATCCCGACTTCGCCACCACGGCCGCGGACGAGGTGGGCTTCGTGGATGGCTATCCAGCGCTGCTCATCTCTGAGGAATCGCTGGCCGACCTCAATGCACGCCTGGCGCAGGCGCTCCCGATGAACCGTTTCCGACCAAATATCGTGGTGAGCGGCGCCGGCCAGCCGTTCGCTGAGGACACCTGGGCCGAGATCCGCATCGGCGAGTTGGGCTTCAGCGCGGTCAAGGCTTGTGCGCGGTGCATCACTACCACGACCGATCAGGCGACTGCCGAACGCGGGCCTGAACCCCTGGCGACCTTAGCCGTATATCGGCGAGTCGCACGCGGGGTGCTCTTCGGCCAGAACCTGATTCACGCGTCGCCGGGCCACATCGCGGTCGGCGACGGCGTAGAGGTGGTCCGCACCGCGGCACCTCCAGCATTCCTCGAACCTGCGCAGCGCTGATCTTTGAAGCCTAAGAGCTGTCGGCAACGGTTTCGACTCGTCGCCGCGCTCGATAGGCAGACGGCATGGCCCGGCTGCCGGCCGCAGCGGGCCATGCTGCACCATTGGCGCGAGTTGTTGTGCGTTTGGTTATAGAAGGCGTAATTGCACGCGTCGCCCGGGCAAGAGATCGCGGTCGGCAAGCCACCTCGCGGCCAGCCGCTGGCTACACGGGCGTTGGCAGGGCCGATTGGATAGCCTCGACGACCTCCGCTGACAAAGGCGTTGTCTGCGGACGAAAGCGCGCCACGACCTCGCCGGCAGGCGAGACGAGGAACTTCTCGAAGTTCCAACGGATATCGCCCGCTTCGCCCTTCGGGTCCGGCATGCTCACCAGCCGCTCGTACAGCGGATGCCGGGCGGCGCCGTTGACGTCGACCTTCTCAGTCATGGGGAACGTGACACCGTACGTCGCGGAGCAAAACGTGGCGATCTGCTCGGGCGTGCCAGGTTCCTGCTCGCCGAACTGGTTGCACGGCACCCCGAGCACGGTGAAGCCGGCCGATGCGTACCGCTCCTGGAGCTCCTCGAGGCCGGCGTACTGAGGGGTCAGCCCACAGCGCGAAGCCACGTTCACCACCAGCGTCGCCTTCCCTTTGAACTGGTCCAGGTCGAGCCGCGCGCCGTCGAGCGTGTTGATCGTTACACCATCGTAAATGGACACATGCAGCTCAACGTCTGGGCGACGTTCGACTATTCCGGCTTTGGCGCACCACGAAATAGGCGGCCGCCGCGGGTGGTTCACCACTACTGATGAGCGATCTCGGTGTGATGATCCGGCGGGATACCGCGGAGCCAACGTTACGATCGGTTGCGCGTCTTGCAGAAGAGCTCGGTTATCGATGTGTCTGGGTCAACCACCCGCCAAACCAGGATGGCTTTGGGCCGCTGAGCTGGGCAGCGCAGGCGACTCAGCGTGTCGCGCTCGGCATTGGCGTAGTGCCTGTAGCAGCCCACAACCCCGCGTACATCATGCAGCGCATCTCAGAAACCGGCTTGACGGAGGCTCGCTTGAGGCTCGGGATTGGCAGCGGCTCGAGCCAGCAGCCGCTGACCGCGGTGCGCCAGGCGCTCTCGGAATTGCGATCGCGCACGACGTGCGAACTCGTGGTCGCCGCGCTGGGACCGCGCATGTGCGAGCTGGCTGGTCGCGAAGCCGACGGCGTCCTGTTGAACGCAGTCACACCAGCGTATGCGCGCGAATCAGCCGACCGAATTGCCGAGGCCGCGCGGCGCGCCGGGCGGGCCGCGTCGCCACGGGTCTACGTGTTGGTCTCAGTAGGACTCGGCGAGGCCGCGGCGGCCGTGCAGCAGCGCGCCGGAGCCTTCTACGGACAACTCCCCGCGTACCGTGAGCACTTCAAGCGCATGGGCGTTGAACCTGACCAGGTGCTGCTTGCCGCGCGAACCGAGTCCGAGCTCCGCGAGCAGCTGGCCCAGTGGTCGGGCGTCGTCGACGAAGCGGTCGTAGGTGTAGTACTCACGCGAGATGACCCCGGAGAAGCTGAAGCGATCCTGAGGGCCGCGCAAAAAGTCATCCACTAACGAGCCGACGCGTCTTCATCGTGCACGCGCGATTACGCCTCGTGCACGACCTTGCCGCCCACCAGGGTCGCGACCACGCGAATGTCGCGAATCGCTTCCGGTTCCACCTGGCATGGGTCGGCATCGAGAACGACCATGTCGGCGAGCTTGCCTGGCATGATCGAGCCCTTGCGATCTTCCTCGAACGCCGCGTAGGCGCTGCCAAGCGTGTACATGCGGAGCGCCTGTTCGGCTCCGATTTTCCAGTCCGCACCTTGAACGCCGGCCCCATGCGTCTGCCGCGTGACGGAGCTCCAGATGCCGAGCAGAGGTTGAAAGGGCGTCACGGGACTATCTGAGCCGCCGCCGACGGGCTGTTCGCTGCGGCTGAGATACATGCTCAACGGCTCGAGGTTGCGCGTGCGCTCGGGCCCGATGTACTTCCGAAACCCTTCCGCCAGGGTGTAGAGCAACGGCTGCTGGGCAGTGACGATGAGCCCAAGTCGATTGGCCCGCGCCCAGTGGTCCTCGCGGGCGAGCATCATGTGGATCAGGGTCCAGCGGAGGCCGCGGATCGGTGCAGCCTGGTCTGCACTCTCGAAGGCGGTAAGGGCTGCGTCGATCGCCGCGTCGCCGACGCAATGGGCGCCAACCTGCCAGCCCAGGCGAGCTGCCTCGGCACAGAACGCCGCCAGATTCGACGGAGAGGCAGCCGGCTTGCCGCGCGGGCTATTGGGATCGTCCGCGAAAGCAAATGGTTCGCGGTAGTAGCCGGCTCGACACCCCCGTCGACGCCCAGCTTGATGGCCAGCACTCGCGCCCATGGGTGATCGAGGTCCCGCGCCATGGCGCCCGAGTGCAACTGCCCCAGCGCTGCCTGCAGCTCCGGGTCGCTGAAGCCCGGTTGAAGACGCCACATCAGCGACGCGCGCACCATAGGCTGCTGTCGGCTGCGATA
>JAFAZN010000369.1 GCA_019239775.1 Chloroflexota bacterium
TCATTTGCGCTCTCGCCGACGGCGACGTGGAGTACCGTGCGACAAACGTGATGATTTACGAGGACTCCGACGTGCTCGTCTTTCTGAATCGGTATCCAACGCTGCTCGGGTACACACTCGTGTGTCCACGAAAACATATCGAGCGCGTCGTCGGAGACTGCACTGAGTCGGAGTATCTCCGCATCCAGCAGTGGTTGTATCGCGTCGGCCGCGCAATCGAGCAGGTGCTCCCAACAGAGCGGCTTTATATTCTTAGTCTGGGCAGCCAGCAGGGCAATCGACACGTCCACTGGCACGTGGCGCCGCTGCCACCGGATGTGCCGTATGCGGAGCAACAACTCGCGGCATTGTCCATGCGCCGTGGCATCCTCCAGATCGAACCAGCGGAGGCGCGGGAACTCGCAGCGCACATTCGCGCGCAACTCCTTACGAACGTTTAAGTCACTTGCGTCTGCGGTCTCCCTGCCGCGTCGACAGCGACGTTGCCGTCCGCGTCGATGAGCAAACGGCCGTTGCGGTGGTCCAGCACCAATAGTCGGTTACCCCACGGGTCCTGCAGTACTGCGCAACGACCAATAGGGATATCGAAAGGCGGAACCACCACCTTGCCGCCGGCGCCGGCGAACCGCTCCGCGGCCGCGTCGGCCGAAGCAACGGACAGGTTAGGCTCCAGCTGCGGTCGTTCGGTCTGGAGGACCAGTTCTGTGGGGGAGTCCGCCAGTTGCAAGCCAGCCGCGGTTGGCGTGCGCCAGATCAGCGCCTGGCCGAGTGCGCCCCCGTAGAACTCGAGGGCTGCTTCGATATCAGGCACCGGGATCTGGATGCAATCCACGTCAACAAATAGCGGCCGCACCGGCGCGTTGTCATCAGCACGCCGCATTTTGGTGTCCAGCACGTCACGGACTGTCGTAACTGCTGCCTCCAGCGAGGTGCCGATCGGAAGCGTGACGAAAACCGGATGCACAACTGTCGTGATGTGCCGCCGCGCGCGCGTAGTTCGGCCGCGAGCGTTCGCGTAACCGTGCTCATCCCGGTACCACCCGGTCCGCTCACAATCAGGAGGACCGGCCCGTTCACGGACAAAAGCCTACGAACCTCCGCGTCCCCACTGCTTGGAAAAACACACCTCGTGCACCTCAGCTGCAAATCCCGCTGAGGTATACGTCGCGAACGCGGCTTCCGTTGCATAGCCGACCTGCGCCCTGGTCGCACCGAGCGCCCGCAGCGCGCGGCACGCATCCAGACACACCGCCCGCGCCAGGCCGTGCCGCTGGTGTTCGGGGCGCGTCCCCACCGGCTCGAACAGCCCCGCGCGATTCAACTCGTCAAGCCATGCCGTGCAGAAGGCGACCACCTCGCCAGCGTCAGTTACCACCACACGATCGAGCATCGCGCGGTAGGCCCAGGTCCGCTGCACCCGCTCGTAGCGTTTGATCGACAAGTCCGACGGCGCGAAGGCAGCCCGGTGCGCCTCGACGCGGCCGGCGACTAGCGCGGCCGAGCGTACGCAATCGAAGTGGTAGCCGTCAGGCAGCGCTGGATCCGGCAAGCTGTCGAGGGACCGCACCAGGACTCCCGAGCAGCCAGACACGTCCAGCTCATAGCCGCGTCGCTGCAGCGCCTCCGCGAGCGAGTGGTCCACCGCGGAACGCGCTGGCGCAATAGCATAGGTATTCAACCTCACCGGTGGATCTCCGGCAGCCGCCGTTGCCTGCCATGCGTCCTCTACGAAGGCCAGTAATTCATCGAAGAGGCTTGCGTCCTCAGCATGGCCGGAGTCCGGCGCAACCATGACGTTGAATTCACCGTAGGGTCGGAAGTATGCAAAGGCAACCAGACCCGGCGGACTGGACCGATCCTCCCACAGCCGGATATCCAGCGACAGCTCGCGGTGCGAATGATCACGACTCAGCCACGACAGATCGCCAACGCGCAAGGACGTGCAGGCGTACGCTCGTGCCAGCAATTCCTCCATTCGTTTCAAGTCGACCACGCCGGCGTACGCGCGCTGGTAAAGCTCAGTCATCCACACGGCACCATAGCACCCGAATCTTTGCTTGGGGGCTTGCGGACTGAGCAGGACCGTGGTATAAAGCTGACAGGGCGTCACCCACACCGCGTGGAACATTGTCCACCGGTGACTGGCGCCCTTTGTTTTTTGCGCATTTCACGAGGAGAAGCCATGTTGACACGCGGGACTCAGCCACAATCGCATACGCGCCCCGAGCGCATGTGCGCAGGCGCCTTGCCCCGCGTTGTCTTCGGAAGCCTGCGTGCCGGTTGGCTCCGGCCGGACCTCACCATTCGGCCAGCGAGCGCGGGTGCCGTGCGTATCCCGTCCGAACGCAAGACTCCACTATCGATGTATCCGCTCGTTAACAGCGAAAGAGTATTACGCCAGCACGTAGCGCCGGTGCGCTGCGCGTGCGCCTCTCGCCAACGAGCGGAGCTGCACGTGGCCTGACTCTTCGGTTCTCCGAAGTTCCACAGGCCAGGGTCGTTCGACTCGATCTGCTGGTGCCCGTGCGCGCTCTGCAAATGAGCGCAAGCGGCCGCTTGAGGCGAACTGACGCCCGCCTCATCGGACAACTAAAAAGCCGGCTCTTGCTCGAGCCGGTCGCAAGCAATTGGTGGAGTGGTCCGCTCCGCTTGGAGCGGACCATCTACCAGCCGCGCAAATACACTGCGTTACCCATCGAGGGCACGCTGCAAGATCGTGCGATCATCGTCGCTGAACGCCACCAACGTCACTGTTTCAGGTAGTTCATGGTCTGAAAGAAAGGATTGAATTTCGCGTACTGCTATTTGCGCCGCGCGTTCGCGCGGAAAGCCGTATATGCCTGTGCTGATCGCGGGAAACGCAATCGTGCGAAGACCGTGGTTCTCGGCCAGCTTGAGGGATCGCTGATAGCAGCTCGCGAGCTGCTGGTCTTCGCCGTGCGCGCCGCCATGCCAGACAGGCCCGACCGTATGGATGATGTGCCTGGCTGGCAATCGATAGCCCTGCGTGATTTTTGCCTCGCCGGTCTCGCAGCCGCCGAGGGTGCGACACTCCGCCAGCAGCTCAGGGCCAGCGGCGCGATGAATAGCACCATCAACCCCGCCGCCGCCAAGCAGCGACTCGTTGGCGGCATTGACAATCACATCGACATGCAAGGTGGTGATGTCATCTTTGACGACGCGTATCCGTTCGGGCATGTCATTGGCCTCCGACGTCAATTGTGCTGAAACCACTCCGTGGGGTTACTACTCCGTAGAGTTATCACTCGCTGGGTTGGCACTCCTGAGATTGTCGCTACGTGGGTATCACTCCGTGAGGTCATTACTAGCCGTAGGGACATCACTCCGTGGGGGTCATCACTCCG
>JAFAZN010000121.1 GCA_019239775.1 Chloroflexota bacterium
CAAGTGCCATTCTCAGCTCGTCGGCCATCGGTCTCGGTTCCTTTCATCGGGTCTAGACAACGCGATGATGAGAACCACCCGATGGCCGTTCGCGTCAACAGCGACTTTTACACAGCTCTGGGGACACTACCTGCGGCAATTGGCCCGTCACGTGAGGCAATTGGCCCGTCACCTGAAACGTTGGCCTGGCGTTGGGCCGGTGCCTTTAGCATTGGCCGCGTGAAGTTCGGAGCTGCGCTGCCAATCACCGCGATGAGCGATGCGATTGCGATCCGTGACTATGCCCAGGCGCTCGATGGCGCCGGGTTCGATGTGCTCACCACTGCCGGGCATCTGCTGGCGGTGCCCGCCGAGCGATACACCGACCGACCACAGGCCACTTACGCCGGACCGTTCCACGATCCGTTCGTCGTCTTCGCCTACCTCGCCGCGCTCACCCAGCGCCTGCACTTTCGGCCCAGCATCCTCATCCTGCCGCTGTACCCGACCGCGATCGTCGCCAAACAGTCGGCGGAGCTGCAGCAGCTGAGCAACGGCCGGTTCGAGCTGGGCGTCGGCATCAGCTGGAACGCCGCCGAGTACCAGGCTGTTCGGGCTGACTTCACCACGCGCGGCGCGCACCTCGAAGAGCAGATCCAGGTCCTGCGTAAGCTCTGGACCGAGCCGTACGTCACGTTCACCGGGCGGTGGCATACCCTCGAGGGGGTCGGCTTGAACCGCGTCCCGAGTACGCCGATTCCGATCTGGGTGGGCGGCTCGCATGAGCGAGTGTTGCGTCGGGCGGCGCGACTGGCCGACGGGTTCATTCCGCTCAGCGATCCGGCCGAGGTGTTCCCGAAGGTTCAGGGCTATTTGCGAGAGGCCGGCCGCGACGCCGGCAGCTTCGGCCTGGCGGGTCGCGTGACCGCCGGCCCCGGCGGACCAGCCGCCTGGCTAGAGGCGGCGCGCAAGCTGCAATCGCTCGGGGCGACACAGCTGGGACTCTCGGCGCCGCCCGATGTGCAAGGCGCTGCGGCCCTGGAGCGGCTGCTCGAAGCCCGCAAGGCGCTCGCGGACGAGCTTGGCGGCTGACGCCCGGCATATTGATCACCGAGTGAGGTCCCGGTCTACGCCCCTCGCCGCGCCCGTGGTTTGAGCGCTCGAAAGCTTCGCCGCAGTGGCGATCAACGTCCGTGTGTTCAAACCGAGGGGAGAGCGGACTCGCACCCGACAGAGCGGCGCCAGGTAGCAGCGTGTAAACGCTTTCCGGAAAGCGCTTCCCGTGCTACGGTACAGGCATGGCATCGTCCAGCAGCGCCGTCCGCGTCGCCATCGTTGGCGTCGGTAACTGCGCCTCCGCCCTTGTTCAGGGTGTCCACAAGTACCAGAACGCCTCGCCCGACGAGTTCGTGCCTGGCCTCATGCACGTCGACCTTGGCGGCTATCACGTCCGCGACATTCAGTTCGTCGCCGCGTTCGATGTTGACGCGCGTAAAGTCGGCCGCGACCTGTCCGAAGCCATTTTCTCGGAGCCGAATAACACGGTGCGCTTCGCCGAGGTGCCCACCATCGGGATGAAGGTGAGCCGCGGCCGCACGCTCGATGGCATCGGCCAGTACCTCGCAGAAGTCGTCCCCGAGTCGAGCGAACCGCAGGTCGACGTGGCGGAACTGCTGCGCCAGACGCAGGCGGATGTGCTCATCAACTACTTACCGGTTGGCAGTGAGCAGGCGACGCGCTGGTACATGGAGCAGGCGCTGGCGGCCGGCTGTGCGGTCGTCAACTGCATTCCGGTGTTTATCGCCAAAGACTCCGCCTGGCGCCACCGCTTCGAAGAGCACGGCCTGCCAATCATCGGTGATGACATCAAGAGCCAGGTTGGCGCGACGATTGTCCACCGCGTGCTGACGCGACTCTTCCGCGACCGCGGAGTCAAGCTCGAGCGCACCAGTCAGCTGAATGTTGGTGGCAACACCGATTTTCTCAACATGCTCGAGCGGAGCCGGCTGGAGTCCAAGAAAATCTCCAAGACCACCAGCGTCACCAGTCAGCTGGAGGAAGAGCTGCCGGCGTCGGACATCCATGTGGGGCCCAGTGACTATGTGGCCTGGTTGACAGACCGCAAATGGGCGCACATCCGCTTGGAAGGTCGCTCATTCGGTGATGTGCCACTGAATATGGAGCTCAAACTGGAGGTATGGGATTCACCGAACTCCGCCGGCGTTGTCATCGATGCGGTGCGCTGCGCGAAGCTTGGATTGGACCACGGATTGAGCGGAGCGCTGGAGGGTCCTGCGGCATACTTCATGAAGAGCCCGCCGGTGCAATATCGCGATGAGGATGCGCGCCATCTGGTGGAGGCGTTCATCAGCGAGTACGCCCGCGCTGACGTCAGCGCTCCCCGAGAAGTGGCGGTGGCGGCAGACTAGCCGCCGGCCACTGACGCCTCGCCAAACGGGAGGTCCGGCGGCGAAACTGGAGGTTCGGCTGCGTAGTGCTGGACCTCCACGTTTCGGTAGCGCAACACGTCCGTGAGGGTGGAATCCACCTGCGTGGGTGGAACTCCCGACCGGGTGGAGGCCCTCCGTTCCGGTGGGGCAAGACTCGCTCGGTGGGCCTAACTCCCCACCAGAGGTGAAGCCCACGGTCCTAGTGGGGCAACACTCCGTGAGTCGAACTCCCGACCGGAAGTGAACATCACCGTCCCGGTGGCGCAGCATTCCGTGCGGGGAAAGTCTCCTCCGGTAGTGAACCTCCGTTCCGGTGGCGCAACCGTCCATCAGTGGAATTCACCTCCGGTAGTGAGCCTCCCGGCCCCGGTGCGGCAACGCTCCGTGAGTGGAAGTCCTATCCGGTTGTGAACCTCGCCGTCCAGGTGGGACAACAGTCCGTCAGTGGAACGTACTCCCGGTGGTGAACCTCGCGGTCCCGGTGCGGCAACACTCGGTGGGTGGAATCTAAGTCCGCAGCTGAGCCTCACGCCCCGGTGCAGCAACACTCGGTGGGTGCAGCACTGCGCGGCTGTGGCGCCCGCCGGCAGGGTGCGGCGGTGGCGGCGGATAGGCGTCAGGTTGGCTTCGTATACAGCGACTGAAACGGACCAATATGCGGATACAGGTCCGCTGAGAGGACCGACAGGATTTGTCGCAGGTGATCCAGGTCGTGATATGCCCACTCGGCGATGTAGGTGTCGACGTTGATTTCGCCGTAGCGGGGATGCTGCAGCGTGTGCGCCCGCTGTTCGGGCGTGAGCTGGCGCAGCCATTCGAGATTCGCCTGGCGCGCATCGGCCCACTCGTTGGACATGTGTCGTGGATCGCCGGGTGCAGGTGGCGTCGGAGCGGTCTCGAAGGGGATGCCATCCTGCTCGGCCAACCGCTTGACGCGTGGCCCCATGCTGGCGGTTTCGGCATACAGCAGGTGGGCCAGCACCTCGCGCGGCGACCAGGCGCCTTCGGCGGGCCGTTCATCCTGAGCCGTGCGCGGCAAATTGGTCACGATGGCGGAGAGCACAGGCGGCGTACCCGCCAGGATGTCGAGGGCGCGCTCGAAGTTCAGCTGCGTCACGGACCGAATTCTAGGGAGGCGGCGCTCAGCGCTGGTGGCATTTCCGTCGAACCGTCACTGCGAGGGCGCGGGTTTGTCGGATGTGCCTAATCTCGTCACGGGTCGCCGGGAGGTGAGCCTCCACACTCCATACGCGAGGAGGAACTGGTTTCTTTTCCGAAGAGAATTCACCGTTGCTGGTTGAGTTCCTCAGTATGTCCGCGGCGATGGGCCGCGGCGTCCGTGGGGTGAACGTTTCGAGCGCTGCAAACATCGGGAAGCAAAAAGCAGGGAGGAGGGACCCAGGACCGAGGGGCGTGCGGCGGCTACCCAGTGCGCGTCTAGGCCGCGCGTGTGGCGACGCGTTCGGCCAGATTATGCGCGCCCAGTTCGTGCAGGCGTTTTGCGGCGTTTTCCCAGTTCGGCGGTGCCGTGGCAGGTAAGGAAACCTCCAGCTCTTCGGGCTTCATCGACACGATCTGTTTGAACACGCGAAGCTGGGCGGCTGTCGCCTGCGCGATGGTATCGGCGCGCGCCTCCAGCACCGACTCCAGCGTGCCGTACTTGAGCAGCAACGCGGCGGCGGCTTTCGGGCCGATGCCTTTTGCGCCGGGAATGTTGTCAGAGGCATCACCGGCCAGAGCCTTGAAATCCGCAACCTGCTCGGGCAGCACGCCCATGCGTTCCACCACTTGCTCGGGGCCGATGCGGATGAGGTCGCGCACGCCACTGCGCGGCGCGAGAACCGTGACGCTGTCGGACACGAGCTGATAGGCGTCACGGTCGGTCGTGAGCAGCAGGCTGCGTCCGCCGCGGCGGGTCTCCGCGATGGCGGCGGCGGCCATGAAGTCATCTGCTTCGTAGCCCGGTTTTTTGCCGACGCCAAAGCCGAAGGCAGCGGCAAGTGTGGGCAGCAGATCGAGCTGCCGAACGATCGCATTGTCGAAGACACGGCCGCCCTGGTAGGTCGGCCACAGCTTGTGACGGTAGGTGTCCACGCCGAGGGTGTCCCAGGCGACGAAGATGGACCGCGGTTGCTCGTTGTCCCACAAGGTCACGAGCATGTTGGTCCAGCCAACGATGGCATTGATCGGGCGGCCGTCGTCCGATCGCAGCGATTTGGGCATCGAGTGATAGGCGCGATGGGCGAGGTTGTCGCCGTCGATGATCAACAGGGGCGGATCGGATGTTGCTGCCACGCTGCGGACCTTTTTAAACGATCGCAGATAGCATTGGGAGCCATGCAGGCCGAGGTGCTGCTCAAGGGCGGCACGATCGTGACGCAGGAACGACGCCAACCGCGTGCCGGCGCGCTTGCAGTTGTAGGTGGACGCGTCGTGGCCACTGCGCAGGATGCAGACGGGCTGGACGAGTTGGCGGGGCCATCTACCCGGATCGTCGATACGCATGGAGCGGCAGTGGTGCCGGGGTTCGTCGATGCGCACGTACATTTCGGCCATTGGGCAATCGCGCAGCAGCAGGTGGACCTCGACGCAGCGGCGTCACTCGAGGATGGCCTTGCGTTGCTGCGTCACGCGGCCGAATCGATGCCGAAAAACGCGTGGGTGCAAGGCCGTGGCTGGGACCGCAACCGTTGGGGACGCTTACCCAGTCGGTCGGAGCTGGATGGGGCAGTGGACGGTCGAGCGGCTGCGCTTTCGAGCCATGATGGCCATTCACTATGGCTCAGCACCGCGGCCCTCGCAGCGGCGGGCGTCACGCGCAACACACCAGATCCGCCCGGAGGCGTCATTCAGCGCGATGAAAGTGGCGAGCCCACGGGTGTGCTGCTCGAAAACGCGCAGGACCTGGTCCGCGCACACATCCCCGAGCCCACCGAATCGGACCTGGTTGGCGCGCTACGCGACGGACTGCGGCGTGCCGCGAGACTCGGCATCACGGGGATTCACAACCTCGAAGATGCCCGCACCCGCCGCGCATTTGCTGCACTCGAGGCTGCCGGTGAACTGAGCTTGCGCGTGTACCACGGCGTCTCACGCGGCGAGCTGGCGGAGGCGCGAGAACGTGGGCTGGCGACCGGGAGTGGGACCGAATGGCTGCGCACGGGTCCCGTCAAATTGTTTGCCGATGGCGCGTTGGGCTCGCGCACGGCCTGGCTGTTGGAGCCGTATGTTGGACACGCCGAGGACGGCTACCGCGGCGTCGCGACGCTGTCACCACCCGAACTGGAAGACGCGATGCGGTTGGCGGCTGATGCCGATCTTGACGTCGCTGTGCACGCGATTGGCGACGCGGCCGTGCGCGGCGTGCTGGATGCTTTTTGTCGGACGCGCGAGTCGTATCCATCACTGCGACAACGATTGCTGCGCGTCGAGCACGCGCAGCTGGTGCACCCTGACGACGTGCCGCGATTCGCCGCGCTGGGCGCGATTGCCTCGATGCAGCCAATTCACGCCGTTGCCGACTGGCGGGTGGCCGATCGCTACTGGGGCGATCGCGCTCGCAATGGCTACGCGTGGCGCAGCCTTCTAGCCGCTGATGCGACATTGGCCTTCGGGACTGATGCACCGGTCGAATCGATCGCGCCGCTGCACAACCTGTACGCGGCGGTCGCTCGGCGCGAGGCCGCGACCGGCGAACCGCGTGGCGGCTGGTACCCCGAGCAGTGCCTCGATCTGGAGTCGGCAGTGCGCGCATATACGTATGGTTCGGCGGCCGCCGAACGTGCCCTCGGTCGACGTGGTCGATTAGCCGCTGGCATGGACGCCGATTTCGTGGTGTTGTCGCCGGACCCGTTCGGCCAGCCGCCCGAGGCGCTGTGCGAAGCCCGCGTCGCGCTGACAATGGTTGGCGGGCGCTTCACCCACGCGGAGGATGTGTGACGTTGTGAGAGCCATCAAGCCGCACCGCTCGTGTCTATCGGTGCCGGGCAGCAGTGCGCGGATGCAGGCCAAGGCAGCCACGCTGGAGGCTGATCAGGTGCTGTTCGATCTCGAGGACGCCACCGCACCGTCGGAAAAGGTCGGTGCCCGGGCGGTAATCGTCGAGTCGCTGCGCACGCACGACTTCGGCCAGCGCTGCATCTCGGTTCGGGTCAACGGCACCGATACCGAGTGGTGCTACCGCGACATCGTTGAGGTGGTGGAGGCCGCGGGCGATCGGATCGAGAGCCTGATCTTGCCGAAGGCCGAGTCCTCGGCCGACGTGCATTTTGTCGATCGACTGATTGGTCAGATCGAGCTGGCGCGTGGCTGGGAGGTCGGCCGCATCGGCCTGGAGGTGCTGATCGAATCGTCACGCGGTCTGCAACAGGTGGACGCAATCGCGTCGGCGTCACCGAGGCTCCACGCGTTGATCTTCGGGCCAGGCGACCTTTCGGCGAGCCTGGGACTCGGCCAGCTCACGATCGGCATGCCCGACAGCGGCTACGAGGGCGACATCTGGCATTTCGCGTTCATGCGGCTGCTGGTCGCTGCTCGCGCAAACGGCTTGCTGGCGATCGACGGTCCGTATGCAGCGTTTGCCGATCTGGATGGCTTGGAGCGCTCGGCACGTCGGACCGCGGTCCTCGGCTTCGATGGCAAGTGGGTGATCCATCCAACACAAATCGCGCTGGTGAACCGCGCCTATTCACCCGATCCCGCGGTTTATGCGCGAGCTGAGGGCATCCTGGCGGCGTATCGCCAGGCAACAGAGGGCGAAGGCCGCGGCGCAGTGCGGTTCGAAGGCGAAATGATCGACGAGGCGACGCGCAAGATGGCTGAGGCTGTGGCGCGTCGGGGTCGCTGGCTCGGCCTGGGCGGTCAATAGGCTCGATAACGCGCTTCGACGGCCTCGGCGAGTGCATCGGCGAGGCGGTCATGCTCGGAGGGGTGCGTCACGAGCTCCAGGGCGCGAGCGGGCGCGAACCACCCTGCTTCGAGCGCGTCGACATCCTGCGCTTGTGTGGCTGACGTCGTCTCGGCACATGCGCAGAACACCACTAGCACCGTGTCCGTGCGGGTATGGCAGTAGATGCCCGCCATGCGGCCAATCCCCGTGAGGTCGTGTCCCGTTTCTTCGAGAACCTCGCGGCGCAATGCGGCGTGGAGATCCTCGCCAGGTTCAACGCGGCCGCCCGGGAGCTCCCAGCCGGCTTTCGCCGTACGGATGAGCAGCACCTCGCCGGCCGTATTGGTGACGACGCCACAGACGCCAACCGTGTGCACACTCAGGCGAGAGCCAGCGCCACCCCGAGCAGGCCGGTGATCATGCTGATCAGCCAGAATCGCTGCGCGACCTGCATCTGCGACCAGCCCATCAGCTCGAAATGACGGTGCAAAGGTGCACGGCGCAGCAGGCGCTTTCCTGAGCTCAGGCGGAAATAGCCCACCTGGGCAATCACCGAAACCGTCACGGCGACGTAGATGAAGCCGATGATCGGCAGAAGCAACACCTGGCCGAGCATCAGCGCGACGATAGCCAACGTCGCACCAAGTGCCAGGGCGCCCGTATCGCCCATGATCACCTGCGCGGGGTAGGCGTTGAACCACAGGAACGCCAGCAGCGCACCTGCGATGGTGAAGCAGAACATCACCAGGTACACCTGGCCTTGCAGCCACGCAATCGTGCCGTAGGCCGCAAACGCCACCGCCGCGGTGTGGCCGGCCAGACCGTCGAGTCCGTCGGTGAGGTTGACGGCGTGCGCGCAGCCTACGATCGCGAACCAGGCGATCGGGATGATCAACCAGCTCAGGTGCACCCGTCCAGCGACGCCAGGTACGAAGACGTAGTCGATGCCGAGCAGATTCGGTTGCCAGAGCGCCAGCGCTTCGGCCGCGCTGATGGCGCCGAGCAGGCCGAACTTGGCGCGGACGCTGAGTCCGCTGCCGCGGCTGCCGACCAGGGAGAGTCGGTCATCGTAGGCACCGAGTGCGGCGGCCAGCAGCATCGTCGCGCTGGGCAGCAGCACCGAGCGGCCGGCATCGCCGAGCCACGTCGTAGCCAGCACCACCGTCAGCACCAGCACGGGGCCGATGAACAGCAGCCCGCCCATCGTCGGCGTGCCGGTCTTGCCAAAGTGCGACGGCAATTCGTCGGCGCGAACTTGCTTGGTCAATCCCGCGCGGCGGAGAAGCCCAACCAGCGGGTAGCCGAAGCCAAGCGTGAGCACGAAAGCAGCCGCGGCCATCGAAAGCGCGGTTGCCATGACGGGCTCTCTTGTACCGCACCGCACGCGTAGGAGGCGTCACGCGCAACCACCTTCGGCCGCCTCGGCTGCATGCGCGCGGTCTGGTTTCCCGCGGAGGTGACGTCCCTTGTACGGAGGTTGTTTCCCTTGTGCACGGAGGTGATGTCCGACCCCGGGCGGTGAATTCCCTCTACTGCGGAGTGATGTCCTCCCTCGGAGTGGTGTCTCTGCCCAGAGGCGGTTTCGCCGCACGGACCGGAGGTAGTGTCTCCGCACGGAGTGATGTCTCTGCACAGAGGTGGTTTCGCGGCACGGACCGGAGGTAGTGTCTCCGCACGGAGTGATGTCTCTGCCCAGAGGTGGTTTCGCGGCACGGACTGGAGGTAGTGTCTCCACACGGAGTGATGTCTCTGCACAAAGCCCGTGTCTGTGCACAGAGGTGATGTCAACGCATGGCGCGATATTCGTCACCGCTTTAGGCACGGCGGCTCAGGCGTCAGCGGTGTGCTGGCGCAGCAGGAACGTCTGCCACATGCGATAGGGCCGCCAGGGCTCGGAGATGCGCCACAGGTCGTCATCGGTCGGCTCGTGATCGAGCCCGTACGCCTGCCGCACGGCGCGACGGAACTTTGGTTCCACCAGCGTGAGGTAGTCCGGGTGCCCAGCGCCGCGCAGCAGGATCAACTCGGAGCCGAACGGCCCAATACCTGGCAGCGCGCGCAGTCGCGCGAGCGCCAGCTCATCGGGCAGTGCGCGCAACTGAGCTGCATCCAAGCCACCCTGTAGCGCCACGTTGGCGACGGTGCGCAGCCACGTTGGCTTATTGCCAAACAGGCCTGGAAACGTCTGCAGATTCGAGAGCGCCTGGGGCGCGGGGAACGCAAGCATTGGCTCCCCATGAATCTCCACCGTGACGCCGAGCTCCGAAGAAAGCCGCTGCTTAATGCCTGCAGCCTGGCGCTTGTTGATGCGGTGCGAGATGATCGCCCACGTCGCCGCCTCATACGGCGAGTAGAAGCACACCGGCCGTAGGCCAGCGAACCGCCGTTGCAGCTCCCCAGCTACCGGATCGCGCTGCCCAACGAGAGGAAAGGCGCGGCCGTCAACGTCCAGCGACAGGATCCGCGCGGTCTGGCGCCTGACCGCCTCAACGTCGACACCGTCACCGCAGACGTCACCCGTGATGACGCCCGTGACGGTCTGCGTGACGCAAACACCGGCCGTGGTCCAGTTGCCCTCAACGGGGAAGGCCATGTGAAGATGGCCCGCCCCGTCGAGTCCGCCATGTGTGGCCGGTGTGAAGTCGCCCCAGAACCGCGCCGCCGCGTGCAGCGAAAATGGTCCGAGGGGCTCGATCTCAAACGTCTGCACCCGAGTAGCCACAAGCGTCATGGCGTTACAGTTGCTGGCTCGGTCGCTGCTGGGCGAACTCGAGCACGTAGTGGACGTGGCCATTCGGGTCTTTGATGCCGAAGCACTTGCCGAATGGCATCTCGCGCATGGGCATCGCAATCTCGGCCTGCTTCGACATCTCCGCGCAAGCGTGCTCGGCGTTGTCGACGGTCCACCACAGCTCGGGATAGTCGCCTTTGTCCATGGGCTCGTCGCTAGCGATGGCGTAGGCCGCGCCACTTGCGTCCTTGAACTGAACGAAGGTGGGATGGTCGCGATCGAGCTGCAGGCCGAGGACATCGGTGAAAAACCGCTTGGTGCCCTGAATGTCCTTGGTGTATTCGAGAGCGAACGCGAAACGTGCATTGGTCGTCATGGATGGTGTGAATGTCCTTTCGAAGACCACACTACGGGCGACCGGCGACAGCATTCTGTCGGGAATTTTCGCGTTTACATCAATGCCGGCTCGGTGAGCTCGAACGGTAGCTCGGGCAGAAGGCTATCGAGGCTGCGTTCTGAAAAATGCTCGCCAGTCAGCGTTGCGTTGGCAATGCGGTCCAAGCGGAACGCGCGGGGCGCCTGGCGCAGTCGGCAATAGGCGGCGAGGTACCAGCCGTGACGCGTGCCCATGATGCCGCCGGGCTCCACCACGCGTAAGGTCTCATGGCCTTCGAAGTCGCGATACGTCATTTCCATGGCGGTGGAATCGATGAGCGCCTGCTGAATGACGTCGGTCACGCCCTGGTCGGGGCTGCTGGTGTTCGGTCCCTGCGCGACGCGAATCTGGCGGACAAGTTTGGAGGCGGTGCTTTTCGGCGCGCTGGCCATCACGTTGCTGAGCTTCTGCAACGCCGTTCGGCCAGCTTCGGCAAACGGCATGGCTCGCGTGGCGGCAAGCGCGGTCGCAATCGCGGCAGCCTCGGCGGGCGTCAGGTTGAGCGGTGGCAAGGTGGCCTCGACGTTCAAGCTGTAGCCACCGCCCGGGCCAGGTTGCGCCCAGATCGGCACGCCCGCTTCCTGCAGCGCAAGCAGATCGCGTTCGATGGTGCGCGTCGTGACCTCGAACCGCTTGGCCAGTTCGGATGCGCGCATTGGCCGAGGCGCGCGGGCGCGCAGCTCCTCGACCAGTGCGTACAGCCGATCGGTGCGGTTCATTTCGCGCGTGACGGTAGCACGCCGGTTGCGCGGCTATGATCCATGGCGTGAGTGGCCTGGTGCGCCTGACAGGTTCACGCTACGTCGTTCCTCTCAGGGAGGGCGGCTCGTTGCCCGCAGTTGTGGATACCGATGGCGATGGCTCGTACGTCGTCAAGTTTCGAGGCGCGGGTCAGGGGCCGAAGGCGCTGATCGCCGAGGCGATCGTGGCGATGCTTGCCGAGCAGTTGCGGCTGCCGGTCCCGAGGCCTGCCATCGTGGACTTGGAAGACGGCTTCGGTCGGGGTGAGCCTGATCCCGAGATCCAGGACATCCTGCGTGGGAGTGTCGGCGCGAACTTCGGACTGGAGTTTGTGCCAGGTGCGCTGGCGTTTGATCCGGCGGTCGATCTCAAGCTCGTGACGCCAGAGTTTGCCGCCGACGTGGTGTGGCTCGACGCCTATGCGACGAACGTCGACCGCACAGCGCGCAACACCAACCTGCTGGTCGCGGGGCAGCGCGTGTGGCTGATCGACCATGGCGCCGCGCTGTTCTTTCACCACCGATGGTCTGGTTGGCAGGAGCGTATCCAGTCACGGTTCGTACAGATTGCCGATCACGTGCTGCTGCACGTCGCGGGCGACCTGCAAGCTGCCGATGCCCGACTCCGCCCCCAACTCACCGACTCCGTTCTGACGCAGATCGTGGCGCACGTTCCCGACGAGTGGTTCGGCGACGAGCCCGAGTTTGCCGACCTGCCCGCGCAGCGCCAGGGCTACGTGACGTACCTCAGCAAGCGCCTGAACGGTGAGCGCTCGTGGCTGCAAGAAGCCGTAGCGGCCCAGCAGCGCGGCCCAAAGGTGCTCGAACGAAGGCTCACCCATCGTGTGGTATAGCTACGCGCTTGTCCGGGTGGTGCCGCGAGTGGAGCGCGGGGAGTTTCTCAATGTGGGGGTGGTGCTGTTCAGTCGCGAGCTCGATTTTCTCGGGGCGCGACTGGAGGTGGACGAGGCGCGGCTGCACTCGCTTGCGCCTGGGGTCGATATGCGGCTCGTCGAACGTCACCTGCAGGTGTTCAAGGCGATCTGTGACGGGTCACCGGAGGGCGGGCCGATCGCGGCGTTGCCCAGGTCCGAGCGGTTTCACTGGTTGGTCGCGCCGCGCAGCACGATGATTCAGACCTCGCCCGTGCACGTTGGGCGCGCCCAGGACGTGGAGCGTGCACTCGAGGATCTGCTCGGTGAGTTTGTGCGCGTGCCTCAGGCGGCGGGCTCGGACGGAGCGTAGCGCTCCACCAAGGCCAGCAGCCCCTCCACGTCGAACGGCTTGGCCAGGCACGTCCGCACCCCGTATGAGCGCAGCCGCTCGGCGGTTTTGGGCAGATCGTGTGACGCCGACGTCACGACGATCGGTACCGCGGCGCAGCACGGATGACGGCGGCACCTCTCCACGAACGTCCAGCCGTCCATGATCGGCATCATCAGATCTAGCACGATCAGATCGGGCCGGTGATGATTGACATACTCCAGCGCCTCCGCGCCGTTGGCGGCTTCGCTGACCACGTAGCCGTCATCGCGGAGGACTTCGGTAACGAGGCCCCGGATAGCCTCGTCGTCTTCAACGACCAGAATTTCGGGCATTGCCCCCAACTGCCCGGGCTGAACCGCAATGTTCATGCCGATGCGCGAAACGCTGAGTACACGGTTGACGCACGGTTATGGAACGAGCGCCTGGGGCACGACTTACAACCATTTCGAGTGCAAGTTTGGTCGTGACTGCTGTGTTCCCTAGGCGCAACATCCTAGGAGCGCGGCCGAAAACCCGCTCCGATCGTCGTGAATGGCGTGCCGCGTTCCTAGGCGCAATCAGTCACAGAAGTTCTGCCGACTGCGACTCGTGCTACGAACCGGCTTGTCGGCCGAACTTCTAGGCTGCAGCCCGGACACTCTCCGACTCGAGCAATGTCTCGATCGAATCGGCCGCCGCGCCGTCACGGCCGTGTGCGAGAACGGTCATGCCAAGTGCTTCGGCCACCGCGGTTGTGGCGCGCACGAGCTCGCGCGAGCCAAGTGCGTTCGGATGCAGCAGAAGCGCCTCGAACGCCGCTGCGGAGAGCGCATCCAACGGGAGCGGGCCCGCACCGACCTCGTCGAGCGACAGCACCACCCCGAGCGACCGCAGCCCATCGAGGATTTTGACGGTCGGGCCGTCGAGGTTTGTGACGTCCAGGTGCAGAAGCTCTGGGTCCAGGCCAGAGGTGGTCAGGGCGTCACGCACCATCGGCACCAGGTCGGCTTGCTCCAGTTGGCGTTGCGATAGCCGCACGTGCACGCCTACATTTGGGTGACGAGCCTGCCATCCGCGTGCGTCGCGGCATGCTTGCTCCAGTAGCCAGCGGCCAAGCTCAACCACAACCCCGGTGTCCTCGGCCAGCCGCTGGAACTCGGCCGCCTCCAAGACGCCATGCCGTGGATGTCGCCAACTGGGCATCGCCCGCAGCCCGACAACTTCGTCAGATCCAACGGCAATGACTGGCTCGTAGAGGGCGACCATCTCGTCGCGATCCACCGCGTGACGCAGCTCAGTCTCGAGGCCCAGGCGCTGCATCGCGCGCTCGGCCATGTAGGTATCGAAGATCTCGTAGCGCGCCTTGCCGCCCGACTTGGCGCGGTACATGGCAAGGTCGGCCTCGCGCATGAGGTCATCCGGGGCGTGGCTGCGGTCGGTGTCCAGGGCGATGCCGATGCTCGACGAAACCGTGGCAAGCTGGCCATTGAGGTCGAAGGGTTCGCTCAAGGAGTCGCCAATGCGCTCGGCCATGCGCGCCGCGTCACTTGGATCGCGCATGTCTTCGAGGAGCACCGTGAACTCGTCACCCCCGAGCCGCGCGATGGTGTCCTCGCGTCGAACGCACTTTACCAGCCGCTCAGTTGCGGCGATCAAGAGCGCATCCCCGGCGGCGTGGCCCAACGTGTCGTTGACGGTCTTGAAGTTGTCCAGATCGAGAAACAACACGGCAACACTGCCGTCACCGGCGCGGACCATAGCGTGCTCGAGCCGTTCCGCGAACAACGCGCGGTTCGGCAGGTTGGTCAGTGGATCGTGAAATGCCTGGTGTTCGAGTGATTCGTTGGCGTTGCGTAGCGTGCGCACGCTGTCGAGGGTGCGATCAACGTAGCGACCCGCCAGGTGACGCACCAGCAACCAGAAGCCGGCCACGCCGAGTGCGCCCGTCAGGCCGAGTCTCGAGTAGGCGTATGCGGTCAGCAGGCCGGCTGCACCGATCGCGATGGATTGGGGCCACATGCGCCAGTACCGCGCCACCACCAGTCGCGCCGGCGATCGGTTCAGCTCGCCCGCGAGCGCCAGGGCCAGAGGCAGGCTTCTGAAGTAGAAGGCGAAGCCCGCCATGGCCGAAACGCTGAGCATGACCGCGAGCAGCGGCCAATCCAGTTCAGCGATCGCGCCGATCAGGCAGACACCAAGACCAAACGCCGCGAGAGCGCAGATGGCGACCGTGTGCAGATGCGCGCGCAGCCACGCGCGAAGCGTGCGGCTGTGGGGTCCACTCACACGGTTGAAGCGTGCGCTCGGCGTGACGCCAGATTCGAGGGCATCAGTCGTCGACGTGAGATCGGAAACGGGCGATAGCGTGGGCGCCCGCAGCGTCTCGAAGGCAATCTGGTTGCCACCGCCGCGCTTGGCTCTGGCCAGACCTTTGCGAGCGGCCTCGAACGTCTGGGCGGCCGTCACGCTCTGGCCGTTGACGATGGCTGCCCCGATGCTCAGCGTCACGCGCGCCTGCTCAACGCTGCCGGGCACCTCGTGGCGTTGTTCGGCGGTGCTACGCCGCACGCGTTCGGCCACAACCTGCGCCTGGGCCAGATCGGTTTCGGGTAACAGGACCGCGAACAGACCGCCCGCGAGTCGCGCCGCAAGGTCGTATTCGCGCAGTGCCGCGTTGATCGTGCGTGCGGTCGCGCGTAGGACGACGTCGCCAGCCTGCTGACCATGCGCCGCGTTCAATTCGCCCAAGGCATCGACGTCCAGCAGCAGCAGCGTGGTCGGCCGATTGAAGCGGCGGCCGCGATTGATCTCGCGCGTGCAGGTTTCGGTGAGGTACGGCGCGGTGAACAGCTCGGTCAGGCCGTCCTGCCGGCTCTGCGCGCGCAAGTTCGGCAGATCGAGCACGCGGTGAATCAAAAAAAGTGGCGCGGCGCCAATGAGTCCCGCCCACGGCGCGATCCACAGTAGGTGCGCCAGCGGAACGCCCATCAGGAGCAGCACACCGTCGGTGAGCAGTCCTTCGACTTCGAACATCTGCTGCTGGCGCAGCGGGATGCGGTTGCCGAGCCAGATGGCCATGCTGATCAACACGCGATTCACGAAGGCGTAGGTGGCCGCGGCGGCGAGCCCAGCGGCCAGGCACATGGGCTGGCTGAGATCGGCGGGTGCGTCGCTTTGGATCGGCCAGAGTCCGTGGTAGACACCTTGCGCGATCAGGCCAGTCACTGCGAACGCCGCGCCGTTGAAGATCTGGACCGAAGTCGAGCGTCGAACGCGGAGGCCTTCGACGATGTCGACGACCGCGATCAACCCGATGAACTGCAGCGGTGACAGAAGGATGATCGCGGCGATGAAAAACGGCAGCGAGACGTGATACGACTGCTTGCCCGGTGTGCTCACCGGGAAGCTGTGGGCTGCCGTCGCGGCGAGCGTGAGCAGCAGGAACAGCCCGACTGGCGCGGCATACGGGGCGACCTGCACGGCGGCCAGGATGGTTTGCATCAGCGCGAGCG
>JAFAZN010000222.1 GCA_019239775.1 Chloroflexota bacterium
CGGTGCCTGGTGGCGACACCTACGATTGGCTTCGGCGCCAAACCGCGCCACGGGGACCACAGTCGTTATGCACACGTGTGGGCGCTTCAACAGCTCTGCAGCACGCCTGTCACTGATCAGCACCTATGGACCAGCGTTTTCACCACCTATAGTCCACTGGGCGGCTCGATGCGGATGAGGCTGGTAGGTTAGCTGATTGGGTCCCTCCGTTTGGGCGCGAGGCGCGCTCGGTAACTGGATCCTTCGATAACAAGTTGGTGGGCGGCGTTGGCGAGACGGTCCAAAGCGCTATTGGCCAGGATGGCGTCGTCGAATAAGCCGAGCCACTCGTCCACACCTCGGTTGGAAGTCACGATGAAACTCGACCGGCGGTGCCTTTCGATGATGAGCTCGTACAAATCCTGGCTCTGCTGAGCCGAGAGGCGCTGCAGTCCGAAGTCATCCAGAACGAGAAGCTCCGGGGCGAGAAAGCGGCGGAACGCTTTATCGAAGGTGTGGTCAGCACGTGCTTGCAGGAGTTCTTTGAACAGCGCATCGGCGCGAGTGAACACGACGCTGTGGCCCGCGCGCACGGCCGCGCTGCCGAGGCATTGTGCGAGCATCGTTTTTCCGACGCCGACGGGTCCGACCAGGATCGCATGCTCTTTGCGTGCCAGGAACTCCAGCGTGAACAGCGCCTGCAGTTGGCGACGATCGATCTGGATGGAGGCACTCCAGTCGAACTGCTCCAGCGTGAACTGGTCTTCGAAGCCGGCCTGGTCAAGGCGCCGCTCCAGGCTAAGCTGGTCGCGCCGCTGGACCTCATCGGCGAACAGCAGCGTGAGGAACGCCACGTAGTCCAGCTGCTGGGCACGTGCCAGCGCCAGCCGCTCAGGCAAAGTAGGCAAAATCGGACCCAGCTTCAGTCTTTTCGCGAGCCGCACCAGGTCCGGGTCGATGCCGCCGATCATGAGCTCACTCCAGCAATGGCCGCGAAGCGATGATCGAACGCGGTGCCCGGCCGCGCAAAGCGACCACTCGGCGGTACTCGGTCGACGGTTGACGACTCGACGGCGGGCATCGCTTCATCCAGCGCGTGCTCGAGGATGTGCTCCAGCCGGCGCACGTTGACGAGCTCGAAGCTGAGTGCGTAGGCACACGCCTGCTCAGCGCGCGGGATGCCGTAGCGTTCAGCCAGCCGGAGCAGCTTCTGGGCCTGGCGCAGCTTGGACCACGGTTGAACTCCGCCCAGCAACTGCTCGGCGAAGGTGCCAAGGTTGGGTCCGAGAAAACGCGCCTGCTGGATGATGCGCTCGGAACTGCGCAGCGCATAGGCGGCGCGTTCGGGCGGATAGTGAGCCGGATCGGTCGAGCGTCCGCCCTTCGGCTGCCGAACATGCACCGCCACCAGCACGCCGCGGTGATGGAGCCGCACCAATTGGCGGTCACCGCGTACCTCGATGCGTGTGCCTGGTGGGCACCGGTCAGAGGGCGCTGAGTACAGCGCTGATTGGAAGCTGACGTGGTAATCGAGGTGAACGGTGACCTCGCGCCAGATCGGCACGTCGAACGGCACGCCATCGTAGGGCAGCAGGCGGTCACGCTCCTCATGCTCAAAGACCTCGATGGGGACTAGGAACGTGGTGCCGTGGCGGCGTTGACCAGCGACCTCTCGGCTCCACCGCTCGGCTTGGGCGCGACCGTCGGCCAGGTCGATGAAGGTGCCACCGTGCCAGAAGCGGCGCTGAACATAGGCGATGAAGCGCTCCGTGTGCGGCTTATCCCTGGGCCGCCGCACTCTGGCCGGGTCGACGATGAACCCACGCGCCTGGCTGTACTCCAGAAACCCACGCGTCAGCCGCGGCTCCAATGCGTCGGGTCCAGCTACCGCCGCCGGGAAGTTATCGACGATCAACCGCTGGGGCACGCCCCCGAAAAACCGCCAGGCCGCATCCAACCCGGCGATGACCTCGTCCAGCGTCTGGTGCACCAACAGCCAGACGAACGCGAATCGACTGAATGGCAGCACGACCGTGAGCGCCCACACCACCTGACGCGCGCCCGTCTCAGCGTGCACGAGTGTGCCCAACCGACCGAAGTCCATCTCAGCGATCTCACCAGGCGCGGATGGCGCCATGCGTATCGTGGTGCGCTTGGCTTGCGAGACGAGCCCAGCTCGCGCCAGAAAGCGGCGCAGGCTGCTGTACGAGACCACCACGTCCGGGCTGAGCAGCTCGAGCATGCGACTGAGCTGCATGCCCTCGGCGACCCAGCCGGCCAACCGGTCCTTGTACGGCTCCAGCACAGTGGTGCTCGGCTGAGCTCGACCATGCGCCAACCCTTCATGGGCCAGCCGACTCAGCTCAATCGCCTGGGCTTGCGTTGGCGGCGGTCCGGTCTGGCTGAGACCCAGGCTCTCGGCGTGGCCGATATAGCGCCGCACCGTCTCGCGGGCGACACCCAGGCCACGAGCAATGGCGCGCTGGCTCTCCTGGGCTTGCCAGCGGCGAACAACCTCTTGAACATGCATGCGGCTGAGCTCCCGATAACCCATGCCGCCCCCTTCTTTTGGGACGCCATGGTTCAGAACAGAGCCGCCGGTGGTCTATAGGTGCTGAAAATCCACTGGTCTATAGGTGCTGGCGAAATCACCGTCCGTCTGGCCTATAGGTGCTGAAAAACGACAGCGAGCGGTTTTGGCTGACCAGCGTAAGGACAGTGTCTGCGCACCAGATGGTGTAATTCGTGTTAGCTCGACCAAACGAGAACCACTGGCTATTCCGTGGACTCGTCGGGCCCGGCTCCTGCGGCCAGCCTAGTGCAGCAGGCTGACAACTTCGAAGCTCCGAGGCTTGCCCTCCCATGCTGGCTTGAGTGGGCACCCAGCGTACAGGGTCCGCTGCTGGCTGATGCGGTGCTGGATCGTATGGAGGCCCAGCTGGACCCGTACATCGGCCCAAGCCTGCTCCAAGTGCGGTTTCCCGCCGGGCGTCGACACGCACGACGAAGCGATCAGCCGGTTCCTGCTGCCCGAGGCGACGCTCGATACCGCACACCGCCAATCAACTGCGACGGAGCGCACGCTCTTCCGCCGCTTGGCAGTGTGCGTTCATGCATGGGCGCTCAAGGCCGCCGAGCGCGTTTGCGACCCGGACGGATGTCTTGGATGGGAGATCAATACCTTCGTGTTCCTGTGGCCTACTCAGACTGCAGGTACGAACGGTCCTACGCCGAGATGCCTCGGACGCGGACCGTCGTCTCGGTTCAGTCGGTCAAAACACGACGGGTTTGAGTGAGACCGCGAGAAGCTTCAGGCTGCGCGGCGTAGCGGCTTGACCTCGGCATGCAGCTGAGCCGCGTCCACGCTTGACAGGCGGAAGCGGGCGGCCAGCTGCGTCAGCTGCTGTGCCGTGGATGCCAGCTCATCCGACTGGACGCGCAGCGCGTCGACGTGCGCGCGCATATCGTGTGCCGCCCGGGACACCTCGGCCGTGGTGGCGTTCTGCTCCTCGGCGGTGCGCGCGATCTCGGCGATCGCCTGGGTTACCTGGTCGGCCTGCGACTCCATGTCGTTCGTGCTCGCGGTGTTCTCCTCGACCACGGCACTGATCGACCCCATCGCTTCCACCACCGAGTAACTAGACCGCGACATGGCGTGGGCGGCGTCGGCGATGCCGCCGATCTGGCCAACCGTTCGTTGGACGGCATTCAGGATCTCGAGCAGCGCGTCGCCCGCCTGATCGG
Organism: Chloroflexota bacterium; assembly: GCA_019239775.1. GTDB lineage: Bacteria > Chloroflexota > UBA6077 > UBA6077 > CF-72 > CF-72. Next base: position 3,724 of record JAFAZN010000222.1, read on the forward strand.
CTCGCGCGCGACCCTCGTCCACTTTGGCGGACCCAATCTCCATCGCCTTGACCGCTTCGCGTGTGCGGGTTTGCACCTGCCCGATTAGCTCGGCGATCTGCCGGGTCTCACGGCCGCTACGCTCGGCAAGCTTGCGGACTTCGTCGGCTACCACCGCGAAGCCCCTGCCGTTCTCGCCCGCGCGGGCGGCCTCGATGGCCGCGTTCAGCGCTAGCAGGTTGGTCTGCTCGGCGATCTCATCGATGGTCTCGACCACCTGGCCGATGCGCTCACCCAGCTGGCCAAGCTCCTGGACAGTCGCGGCCGCGTCGCGCACCACGGACGTAATGGCGCCCATGCTGTCGACCGTCTGCTGCACAGCGCGCGCGCCGTGTTCGGCGACGCTGCGCGCTTGCTCGGTGTCAGACGCCACGCCGCGCGCCCCTTCGGCCACCCGCTCGATGCCATGCGCCATATCGGACGCGGTCGAGCTCGCCGACTGGATCTGGCCGGCCTGTTCAGTCGCGCCGCGCGCGATGGCATCGATGGCGATCGAGAGCTGAGCGACGGACTGATGCGTATCGCTCGCGCCACGGCTTGTCGTCGCCGCGCCGTCGGCTACGTGCTCGGAAGCCGCTGCCACGTGCTCCACAATTTGTGCCGTCTCGGCCGCCGTCCCGCGCAGATGCGTAGACATATCGCCAAGACCCGCGGCCGAGGTCTGGAGCTGCGCGACCAGTTCGCGCAAGCCAGCACTCATGCGCAGGAACGCCACACCCAGCACGTCGCGGTCCGACTGTGGTTGGATTTGCTGGGTCAAATCGCCTTGGGCGATCGCCTCGGCGCTCGCGGCCATGCGCCGCTGGTAGGCGATGATCTCAGTGAACGCCCGGGCCATCTGGCCGAGCTCGTCGTTCGAGCGCACGTCCAGGTGCTGGTCGAGGTCGCCGCGCGCCAGTCCGGCCGCCGCGCGTGCCACCTTCGAAACGGCTCGGCCAATGCGATCCGACAGGGCGAACGTGATCAGGCTCAGTACGATGAGCACGGCGCCGAGCGCAATAGCCAGCTCGCGCGTGCGCTGGTCGATGGCGGCTTGGACGTTGGTGATCGAGAAGCCGATGCGGAAGCCACCCCAGTGGCGGCCGTTGACCATGATCGGCGCGGATGCATCCCACAAGACTTCGCCCGTGTCGCGGTAGTACACCTGGCGCAGGAAGGGCGACGTGTCCTGGGCTGCGGCGAGGCCGACGGGATCGTTGAACAGCCGCTTTGTGCGATTGGCCAGCGGATCGCCGTTGTCGACAGTGAACTTGGTGTTGTGCGTCGGCAGGTACCCATTCTGATCGACAGTCACCGCGAACACGACGTCGGGGTCCTGGAGGAAACCGTCCTCCATCTTCAACAGCGCGGCGTCGGTGAACCCGTCAAATGCGCTGTGGTACTTCTTGGGGTTGGTACCCGGAATCTCCACGTAGTTCGTATCGAACAGCTGCGCCTCGGTCAGCTCACCGTTGGCCAGCGCCCGCTCGAAGATACTTCCGACCGTCGCGGCGCCCGATAGCGCCAGGATGCGACTTTTCTGCAGCAGGATCTTCTCCTGGTTGTCCTGCTCCGAACGTAGGTCATAGGCGGCGAACGCGCCCATTGCGA
>JAFAZN010000230.1 GCA_019239775.1 Chloroflexota bacterium
GGGATGCTCCACACGGTGTACGTCAGCGTGTTCCACAGAGCTTGCCAGAAGAGCTCGTCGTCGAACACGTCCTGGAAGTTTGCGAGGCCGATCCAGTTCATCCGCGTGAATACGTCGTAGTCGGTGAAGCTCAGATACAGCGCCATCGCGACCGGCAGCAATGTAAATACACCAAAGATGACCATCGCCGGGGCGATGAACAGGTAGCCGGTAACCGCCTGCCGCCGTTCGGCGTCATACCCTCGCCGCCGGGTCGGCAGCGGCGCGGTCGCGGCGGTTCGTTCAACGCTCGGCCGTGTGGCTACCGCCAAGGCGTCGTCACCTCGCGTGCAACGAAGGCTCCGGATACTCCAGTTCGTGACCCGTGCGGTCTCCGTCGGCGGGGCGGCGTTGTGCCCCGGTGACTCCTACTCACCTCGGCATTTGTTTGTAGTTCAGGACGGTAGTCACCAGGGGTGTCGCGGAGCGCTACCGCCGCATCGCGCGCTGAATGTTGCGCGACGCATCATCCAACGCTTGCTGCGGCGTTTTCTTCTGATACACCGCATCGTCGACGGCGTTCTGCATAATCGTTTGATACACCTCCAGCGCTGCTGGATTGGTGTTGATCGAGCGCCCGTACTTCTCCATGATGTTGACGAACTGCTGCAGCTGCGGATCGGACATATAACCCGCGGTCCGAAGCGACTTGCGCGGCGGGATGAAGTACATCGTCTCGTTGTACTTCAGCAGATTGTCCGCCGCGGCCACGTACGTCACAAACTTCCACGCCGCATCCGCGTGCTTCGACTGCGCTGAAATTGCCAGCCAGTCCGTCCAGTTCGTGGTCACCTGCGCGGAATTCGCGACAGGGTCCGCCACCACGAGGTTCGCGGCTTCCGAAGGGTTGTTGTCGCGGAAGTCGCGCACCGTGAGCTGGTTCCCGAGCTGCATAGCCACGAGATTTGCCGCCATGGCGCCCACATTCGCGGTGGGCGCCGCGATGCTCGACTTCGACGCCACACGGTCCTGATTGAACAGCTTGCTGAAGAAATCCAGCGCCTGTACCGCTTGCGGAGAATTCACGACAACCTGGCCCTCGGGCGTGAACACGTCGCCGCCGTTCTGGAACAAAAACCACATGTACTGCTGCCAGATGGGGCGAGCATTGAAGCCGCTGATGACGAATTTGTCGCCATCGCGCTTGGTGAGAGTCATCGCGGCCTGCTCCAGGTCATTCCAGGTCGTCGGCGCCGCGTTCAAACCAGCCGTCTGAAGCATGTCCTTGCGATACATCAAGGTCTGCGGCGCGCTCAGAATTGGAATCCCGTACGTCTTGCCCTGATAGGTAACGGTGTTCCAGGCAGAATCGTAAAAGTCGTCCTTTTCACCCCAGCTGTTGACGCGATCCGTGATATCGAGCGCCATGCCTTTGGTTGCCAGCGGCGCGACATACTCCGCGCCTGCCTGATACACGTCCGGCAGGACCCCGCCAGCATGGGCGGCAATCAACTTCTCGGTAAAGACGCGCCAGTCGAGGTACTGCACGTTGACGGCGACATCGGGGTTGGCCGCCTCGAACGCGGGCACCAGCTGATCGTTGAAAAGCTGCTGCGTGCTCTGCTCCCAGTCGGTGAGCCAGATCTCGAGTGTGATCGGTCGGCCAGTTGTGCGCGAGCGAGCGACGATCGGTGCTGCGGGCGCATCCGAGACAGGGCCGCCGGGATCACCGCCAGCCTGGACAGAGCGCTGCTCGGTCTGTCCATTGCTCGAGCCCGAAGCGGTTTGGGCGGCGACGTTGTCGTTGGTCGCGGGCGTGCCGGTCTGCTGCTGGGCCGCGGGCGTGCCGGATTGCGGCTGGCCGCTCGACTGCTGCGCGGCTGACGAAGACCCGGGCGCAGATCCCGAGGACCCGCCGCCAGACGATGCAGCACCAGACACTGCAGCACCGGATGAGGCAGCCCCAGTGGACGCGGCGCCAGATGAGGCAGCTCCAGTGGACGCGGCGCCAGATGAGGCAGCACCAGAGGAGGCAGCCCCAGAGCCAGAAGCAGCTCCCGCGGACGTCGACGCGCCGCCCGACGACGTAGAAGCGGCTGGTGCGCTCGCGCCTCCAGAACAGGCGCTCGCAAACAGGGCCAGCACCATCGCCAGGTTGATCAGTACACGCGCGCTCCGCACTCGGCCCACTTGCGTCGCCTCCAGATCGGGAAAGTCCCGACTTATAACCATAACGCCGGCGTCACGAAAGACTTTCGGGCCAGCGCGCGACACCGTCACGCGGCCGAATTGGCCCGTCACGCGAGGCAATTGGACCGTCACGTGAAACGAAAGGCCGTCACGCGAGGCAATTGGCCCGTCACGTGAAACATTGGACCGTCACGCGAAGCCATTGGCCCGTCACGCGAAGCCATTGGCCCGTCACGCGAGGCAATTGGACCGTCACGTGAACCATTGGCCTGTCATTTGGCCCGTCACGCCGCGAATGTGGCCTGCGCAGCCAAAGGCCAGCGCCACCACCGCGCAGTCAAGCGCCAGCGCCACCGCGTGCTCAGCCGAACGCCAATGCCACGACGCCCGCCACCATGGCCGCCGCGCCTGCCAGTCGACGGCGCCCCGCCTCCTCCGCCAGCCACCGCGACCCCATCGCTGCGCCCAGCAAAATGCCAATCTCGCGCGCGGGCGCCACGTAGCTGACTGGGCTCACCGAGAGCGCGTACAGCACCAGGATGTACGAGAGCGGGCTGAGCACCGCGATCCCGAGTGCGTGCCGCCGATGCAGCCGCCATTCGCTACGCACCACTGGCCAACGCGAGAGGGCGTACGGCGTCAGCATCGCCGCGCGACACAGCGTAAAGAGGTAGAAGTACAGCACGGGCGGAATGGCCAGACCGGTGTCGCTGACGGCCTGTTTATCCCACAGCGTGTAGCCCGCGATAACGACCCCGGTCAGCAGCGCAAACAGTACCGAAGCGCCAGCCGACGAGCTGCGGAACCGCCGCGGGTTGCCCGCGAGCACGAAGACGCCCACGCCGACCAGCGCTGCACCGCAGAGCGCGAGTGGCGTCGGCCGCTCCCCGAGCAGCAAGACCGCGGCGGCCGTGGACAGCATCGGCCCGAGGCCGCGCGCCAACGGATACACCAGCGAGAGGTCGCCCTTGCGGTAGCCCTGCCCCAGCAGGAGAAAGTACGCCAGATGCAAGACGGCGCTGCCGACGATGAAAATCAGCTCGATGGCGCCGAGGTGCGGCGGCTGCAGCAGGACCTGGGCGATGCCCAGCGGCAGGCACACGAGCACTGAGAGTGAATCGAACAGCCAGTTGAACACGGGTCCCGCGCTGGCGCGTTTGGCGATGAAGTTCCAGCCTGCGTGCGCGACCGCCGAGGCCAGGACCAGCACTAGGGCCAGCTCGGTCACGCCGTCAATTTTGCGTCGCCGGGCCCGATGGACTAAAACCGCGTCCAATCGCGATGGTCGCTTCGCCCGTCCGCCGCCGCGCCGCTTCTGTTGTAGCCATCGTGGGGTTGCTCGGCGCGACGGCCTGTCAGGTGAGCCCGCCGCCGCAACCCGCGGCGCCAACTGCCGTCGCAACAGCCGCCGCCACCGCGCAAGCAGCCAACGGCACGCAGCCAGCATCCACCGCGCAAAGCGCAACCGGCACGCAGCCAGCAGCCGCTTCGCAGCCAAATGGTGCCGCGCAAGGTGCCATTGGCACGCAGCCAGCAGCCGCCACCGCGCAAGCAGCCAACGGCACGCTGCCAGCATCCACCGCGCAAAGCGCAACCGGCACGCAGCCAGCAGCCGCCGCAGAAGGCGTCAGCGGCACGCAGCCAACCGTCGGCGCGCAACCAGCATCCACGACGCCGCCAACCGGCGCGCCTGCCACGCTCGGGTCGGCGCAGCCCACACAGGTGTCCGCGCAGGCGGCTCAACCGCCGTCCGCGCAGAGGCCTAGCCCGACGCCGCTGCCGTTCCTGCCCGTCTCCACACTTCCGCAGCTGCCACCGCCTCAAGCGGCCACCGTTCAGCAAGTACGCAGCGCCTTGGCCGCTGGCGATGACTCGCGCGCGCTGAGCCTGATCCAGCCGCTGCGCGATCAGCTCAGCGGCGATCAGCAGCAGGAAGCAAGCTTGCTGTACGGGCAAGCGCAGCTGGGCAACCAGCAATTCGACGACGCGCTTGCGACCGCCGACGCCCTGCTCAAATCGACGCAGCGCCAGGACCTCCAATCAGCCGCCAGGCTGCTGCGAGGCGAAGCGCTGCGCGGACTCCAGCGTTACGACGAAGCCGCCACCGAGATGCGCGCGGTCGCCGATGCGAATCCGCTAGTTGCCGCCGCGGTGCGACTGGAGCTCGAAGACATGTGGCTGGCTGCCGATCGGCCCGATCAAGCCGCCATCGACGGCCAACAAGGCTTACTCATCGCTGAGCCGCGTCTACTGAAGATCGATTTAGCGGAGAAGCTCGGCGGTGCCGAAGTTGCGTTGAATCAGACAGATGCCGCGATGGATGCCTATCGCCAGCTGCTGACGGCGGCTGGCACAAAGGGCTATCTGGGCGAGCAGCTGTACAACATCGCAGCTGGTGAGGCGCAGCTGGGTCGCACGGACGATGCAATCAACGCGCTGCGCACGTCCATCTCGCAATTCCCGCGCTCGCGCAAGGCGCCGGATGCGGTGCAATTGCTGGAGGATCTGGGTGGGATGCGCCCGGAGGATCGCTTCTACGCTGGAATCATCCGGTACCTGTTCTGGAATTTCGCCGGCGCACGCGCGGATTTCGACGCGTATATCGCAGCCTTTCCCGACGGTGACAATGCGGTGGAGGCACGTTACTACCGGGGCCTGTCCTCGCCGGCCAAGACCACGACAACGCAGCTTCTTCAATTAGCCGCCGACGAGCCCGATGATGACTTCGCGCCAATGGCGCTGCTCGAAGCTGGCAAGGCGCAGGAGGAGCTGTCCGACTACGCCAGCGCCGCCAGCATTTACGAAGGTCTGGTTGCGAAATATCCAACACGCGACGCGGGTATGGCAGGCGCATTCCGACTCGGACTGGCGAAGTACATGCTGGGTGACTTCGATGGGGCGCTCGCCACCTGGTCGGACCTTCTGGCACGCCAACCTTCGTCCGACATCCAGTCTCAGACCCTGTACTGGACGGGAAAAGCGCTTGCGTCCAATGGCGACGCTGCGTCCGCCCGAGCGAAATACGCAGCCGCGGCCGCGGTACGCCCAGTGGATTACTACGTCATGCGCGCCGAGGTCGCGTTGAATCCTCCGCCTTCGTCGAAAGACTTTGACCCTTCCAGCATCTCCGCGAGCGATGACAGCGAAGTAACGGCGTGGTTCGCCAGGAACGGGCTGGACCTGAAGTCCGATGCGCAGGCGGCCGCGCAGGATCCGGCGTACATTCGCGCGACTGCGCTGGTCCAACACGGACTGTACAAGCAGGCGAACTGGGAATACGAGATCTTTCTCACCACGTATGCCGACAAACCGGATCGTCTGTACTGGCTGGCCGAGCGGTTCGGTGAGATGGGTCTGCCAAATGCGGAGCTGAAGCTTGGCAGCGCCGCATTGGACGGAGCAACTGCAGGTGGCGATGTCAGCGTACTGGATGTTCCGCGCGCGCTCGCGCGGGTAGCCTCGCCACTTGTGTTCCCCGACCTGGTTACCTCGACGGCGAAACAGCGCAACATCGATCCACTGTTGTTTACGTCATTGATGCACCAGGAGAGTGACTTCGATCCGTATGTGGAGTCAGTCGCGAAAGCCAAAGGCCTTACGCAGATTATTCCCAAGACGGGTAACGAAATCGCCGCCGCACTCGGCATCAACAATTTTGCGCAGGAAGATCTGTATAAGCCGAAGCTGAATGTGCAGTTCGGAGCCTACTACTTCAGCCAACGCCTGAAGCGCAACGGCTCCGTGGATCGCGCCCTTGCCAGCTACAACGCCGGCGACGGCAACGTCGACACCTGGACCACCCCCGGCCGCGACGATCCCGACGTCTTCACCGAATACGTCCCGTTCGAAGAAACGCACAACTACGTCAAAGCAATACAACTGTATTGGTGGGTTAACCGCTATATCTGGCTTACCCCCTGAGTTGGCCCAGGCGTTTGTGCTTGAGTACGACCTTCAGCTTTAGCCGGCGCTCATCGCGACGACGATCCTGAGTCCGCGACGGGGACGTTCGGCTTTCGCTTCTTGCACGTCTGCCTAGTTGCGCGAGCCCCAGGAGCCCCAGCAGACCAAGGACAACCGGACGCCATTCAACGACACCGGTTCCTGGCCGCGCCCCGCCGCCTTGACAGCTTCCAGCCTCGGCTGGACCGAGCTCGGCGACCGGAACCCAGGGTGGGCGGCGCGCGGCGGCGGTGGTCTGAGTCCCCAGTGATGGTGTAGATCGACGTGGCGATCCAGGTGCTGCTACTTTAGGCCGCTGCCGCCTCCGGCGGTAGCGGCGCCGCCGGTTCCTCCTTCGGATACAAGATCTTCGCCATCGAGGCTTCGCTGAAATAGCGGTGTTGGCACACGAGCCACTCGTCGTTTTGTTCGGCTAGCAGCGCGCAGAACAGACGGAGCACCGACTCCCGGTTGGGAAAGATGCCGACCACAGCGCTGCGTCGCTTGAGCTCCTTGTTCAAACGTTCGAGCGGATT
>JAFAZN010000356.1 GCA_019239775.1 Chloroflexota bacterium
AGTGCGCAAGTCCGCTTTGAGCGATCCGATGCTGAAGGACTTCATCGCGAAGACGCCCCGGCTGCAGGTTGCCTTAGACCTGATTCCTACGGGCGCGCCGGGGATCTCGGTGGCGGGCTGGGCGGACGCCCGCACCTATCTGCAAGACGCCGTGACCGCCGCCGACAGCTTGACCGCGGATCCGAAACAAGCACTCGACGACGCCGCCGCGAAGTCCGACGAGGCCCTAGGCCGCTAACGCCCCGGCCGCCACCCTCTGGGGTTCAACCGACGGGATTGTTCCTCCCGACGGGGGTGATGACCCTCCGGAAGGGTGATGTCCCTCCGGAAGAGTGCATTCCTCCCGGAGGGTTTACTCCACGGAAGGTGATTCCTCCGGAAGGGTGATTTTCTCCCGAAGGCGATCTCCTCCGGAGGGGTTATTCCTCCCGAAGGGTTATTCCTCCCGAAGGGTTATTCCTCCCGAAGGGTTGTTCCTCCGGAAGGGTGATTCTCTCCCGAAGGTGATTTCCTCCCGAACCTGTTGCTGCCTCTGCACGTGGCGCGTCATCACTGGAAGGTGATGAGGTCCGTCTTCGACAGGGTCACTGCACCCTTCCGCAGTGGTTCATTGTTGGCGTTCGCATTCAACTGCGTCAGCAGTTGATAGCGGCCGATGGCGACGTCATAGTCCTGCGCCGCCGAGGTGCCATCGTCGGCCACGACTACCGTGTAGGTGCGCAGGTTGGCACCCACGGCCGTGTAGAGCACCGAGCCGTTCTCTCGCCAACCAACCAAGATGAGGTTCTGAATCCCGCGAGCGCGCAGCAGCTCATCCAGCGCGGTGTCGAAGAAGCGATCCTGGCCAAGACCAGGAAAGACAGGATCGCCGTCGGCGGGCGCGACCTCGGGCAAGATCGGCGGCTGCGTTGCCGGCGTGGTGTACAGCACATAGACACCCGCGGCGCGCGCACTCGCCAACAGCGAAGAAACGCGGGGTAAGAACTGCTGGCAGCGCGGCTGCGAGCCGCAGGTCTGCGTGGTGATGTCCTCGACGAGCAGCGCGGTGGTCGTCGGGTCCAGGCTCACCGCCACCGCTGCGGGCACCGCCGGCACCTGCTGCGCCAGCACAGGACTTGCCACCAGCGCCAGCGCAAACGCGGCGCCGCAAAACGAACTCCTCAGCATAGGCGACAAGCAAACCGCCCGAGTTCAAGGGCGTCAAGAAAAGCGTTGCGTTACCCGTACGTTCAAGAGTTGTAACCAGAGTGTTGCGCTTGTTCGCGGTGCCCGGCACCTGGGCTGCGCCCCCTCAGGTCCTCAGGAGGATCTTTCAGCAATGCGCAGAACTGGACGGTTCATCGTCTTCGGACTGGCACTTCTCCTCATGTTGGCCGCCGTGCCAGGCGCGGCAATGGCGCAATCGGTAAGTGGCAGTGGCCAACAAGCGTGCGGACTTCAGCTGCCGATCGTCGGCGGCGACCAGGTGCAGATGCAGCAGCCGGATGACCTCGGCATTCACGACCAGGGCATGATCGATTACTCGGCCGTGCGCGGCTCGATCGTGCACATGGACGGGCCGCTGGCGCTGGTCAAGATCGAGGGCGTAGGCCAGGGCAACGCGACGTCGAACCAGGAGCTGGCCGGTAACGGCAACAGCATGGCCGTGGTCAAACTGCCGGACGAATGCAACCTGAGCGACTTTTCGAATGGCACCCCGATCATGGCCATCGGCACGCCGACCGAGCAGGGCATCCTCGATGCCGTCGAGGTGAGCAACAGCTGAGACGCGACTATCACGCCAGCGGCCAACGCCTGCGGAGCGTGCCGCTGAACCCAGGTCAAGCCGCCACAGGTCAGGGAGACGAAGCCACCCGGTAGCATTCAGGCGTGGAGTCGCCTTCCACTCTGGGAACCATTCGCAACTTCGCCTGGGTCATTCCGAACGTCCTCGCGCGGGGAGAGCAACCTGCACTCGAAGCTGAAGTCTTCGGGCTTCTGCGCGATCAGGGCATCACCGCGGTTCTGAGCCTCCGGCCAGATCGTGAGCCGCCGTCGGCGAATTCGCGCCGCCCGTGGCCCGAATATCAGGTCGAGCAAGAGCAAGCCCTTGCCGAACGGGCGGGAATGCGCTTTGCGCACGTGCCGCTCGAGGACTTCAGTGCACCCCCGCCCGAACGCATCGCCAACGCATTGCGCGTGATCGATGAGCTGGTGGCCGACGGCTGCGCGGTGTACGTGCATTGCCGCGCCGGCGCCGGCCGCGCTGGAATGGTCAGCGGCGCGTGGGCGGTGAGTCGCGGCCTCACCGGTGACGCCTCCGCCGACAATTACGTCCGCGTTATGCAGCACATCAGCGAGACCTTCGGTTACGGCGACGACGAGGTACGCGCCAACTTCTTGCGGCGTGTGGGCCAACCATCTATCTGGTGGGCGATGCGCGAGATTGTGGCGGCGCTCGGCAGCCCGGTCACGCGCGAGCAACCATTGCTCCTGCCACCCGAGAAGCCGGCCGATGCGGACCACTGGGAGGACGGCTACCGGCAGATGCTCCAACCCTGGCGGAGGAGCCAATGAAACGCAGCGAAGAGCGCATCCTGACTACCCACGTCGGCAGCCTGGCACGACCGCATCCCCTGCTGGAGATGATGCGCCAGAAAGTCGGCGGCCAACCCTACGACGAGGGTGAGTTCGCGCGTCAGGCGCGTGAGGCCGTGGCGGAGGTCGTACGCAAGCAGGCCGAATGCGGGATCGACATCGTCTCTGACGGGGAACAGAGCAAGGCCGGCTTCTTCGCCTACGTGCGCGACCGCCTCGGCGGCCTCGAAGTCGATGCCATCGGCGCGCCCGACCGGGCGATTCCCGAAGGCGAGCTCGAGCAGTTTCCCGAGTATTACCAGCAGTACCTCGGTGGCAAAGCCGAGACGATGATCCGCTACCCACCGCTGATCTGCACAGCGCCGATCACCTACACAGGCCGGGCCATCCTGCAGCAAGACATTGAAAACCTGAAGTCAGCCGTGGCCGCGCTAGGCGTGGAAGAAGCCTTCATGCCCTCGATGGCGCCGCGCCTGATTGGCCGCAACGCGTACTACGCCTCTGGCGCCGACTTCCTGGAAGCGGTGGCAAAAGCGATGCACGAGGAGTACGTCGCCATCGTCGACGCCGGCCTGATCCTGCAGATCGACGATCCCTGGCTCACGGCGCTGTATCACAGCGATCCGTATGAGCTGGGGCCGGACCTTCACATCGACTTGTTGAACCTGGCGCTGGAGGGCATCCCGCCCGAGAAAGTGCGGTACCACACCTGCTACGGCATCAACGAGGGACCGCGCATCCACGACATGCCGCTGCGCGACCTGCTGCCGATGCTGCTACGTATTCGCGCCGGAGCGATCTCGTTTGAAGCCGCGAACCCGCGTCACCTGCACGAATGGCACGTGTGGGAGGAGTTCTCGCTGCCCGAAGACAAGGTCCTGATCCCGGGCATGATCTCGCACGCCTACAACATCGTCGAGCACCCCGAGCTCATCGCCGACATGCTCGTCACCTATGCGCGGCTGGTGGGACGCGAGCGAGTCATCGCCGGAGCCGACTGCGGCTTTTCGTCATCGGCGACGTTTGTGCCCGAGGTGGACGCCAAAGTCGTGTGGGCCAAGTTTCAGGCGCTCTCCGAAGGCGCGAGACTCGCAAGCGACCGACTCTGGCGGACGTAAGATACGTAGCGTCCATGGCCGGTAATCCGTATGTTCTCGGCCTGAACGAGTGCACCGCCGACTGTGCGCAGCTCGTCGGCGGCAAAGCCACCGGACTCGGCGCCCTCGTTCGCGAAGGCCTCCAGGTACCTGACGGTTTCGCCGTCACCACCACCGCGTACCGCGAGCATGTGTCTCATAACCGGTTGGCTCCGGAGCTGGAGCGAATACTGGCGGACTGCGGCAGCTACGAGGCGCAACTTCGTGCCTCTGAGCAAATCCGCCAGGTGTTCGACGCCAGTTCGGTGCCACCTGCCCTGGAGGACGCCGTCTTGCGAGCGCATGCCGCGCTGTGCCATCCGGCGGAAACTCCAGTGGCAGTCCGCTCCAGCGCCAATGCCGAGGACATGGCCGATGCCTCGTTCGCCGGCCAGCAGGAAAGCTATCTGTGGATCCTCGGTGGTACTGAGGTCTTACGCCACCTGGTGCGCTGCTGGGCGAGCCTGTTCACGACCCAGGCGATCGCCTATCGCGCGCATCTCGGGACGTCGGTCGCCGATCTGGCGATGGGCGTGGTGATCCAGCGGATGGTTCCCGCCGAATCGGCTGGCGTCATGCTCACGATTGACCCGATGACAGGTGACCGGTCCGCCATTGTTATCGAGGCAGCGTTTGGGCTCGGCGCTGCCGTGGTCAATGGGGAGGTGACTCCAGACCGCGCATACGTGGACAAGGTGCAGCTGGAAATCCGCTCGAAATCGATCGGAACCAAGACGGTTGCCTATCGCTTCGACGCCACCTGTCAAGGCACCCAGCTGGGAGACGTACCCCGCGAGCTGCAAAACAAACCGTGTGTTTCCGATGCGGAAATTCTCGAATTGGCACGTCTGGGTAAGCACATGGAGCAGGCAATGGGGTGTACGCAGGACATCGAATGGGCCATCGGCCCTGGTGGCAACGGTAAGCGCGAGGTCTTTTTGCTCCAGTCGCGACCGGAGACCATCTGGAGCCAGAAGCCTGCGTCATCGCTGGCAACATGACCTCTGTCGAGCGACGCACGATCGCGGCCCCGGACCCCACAACGACTCCCGCTGGAATCGTCGCGCGGGCCCGCGAAATGGTGCCGGTGCTGCGCGAGCGCCAGGTGGAGTGTGAGTCGCTGGGTCGCCTTCCTCAGCAGACGAATGACGAGTTCGTTGCGGCCGGCTTTTACCGCATCCTCCAGCCGCGCCGTTTCGGCGGCTACGAGTTCGACATGCCGACATTTGCGCAGGTGATGATCGAGATCTCACGCGGATGTCCATCCAGCGGTTGGGTGCTCGCGTTGACGGCTGGCCACGCGATCATGCTTTCGGCGTTCTTTTCGGAAGAGGCACAGATCGACGTTTACGGCGCCGATGGCGAGTTCCGCGGTCCGAGTCGGACTCCGCCGCGAGTCATTGCGCGACCTGTTGACGGAGGCTACATTTGCAACGGCGAGTGGGACTACGTCTCAGGCTGCGACATCGCCACGCATGTGATCGGCGGCATCTCGGTTGCGCGCGGCGAGGAGCGCGAGCCTCTGGTCGCCATTGTCGACCGGAGTGATATCAGCATCGTCAATGACTGGAACACGATCGGCATGCGGGGTACCGGATCACGAACCGTGGTTGTGCACGATGCGTTCGTTCCCGCATACCGCACGATTCCTCCAATGCGGGACGACTTCGGCTCACGCAACGCACCGGGTCGACGCGTGCATCAGAATCCCATGTACGTCGCTGGCCGACTGGTCAGCGTGCTCTTTGAAGAAATGGCCGCGGTCGCCGTGGGCGTTGCGCGGGGTGCGCTCGATGTGTACGAACACGAGCTGCGCTCCAGTCGTCTGTCAATTCCACCACATGCGCTGCGCGCCGAGGTGCCTGACTATCAGCGGCACTTCGGTGAAGCCTGGTCGATGATCGAGACGGCCGAAGCCACCGTCATGCACATTGCGCGCGAGTACATGCGCTTCGCTCGCGAGGATGCAGAAGGTGAAGTTCCGTTCGACGACGAGCGCGACCTGCAGTTGCAGTTGTTGGAGCAATACGCCACTCGTCTGGCCGGCGAGGCGGTGGACCTGATCTTTCGCACCTGTGGTACACACGTCGCCCAATCCGGTTCGATGCTGCAACGCTACTTCCGCGACATGGCCGTCATCAAAACCCACATTGCTGCGCAGATGGACCGCGGCGCGGAGGCCTTCGGCCGCGTGCACCTCACCACCAAAGAGACGTAGGCTGGGCACCTGTATGCAGATTGGTGACGTGTCCGTTGAAGCGATCTATGACGGGGTGATGCGTGCGCCGGCGACGGTGTTCTATCGAGGTACCGATGAACAGCAGTGGGCGCCACATCAGCGCTTCCTGGATGCGGACGGGATGATGCGCTTCGACCTGGGCGGCTTTCTCGTCCGGGGCCCAGGCAACTCCATCACACTCGTCGACGCTGGCCTCGGGCCGCGCTCCGGCCTCGTGCGCGACGGCGCGGGCACCTTCCAGGGTGGTGAGCTGCTCAACAGCCTGGCCTCCAACGGCGTCAAGCCCGAAGACGTCACCAACGTGGTCTTTACGCATCTGCACTTTGACCACATCGGCTGGGCCACCAACGAGGGGCAGATCGTGTTTCCGAAGGCCACCTTCCGCTGCCACGCGCATGACCTGGAGCATTTTCGTGGCAATGAACGCGTTCAACCGATCATGGATCCACTCGCGGATCGGCTGGAGACCTGGTCCGATTCAGGTCCACTCCTACCTGGGATTGACGTCATGAACGCACCCGGTCACACACCGGGTAGCACGATCGTGGTTGTTTCTTCTGGTACCAGCCGCGCTCTACTGTTGGGCGATGTGGTGCACTGTCCGGTGGAGCTGCTGGATGACGAATGGGCCGGCGTCGGCGACGTCGATCCGGAGCTCGCGAAGCGAACGCGCACCGCTCTCACCCGCGAGCTGGAAGGCACAGACACCCCCGTAGCCGCCGCCCACTTCCCAGGCCTGGTGTTTGGCCGGCTGCTGGCCGCGCAGGGCCGCCGCAACTGGGTCGTGGACTGATTCACGTACGAGCCTGAGCGCCGCCTCGCTCGCGCGACCTGCTACAGTTGCATACCGTGACTCGGTTTCGGATGGTTCGCCTTCTCCGGAGCCCGCGCCGGCCCGCGGGATAAGCGCCCGCGGGCAGCAACGCGCAGAACTCGGCTAAACGGTCGAATCACTCACACGGGAGGGTGGTGTACCGATGTCACGTGTGACTCAAGTGAGTCGCTTCTTCATGCCCACGTTGAAGCGGGCGCCGCTGGATGCGGTCGCCGCTTCGCATCAATTACTTGTGCGCGCCGGGTTCATCCGCCAGCTTGGTGCCGGTCTCTACACGTACTTGCCGCTTGGCCGTCGGACGTTGGCGAAAATCGAGCGAATTCTGCGTGAGGAGATGCACGCCGCCGGCGCCGAGGAGTTTCTTCCTCCATCACTCCACCCGGCCGAGCTGTGGCGCTCCAGCGGCCGCTGGGACGAGATCGACCAGACGATGTTCCGTTTACACGATCGCCGCGACGGCGAGTACTGCCTGGCGATGACGCATGAGGAAGTCTTCGCCGCAATCGCGCGGGCGGACTTGCACAGCTACCGCCAGCTTCCGCAGCGCTGGTTCCAGATTGGTCCCAAGTTCCGCGACGAACCACGGCCACGCGCAGGACTGCTGCGCGTCCGCGAATTCCTGATGAAAGACGCCTACTCGTTTGACCTGGACCTCAGCGGCCTCGATGAGTCGTTTGCGACCATGCGCGCTGCGTACGAGCGCATCTACACCCGTTGCGGACTCCATGCGCTCGCGGCGGAGGCGTTCAACGGCGCGATGGGCGGCAAAGAATCCATCGAGTTCCTGGTGGAAACACCAGTTGGTGAGGACACCGCAGTCCACTGCCCTGTGTGCGGCTACACCGCGAATGTCGACATCGCGCGTTCGCACATTCCGTCCTTAGGCGACGATGCCGGTGGTCACGTCGAAACGTTTGCAACGCCTGGCGTCCTGCGCATCGGCGTCGGTCGCCGCGGCCTCGCCGCCAACGCGGTGGAGTGGAAGCGGCGCGACTCCCGCGAAGTGGAGATGGTCCCAGTTTCCGAGTTATGCGAGCGGTGGGTATCAGTCTTCGAGAAGTAGTGCCTCTACTGGTGC
>JAFAZN010000416.1 GCA_019239775.1 Chloroflexota bacterium
GCAGCGTCATATCAACCTGATCCTCAACGCTGAACCCGACTCGTTGGCCCAGAGCTACTTCCAGGTGCACGGACCTTCGCTGTGCGCGATTCCGCTGCGCACACCTGACGAGCTTCAGGCGCTCGCGCGGAGAGTCACTGCTCGCGACGCAGATTGAAGGTCGTGCCGGCCCGAATGAGCGGACCATACCGGCCGTCCGATCGATCGATGGGAGTCTGCTCTACTCGCTGTCCGGTGGCGAAGACTCCAACGAGCCGTTTGCAACTGATTTCTTTCTGCCGGTACCGGCCAATTACTGCCTACTCCGGCCACGGCGAGGGAAACGCGCCGGCCTTTCTGGCGGCGGGGGCCCGAAGACTCCTGGAGCCCGTGACCTGAGCGGCGCTAGCATGCGTGACATCCAAGCAAGATCTGAACGAATACGCGACGCGGAACGCACGCGCGCCGAGATTCTCGAAGTCGCTACCGCGGAATTCGCGCAGCGCGGCTATTCGGGGGCGCGCGTGGACGAGATCGCGGCGCGCATGCGCACGACCAAGCGTATGATTTACTACTACTTCGGGGGCAAGGAACAGCTCTATACCGCCGTGCTGGAGCGCGCCTACGCGCAATTGCGCGACGCAGAGCAAACGCTGGACGTGGAGCACCTCGAGCCGCTTGCCGCGATTCGCGAGCTGGCGGAATTGACGTTCGATCACCACGAGCGCCACCCGGAGTTTCTGCGCCTCGTCGCAATCGAAAACATCCACCGCGCCGAGCACATCCAACGTTCCAGCGTGCTGACCAGCATCAACACGCGCGCTGTGGATCTGCTGGCGCGGATTCTCCAGCGCGGACTGGAGCAGGGAGCTATCCGACGCGAGGTCGATCCGCTCGACGTGCACATGCTCATCAGCGCGTTCTGCGTTTTTGGCGTCGCCAACCAACACACCTTCAAGGCGATCTTCGGGCGTGATCTGGGAGCACGCAGCCGACGGGCGCACTATCGCAAGATGCTGGGTGACCTCGTAATCGCCTACCTGACCACACCGGATCAGGCGGCGACTGGTCGGCCCAAACGCGGGACGCGTAGCGGTGCGCGCGCGTGACCGTGCCGATCCGACTCAATAATATACCAGCCGAGTGGCCCACAAACCGGCTTCGTCAACGACCAGTAGACGCAACTGGTGAACTCAATCGCGGTGGAAACGGATCCCACCAACCAGAAAGAGCTGTACGCGCAACTGAATGATGTGCTGCTGGAGCAGTGCTTCCTCATGCCGATCATGTCAGTGATACCGGCCGTGCTGACCTCTTCTCGAGTACAGGGCGTCGGCGAGCGCTACCGTGTACTCGCGTACGACAGCGTCAATCACGGACTCTCCTCCAATTCCCGCGCGGCGAAGCGGAACCGGACCGTGCCGATGAGACCGCGCGAACCGATAGGCATGCGGGGGCCGAGTCCGCTCCAGCAACCCTTGGACAACGAGACGCTGTTGTTGGCGGTTGGCGCCTCGTTTACGCCCTCGTTCTACGCGGAGCAACCAGTGCAGGTGGACCGCTACCTTCGCGTGCGTTCCACCTCCGTCCGACTTGAAGCACAACGCCATCCGCGTGCAACCACCACGCTGAACAGGCCGTGGGAACCAACCGCGCTTGCGCAGGGCGTGCGCATGATCAGCGCTCCAATGCAGATCATTGTCGGCGGCCTGGACAACCTGAAGCCGCTGACTGATTATTTGCACGAGCTCGTGCCGTCGTCACGCTACGTGGTACTTGAGGCTACCGCGCACAGCGCCCACTACGAACGCTTCGATGAGTATTGCGCGATCGCCAACCGCTTTCTGGGCCCTCTCGGCGCCTGAACTATCCGGCGCGGCGGTTGGCGCGGCCGCGCCGGATCATTGCGTCTGGATTCAGGCAGCGGCTACGAAATAGCCGAGCACTTCATCCCAGCCATTTTCGAATCCATGTCCAAGCAGCGGCACTGATTCGGCGGCCCGATGCTGGAGGTCCACTCGAGTGCCATCGCCCTCCGGTGTGAAGCGAACCTCCACTTCTGTGGCTGTCTCGAACCCCGCGGCCCACGTGAACAGCACATGGGTCGGACGATCGAACTTCAGCACCTGGCCGATCGTGAATTCCTCACCATCCTTGTAGCGCTCGTAGAAGCGGCCGCCGACATGCGGCTCGAGAAAGACATCCTGCGCGCGTGCCGCGTCGTACGTGTATTTGCCGGTGTGCACCGGCCACCATTTGCCCATCTCGTCGACGAACAATCGGAACGTATCCTCGGCGGAACGGCGAACATGGACTGACTTTTCGATTTCCACAGTCCGAACTCCAGAAGCGGTGAGCGTGCTCATGGTTGTGACTCCGCAAATTGTTTGAACTCGTCGAGCGCGGATGCCCAGAAGCGACCGACTTCATCCAGCGCGGCTTGCAGCTGCATGAATCCGCCCGGCGCCAGGCGGTAGAGCTGCTGCCGGCCGACCTTGTGAGACTCCACCAGTCCGGCCTCGCGCAAAACGCGCAAGTGCTTACTGACAGCCGGTCGAGACATCGGCAAACCGTGCGCCAGGCGACCCGCGGGTTGCGGACCGCTGGCGAGGCGGGCGATGAGCGCGCGGCGGGTGGCGTCGGCGAGGGCGGCGAGGGTGGAGTCGATGGTTTCGATCTGGGGCATCGGCGTTCAGCTGCGATTTGCGTAACCAGGTGGTTACACGTTCGAAGAGTAACCCACGGGTTACACGTTGTCAAGCAGCCGGTGCCAACCAGCGTCTGCTGAAAACAGGCAGAGCCCGAGGCCTCGCACGCCGTACCATCACCTTCGGCAATGATTTTCGACGTTTCCCTCGGCAATAGTGGCCCGCACGCCACACCCCAACTGCTAGCGGACACCGCGCGCGCTGCCGACGAGCTTGGCTATCGCGCCATCTGGACCAGCGACCATCTGTTGGCGCCCAGCACCTTGCCTCAGTTCTCACGCATCTTTGAACCACTGACCGTGCTGAGTTATCTCGCCGCGATAACTGAGCGCGTGCTGCTCGGGACTTCCGTCATCGTGCTTCCCATGCGCAGTCCGTTCGTCGTGGCAAAACAGGCGGCGACGCTGGACCTGCTCTCACATGGGCGCGCGGTACTTGGCATCGGGGTCGGCTCGTTCGCCGAGGAGTACGTCAACGTGCACGCCGAATTTGGCAACCGCGGCGCGCGCATGGACGAAATGATCGCGCTCTTCCGCCACTTGTGGTCCGGCAATCGCGGACCGTTCGCCGGACGTTTCTACGGTTTCGCCGATGGCGTATTCGAGCCACTGCCGCCGCAACGCGGTGACCTCCGACTGCTGGTTGGTGGCAGGTCGGATGCGGCGTTGCGGCGCGCGGGTCGGCATGCCGCGTTCTGGCAGACCACCACCGCCACGCCGGAGCTGTTCCCGAGTCTGGTGGAGAAAATACGTGCGGAGCCGCGAGGTCACGACGTAGAAGTTGGGACGGTGTGCGCGTTCAACGACAGTCTGGAGTCTGTTACCGAAACAGTCCGCAATTGGGAAAAGGCGGGTGCCCAGCATTTGTCGGTGAGCTTCGGTCCAGCGGATGGTCGCCTGGAGCGCATGCAGGCGTTCGCCACGGCCTTTGGCATCAACCACGCCTGAAGCCTCGCTCCAGCAAACGCGTACCATGCGCACATGAAGTTTGGGTTCGATCACGTGCATCTGGTAGGCAGCGACCTCGATGCCTCCGAGCGGTTCTATCGCGACATGTTCGGCGCCGAAACGGTTGGACGCCGCGACGCGAGTGGCGCGTCGAACCTGATGATGCGGCTGGATGGAATCAACCTTTTCATCCGCTCACCGCGTCCAACCGAGAGCGTCCAGGCGGACGGTACCGAGGTCCGCTACACGTATGACCATTTTGGCGTGGTGGTTCAGGACCTCCACGCCGCAATTGACGAACTTCGCGCAAAGGGCGTCAAGGTACTCCAGGAGCCCCGCACCGTCCGACCAGGCACGCACGTGGCATTCATTGAAGGTCCAGATCACACGCGCATCGAGGTTCTCCAGCGCGATGTCCCCGTCGACGACTCCTAGTCAAAGGAGTCACTGGGGTATTTCGCCAACGGTGTACACCGTGCAGCGGGATGATGGTGCGCAGCGAAGATGACGTGCTCCGCCCTGTTTATCCGTCCGGTGCGGCCTTGTTTCGACGCCGCGGGGCTGCGGAGCGGGGCGGTGTGGTGCGCATGTGATCGCGGACCGGCGCGAGTAGGCGGGTCAGAACTTCAAGGTCCTTGCGTGAGAGGGGCTCGAGCAGCAACCGGCTGACAACCTCCACATGGCCGGGCAGGACGCGCGAGACGAGCGCACGTCCTGCCTCGGTAATGTTGACGATGATGCTCCGCTCATCATCCGGCGCCGGTGAACGGCTGATGAGTCCTCTGGCCTCGAGCAGATCGGCCTGGTAGGTCAGACCGCTTCGACTGTAGACGACGCTATCGGCGAGCGCGGTCATGCGCTGGCTGCCGGTTGCAGAGCCGCTCAGGCCGGCGAGGATCTGGAACTGGACGTAGCTGAGATCACCGTCGGCGCGCAGGTGTTGCTCGACTGCGTGGCGCAGGATGCTGCTGACCTCCATCAGCACGAAGTAGGCGCCGAGCTGCTGGGGGTCGAGTGCGCGCACACGCCTGGGCACCCGCATAGTCTACTTGCTTCGAATTCGAACCAGTGCTAGAGTACCTGCGTGCTTCGAATTTGAAGCAACTACCTAAGACATCAAGAATGAGGTCCCAGATGAAAGCAGTCAGGTTCCATGACTACGGCGAGCCCAACGTCCTGCGCTATGAAGATGTCGAAAAGCCGGTTCCTGCACCTGGTGAGGTGCGCGTTGGCGTCGCCGCAACGTCGTTCAATCCGGTCGACGCGGGCATCCGCGGCGGCTATCTGCGGGAGGTATTTCCGGTGGCGCTGCCGCATGTGCCGGGTCTCGAAATCGCCGGCACGATCGACGCGGTCGGCGCAAACGTCACGGACCGACAGGTCGGCGATCGGGTCATTGGGTTCCTGCCGATGCTCGCCGAAGGTGCGGCCGCCGAGTACGTCGTCGCCCCGGTAGAGATCCTCGCCGACGCACCAACGAGCATTCCGCTGGCCGACGCGGCAGCGCTGCCGCTGGTCGGACTTACTGCCTGGCAGGCACTGTTCGAGCACGGCGCTCCTCGCGAGGGGCAGCGCCTGCTCATCAACGGCGCCGGCGGGGCGGTTGGCGGTTATGCCGTGCAGTTGGCCAAGCAGGTCGGGGCCTACGTGATCGCAACCGCGAGCCCGCGGAGCACCGACCGGGTCCGCGAGGCGGGCGCCGACGAGATCGTTGACCACACCACGACCGATGTCCTCGCGGCCGTACGTGAGCCCGTGGACGTGGTCATGAACCTCGCGCCGATCGTCCCGGCCGAGCTCAGCGCGCTCGCGCGCCTGGTCCGCACCGGCGGGGTTGTGCTCAATACCGTGCCCACGGCGATGCCCAAGGAGATGAATGGGGTTCGCGCAGTGGCGGTTTTCGTCCGCAACGACCCCGAGCAGCTCCGCGGACTAGTGGCAAAGGTCGACTCAGGCGGGCTCCACGTCGATGTCGCCGAGCGTGTGCCCCTCAACGAACTGCGCGCGGTGCACGCCCGAGCCGATGCCGGAGTGCTGGTGGGCAAGGTCGTTGTGCTCCCAGCAGCTGCCTGAGCCGCACCCTGTCATTCGACAGAGCGGAGCACCAGACGTGTATCAATTCGTGAAAGCCCGCGAGCACGCGCCTCAGTTGTCGAGCCGCGAATGGCGCGACTCTGGGGTGTGCCGTGGCCTGTAGTACGCTGAGACCGCCAGGATGCCCTGCGCGAGGCACCCATAAGACCGATCTACTGAGGTCGCGCCCACCGATATTTGGCGAGCCGCAGTTCCTGGCGACGAAGCGACCTGAACGAAGGCCTTGGAGGACCGGCTCTGAACATCGGACTGACGCTGCCCAATTACCGCGCGACCGCGACTCCAGAGGCCATCGTGGCTACGGCCGAGCGAGCTGACCGTCTGGGTTTCCACTCGGTCTGGGTTGCCGACCATATCGTCATTCCCGAGGGCAACATCGCCGGCATGGGCGAAACGCTGTACGAGGCGCATACCGTCCTCTCCGTCGTGGCCGGCCGAACGAGCCGTGTCAAGCTCGGCTGCAGCGTCATGCCAACCCCATACCGCCATCCCCTGCTGCTGGCAAAGATGCTGGCTACGCTCGATCGCTTGTCGGCTGGCCGCGTGATCTATGGCGGAGCAACCGGTTATCTCACGGATGAATTCCAGGCCCTGGGCATCGAATTCCGGGATCGGGCAGCGATCACCGACGAGTATCTGCAGGTTCTCAAGCTCGCCTGGACGACCGACGTGTTTGAGTTTCACGGTCGTTTCATCGACTGTCCCAGGGTCAGCTGCGGCCCAAAGCCGCTGCAGCAACCTCACCCGCCCATCTGGTTGGGTGGCGATAGCGACGGAGCCTTCAAGCGCATCGCGCGGATGGCCGACGGCTGGCATGGCTTGATCGGTGGCAGCCCAGGAGCGCGCCGCGAAGAGCCGACGATCGACAACTTTGCCGGCCGCGTGGCGCGCCTTCGACACATCGCCGAACAAACCGGCCGGGATCCCAACAGCATCACCCTATCGATCAAGGCCATTTGCCAGATCGGGCCGGACGACCCTCGGCCGTTCCGTGGTTCACCTGGCAAGGTCATTGACGACCTCAGGCGC
>JAFAZN010000431.1 GCA_019239775.1 Chloroflexota bacterium
CCTGGCTGGGCGGATAGGGAGATAGATGGTCGCGGCGAATGCGCCGAGCATGGTAGCCCCGCCACCTGAGGCAATGCCGGCATTCCACTTGACAACATACAGACCAGTCGGTATGTTAGAGGCATGAACCAACTGGGTAGCGCCAGCAGCATCGGGCCTCACGGCAGTCACGCGTCGAACGTCGAGATGGCGGGCTTGACTGCCAGGAGCCATGCTGATGCACTGCATACCAACTGGTCGGAACCAAAGTTCGGAGGACTTCCCGTCGTGAACCGCTCGTCCGCGTCCGCTGCCCACCGAGATCTTGGCGTCGTCGCCCGCGCCACCAACGGCCAACCACGCTCCTATCGACTCGCCCCGACGCCTGCTCAGAACGCCGCCTATCGGCGTCTGGCGGTCTCGATTCTCGGTCTGGATGTGGCCAGCCTCGCAGGCGAGCTGCGCGCGCTGCGACCGATGGCGAAATCTGCCTGATTGATTGATTGATTGATTGATCGAGCGATCGAGCGATCTCCCAATTGTTTGAACTGATTGAACTGGAGCCAACACCAATGCAGTCATTCGATGCCCTTCAAACACTCGCCGATCAGCGTGTCCGTCAGCGGCAGGCCGAGGCGGCGCACGAACGCTTGCTCAGCCAAACTCGCCGCCCTTCGCCTTCAGGTCTGCCTCCGCGCTCGCTTCTGGCGGCACTCGTCGAGCCGATTCTGCGCATGCGCACGCAGCTCGCGCAGCTCGCGCAGCTCGCGGCTACCGCCTGAGGTCTTTAGCGCCGCAGGCCGACGCCGCCGTACACGGCTGACCGCGGCGGGTCGTCCATGAAGATGTCCTCGCTGCTCTCGGGGCGCCATAGCGGCAGGTGCACCACGCCAGGCTCGACAAGCTCGAGCCCATCAAAGAAGCGCAAGATCTCGTCGCGGCTCCGCACGCTCAGCGGGATGTGCGCCGTACGCGCCAACGCCTCCATGTCACGCCGACGGTCCTCTGGCAGATGGTCGTACGAGGCGTGGCTGATCGCAAGATAGCTCCCGGGCGCCATGACCTCGCGGAGGCACGCGACGATCGCCAGCGCCGCTTCCTCATCAAGCACAAAGTGCAGCGAGGCCAGCATCAAGACCGCCACGGGTTGGTCGAGCTGGAGTGTGGCGCGCAGCTCCTCTTGCGCCAGCACATCGAGCGGATGGCGCATGTCGCCGCGAATCGCGATCGCGTTCGGTTGATCGCGGAGAAGCAACTGCCCGTGCGCCACGGTGATTGGATCGATGTCCACACACACGACCCTTGGCTCGCGGCCGACGGCCTGCGCAACCTGGTGCACGCTGCCGACGGTCGGGATGCCCGAGCCGAGGTCGAGATATTGCTCGATGCCCTGGTCGGCAAAGAAGCGCACCACGCGGCGGAGGAATGCCCGATTGGCCTGACTGATCAGTGGCATGTCTGGCTGGCCGGCGACGATGGTTCTGGCCGCCTCACGGTCGGCCGCAAAGTTGTTGCTACCGCCGAGCATGTAGTCATAAATCCGCGCCGAGTTGGGATGCTTGGAGGGATCGTCGTCAGTCACGGGCATGCGCTTTCAGGAGTATCGCTGCTCCTGAGAAGATACGTGCATGACCGCGCTCGAGGCCAAGCCACGCCAGGGAAGAGAGCGGCAGAGAGGGAGGTCGTGTTGACGTGCATAGGCCTGCCGGGTATGCTCCACTGGGATCTCAGATGCCAGACTCAAGACTGCGGATACACGCGTGAAACGTAGTACCCAGCGCATTCTGACCACCCACTGCGGCCGGCTGCCGGATCCCAGCATCATCGATGCCTTTCGCGAGGCGCGCGCGTCCGGTGACGAGGCCCACGCGGCCGAGCTTCTCCGTGCAGGTGTGGGTGAAATGCTCAAGGCCCAGGCGGACTGCGGCGTCGACGTTCTTGGCGACGGCGAGTTTTACAAACTGGGATTCCGGGATGCTGAGTACTACAGCAGCCGGTGGTCGGGCATTACTCCGGTCGCGCTCGAGCCAGGCCAGCCATCCTGGTTCGGACAGTTTTCGCCGGAGATGCTGGATTCTCGCTTCACACGCTTTTTCGCGTTTGCAGATGAGCACGGCATGTTCCCCGAGACGGGAGGGCGCCGCGTCATGCCAACGGGTACCCGCGTCACCATTACCGAGCCGCTCAAGTACCGCGGGCAAGGGTCAATTCGAAAAGAACTCGAGCTCGTGCGGCAGGCATTCGAGGCGGCAGGAGTTGACCGTACGGAGGCGTTTTACCCGCAGCTCGCGCCCGGCTGGCTCGGGCACTTCGTGTTCAACGCCTACTATTCGAATGCCGAGGAGTACTGGTACGCGCTCGCCGAGACCTGGCGGGGAGAATACGAGGCGGTCGTCGACGCTGGATTCATCCTCCAGTTGGATGATCCTGCGCTGGCGGATAAGTTCTACATGTTCAATCCGCCACTCAGCATCGAGGACTACCGCAAGGATGCTGCACTCCGAGTGGAGGCAACCAATCACGCGCTCCGCAACATTCCGGAGGATCGCGTGCGCTACCACGTGTGCTGGGGCAGCTGGCACTTCCCGCATACGACCGATATTCCGTTTCAGCACATCGTCGATCTGTTGCTGAAAGTCAAGGCGCAGGCGTACTCGATCGAGGCGAGCAACGTGCGACACATGGCCGACTACCGGGTCTGGGAAGACGTGAAGTTACCGGAGGGAAAGATCTTGATTCCGGGTGTGGTCGGCCATGCCACCAGCAACCTGGTGGAGTCCCCGGAGGTCATTGCGGACAGACTTGTGCAATACGCCAAACTGGTGGGCCGAGAGAACCTGATGGCCGGCACCGACTGCGGCCTCGGCGGCCGCTGTCACCCCGACGTGGCGTGGGCCAAACTCCGCGCCCTCTCCGAAGGCGCCGCACTAGCCACACAACGTCTCTGGCGTTAAGCAGCGGCCAGAAAGGTCAGCGTCGACGGCAGCCTGCCGCCGCCGTTGAGAAAATGGTGCGGCACAGGGACTAGGAATGTGCCATGCGCGCGCGGAGGTGCGTGGTAGCATCCAGGTCCAGCGTGAAGCGGCGACCGTCCTGGTGGATGACAACGCCGTAATCGCGTTCGGCGGACTCCAGCGAGACGTAACCGGCGCGAACGTCCGCCAGGACACGCCGCGGGTCTCGCTCCAGCGGCGAGTAGAAGCCTCCGCCGCCCCCGACGTGCGTCACGTAGCTGTCACCTTCGTTCAGTCGGAGCGGTTTCACTTTGCCGGAGGGAAACGTCTCAACCCGACCGTCCGCGCGCTCTACCGTTACTCCGTTGGGTGAACCGGCGAGGCCGCTCAACAGCCCCCACGGTGGACACTGGGTACGCTCGATCTGACTCTGGTACATGGCGGGCGTCAGCAGTTCGATCTGCTGCACCACGCCGAGACCGCCACGGAACCGTCCGGGTCCACCGGAGTCGGGCCGCAGCGCGCGTTGCAGGCATACCACCGGGGCCTTCGCCTCGCTCGCCTCGACGGGCGTGTTGTGCGTATCACCGTCGTTGACGCACACGGTTGCGCTCATGCCGTCCTCGTCGAACTTGGCGCCCCAACCACCCCCGGCGAGACCGACGCCGGCGCCGGACCCGATCGACAGGTTACCGGTCCGTGGATCGATGTAGCCGTAGGTGCCGCCGGCGCACAGGTCATCGTGACTGCCGGCGATAACGCGCTCCGGGCAGGCGGGTGCAAGGGCTTTGAAGATGGTATCGACGACCGTTTGCGGGATCGTCATCCACCAGCGCATGGCGGCGGGTTTGGTCGCGCTGATGACGCGTCCAGGCGGCAGGATGATGTTGACCGGGCGGAACGAACCATCGTTGATTGGCAGCAGCAGCGGGGTCGTCAGGAACTTGAATGCGACTTGCGCTGCAGACCTGCCGGCGGTAGGTCCGGAGTTGAAATAGCCGGCGACCTGGCCGCCAACACCTGAGAGGTCGATGGTCATTTCGTCGTCGCGGACCTCGATGCGCACGTTGACTGGGATCCGCTTGTCGATCGCCACCGCGTCGTCGTCCATGAAGGACTGCGCTTCATAAACGCCGTCGGGAATCTCGCGCACGGCGGCACGCGCCGCGCGTTCGCTCTGGGCGAAGATCTCTCGAACGCTGGCGTTGAAGGACTCATTCCCGTATCGCTCGAGCAGGGGTGTGAGGCGGCGTTCGCCTGTCCGAATCGATGCGATCTGGGCGCGGAAATCGCCCATCGCCCGATCCGGTGCACGTACGTTCGCGCGAATCAGCGCGGTCAGCTCCGGATCCTGGACGCCGCGTTTGAAGATCTTGACGAACGGCAGCTGCAGGCCTTCGGAGTAGATGTCGCGCGTGACGCCACCCAGGACGCCGCCCACGTCTGGCCAGTGCGCCATCGACGACGAAAACGCCACCAGCTCACCATCGTTGAACACCGGAAGCGTGAAGATCATGTGGTTCAGGTGGCTGCCCATGACGTAGCCGTCGTTGGTAAGCAGGATGTCGCCAGGCTCGATATTTTTCCGTCCCCAGTGTGCGAGTTTCGCCTTGATCGCATCGGCAAGACCGCGGATGAACATGGGCAGCCCCAGGCCGATGCTGATGGTGTTGCCGTCGGCGTCGAACAGGCCGACGGTGAAGTCCTCGGCCTCGTAGATCACCTGGTTGTAGGCGGTGCGCATCAGGTTGGTTTTCATCTCCTCGGTGATGGAGACGACCGCGCTTCGGATCACTTCGACGGTGAATGCGTCGACGGACTCGTGTTTTTTCAGGAGAGGGGTGGCCATTTGTCTGCTGTCTGCTCTGTTCGATGTGTACGATATACGGTTACCGACGTGGCCGATGTTCGTGCTGAGGTCCTAAGCGTGCTCGGCAGGCGCGCACGGTTCGTGGCGGAGCTTGCTCACGTGGTGCACGCCGATGCTCTTTCGCTCGAGCGGGCGTTGGGGGAGCTCGAGCAGGACGGAGCTGTGCTCGTGCGCGAGCAGTACTGTGGGGACCCACACCTCGTTGGCACCGACTTGCGCATCGCTGCACTCATGCCGCAGTCGGATCAGGGCGGCGACGCGCTCGCCACTGCGAATGCGCAGATTGAGGCCACATGGCAGCGCTGGCTCGGCGAGTATCTCGCGAGTCATCGCTGCACGTAGCGCGCGCGCTGGGGACGACCGCGCGCAGCGCAGGAGAGTTGCACTCCATGCCGTGAGGCAACGCTCGGTAGAGAGCAGCCCGGAGGGGCTGGACTCGGTGGAGCGAGCTAGGTGCCGGTTGTTTCGCGGAGCAGGTGTGCTTCTTGCGGTCGGTTGCGGCGGACGGCTTCGTGGTTCACACTGTCCTGGCCCATATAGATGCCGCGCTCCCAGGTGCGCTTGAGCGGGTCCTCTACTTTGAGCGCCATGCGACCGATGCCGTGGATCAAGATTTCAACCGTCTCGCCGTCCTGCACCGGTCCCAGCCCTTCGTGATTGGTGCCGCAGCAGATCAGGTCGCCGGAGCGCAGGGTCAAGGTGCGTGAGGCGAAGGCAATCAGCTCCGGTACGCGATGCTCCATGTCATCGGTGTTGTAGTTGTGGCGCAGTTGGCCGTCATTCCAGAACTGGACCCAGAGGTCATTGGGGTTCTGGATTTCGTCAGCGGTGGTAATGCAAGGTCCGATTGGCAGGAACGTGTCGAACGACTTGCCCAGCCACGTGCCGCGGCCCCAGGTGGAGCGACCCTCGCCACGTCCGGTGATGTCCATCATGCCGGTGTAGCCGAAGACGGCTGTGCGCCAGTCCGATTCCGCGACGTTGCGGACCGGACCTTTGAGAACAACGCCAAGCTCCGCCTCGTGCATGAACATCCACGGAACGGTGTAGTTAGGCAGGCGAATGGTATCGCCAGGTCCAACGACCGCATCCGGATTCTTGAGAAACATGTTCAGCGGGCGGGCTTCGCGCTGCGCGTGTTCCCAGTAATTGGCGATGCAGCACATGACTTTGCTGGGACGCGGCAGCGGCGCCGTGAGCCTGACACCGTCGAGCGCGATTCGCGCACCGGTCTGAATTGCGCGCTCCAATGCGGGCTGCAGCGAGTCGAACCCGTCGATGAGCGCTTCCATGCGCGCTTGAGGCGTGGCCGCCGAAGGAACCACGGGGTCGAGATCCACGACGGCATCGTCGACCAGTGCTCCTGGCACCACCCGGGCGTCTCGCTCGAAGAGCACGAGCTTCATACGCCACTCCCGACCGTCGCTGCGACATTCACCGCCAGGCGGCCAATGCCATCGATCTCCACTTCCACACCATCGCCATCGCTCAGCGGGCGCTGGCCCTGCGGGCTGCTGCCACACACCAGCACGTCACCTGCATGGAGCGTCATCACCGTCGTCACAAATTCTAGTTGCTCGCCAATCGGATGGCTGGCATCGGCGATGAGAAAGTCCTGTGCTGGTGTGCCGTTCTGCCGGGAGTGAACGCGCAGCTGCGTCGGATCGGGGATCTCGTCGAGCGTGACGATACAGGGACCAATGGGACCGAGCGTGTCCGCTTTGGACAGCCAGTAGTCCCGGCCGAACTGTTGATCGCCCCGCGCCATGACATCGATGACACACGTGTAGCCGAAGACCGCGCGCTGCCACTCGGCGGCCGGTATGTTCTTGGCTGGACCGCGCATGACAAGGCCGAGCGCAGCCTGCGGCACGAACTGCCACTTGCCATCGACCGACGGGAGTCGCACGGTCTCGCCAGGCCCGACCACCGATTCGGCGCTTTTCAACGTTGCCAGTAACGATGGCACCGGCTCGGCCGCTCCGTAGGTGGCGGTGGTCACTACGATCTTGCCCGGTCGGTGCACCGGCGGCAGCAGTCGGACCTGCGCGAGCGGGATCGCCGCATCCAGGCGCGGCCGTGCGCTCTCAGACGTCGCGATCAGCTGCTGTAGCTGTTCCTGCGGGGTGTCACCGATTGGCGGGTTCTCCAGGGGGAACACCGTCTCGTCGCGAAGGACACCATAGGCCGCGGGCTGGCCGGACCTTTCGAAGAGCACGAACTTCATTCAGGCACCATTGAAAAGGCCAATCATGCCCGGCCGCCACCTGGTCCGGATTGACCGACCGTTTTCCACTGGTCGGCGATGGGCGGATTGCGAAGCTTCGGAACGTAATCAGGCGCCGTAATCTGTTCGACCTCGGCGGTGTACTCGATGGTGTTGTTTTCCGGATCTCTGTAGTAGGAGAACAGGTTGTTGCCGGCCAGATGCCGACCTGGTCCCCATACTCGCGGAATGCCCCGTTCGCCCGCGTAAAACACCGCCTTCATCCACTCTTCCCAGTTGCGGATCTCGAACGCCGCGTGGTTGAAACCCGGCTGGCCGTTCGGCGTCTTGATGAACGCGAGCGAGTGGTGGTTGGCGTTGCACCTGAAAAACGTCATGAAGTCCGCGAGCTGGTCGGTGAGCCTGAATCCAAGCACGTCGCGATAGAAGGACTCCAGGGCCACGCGGTCGTTCGCTTCGAGCACCACGTGGTTGAGGCCCACCGGCTTGACGTCCCGAAAACCATAGGCGTCGGAGACGGTGTCGACCCCGCTGATAAGTTCGACCAGGTTGCCTTCAGGGTCGCAGAAGCGCATCGCTTTCGCCACGCCGGGTTCGAGGCCAGCAGTGGGTGGCATGACGATGTTGAGGCCACGGGCGGCGAGCTCATCGGCTGCGCGGTCCAGCTCTTCCGCGGAGGCGACCTCCAGGGCGAAGTGGTGCAACCCTGGGGATTCGGCCGAATGGAGTGTTAGCACGTGGTGGTCCGGGCCATCGGCGCGGAAGAACATCTCGCCACCGTGTTCGTCGATGCGATCCAGGCCCCAACGGTCGTTGTAAAACTCGGCCTGGGTGCTGAGGTTCTGCGCGCGAAAACCAACATGCGCGAGCTTCGTGACGGAGACCATGCTCACTCGCTCCTGTTACCGCGCGGTGCGCCATGTGTCCGCGTATGGCTCCATGACGCGTGGCTGGCGGCTGGGATCGGTAATCTGTTCGACTTCGGCGGTGTACTCGACGGTATTGCCCTCGGGATCCTTGTAGTACGAGAACAGGTTATTGCCGAAGAGGTGGCGGCCGGGGCCCCAGGCGCGCGGAATGCCACGTTCACCGGCGTAGAAGACGGCTTTGATCCACTCTTCCCAATCGCGCAGCTCGAACGCGGCGTGGTGGAAGGCGGGGGTGCCATCACGCGCCTGACCAAATGCAAGCGAATGGTGGTTGGCATTGCAGGCCCAGAAGCTCAGGCCCCCGACGAAGCGGTCGGTAAGTTTGAAACCGAGCGCCTCCTGGTAGAACGCCTCGCTCTGGGCCTGATCACGGACATTCAGCACCACGTGGTTGAGTGCGGTCGGCTTGATTTCGTCGTCCTTGAACGGGTCGCTGATCGTTTCAACACCAGCCACCAATTCCACGAGGAATCCGTCTGGATCCTTGAGCCGCAGGGCGCGCTTGACGCCTGGCTCCAGCTCGGTTGTTGGCGGTGTCACGATCTCGACGCCACGCGCCAGTAGCTCTTCATATGCGCGGTCGATGTCTTCCACAGACGGGACCTGCAGCGCGACGTGATGTAGCCCTGCGTCATGGCCTTCGGTCAGCGTAAGCACGTGATGATCTGGGCCGTCGGCGCGGAAGAACATCTCGTTGCCGAACTCGTCGACTCGTTCGAGTCCCCAGCGATCGTTGTAGAACTCGGCCTGTGTGCTGAGGTTGTTTGCTTGAAGCCCGACGTGGGCCAACCTGGTCACCTGCACCATGAGATGCGTGTGTCCTCCCTGTGCAAGGCCTAATCTACGGCAGTGGGCGCGCTGGTGCACATTTGCGTTCGTTATGTGCCCATGGGGATGACGTATGGTTCACGCGCGCGATAGCGTCGCTGCCGTGGGCGCGTCCGTGAGGAATGACACGTTGTACGCATATCGGTGGCGAATGGCGGCATAAGCACTTGGAATGCCCACTCGTGGCGTGGGGGCGTTAGCCTTCGTTGCTGAATCCTGGAGGTGCGGGAAAAGACGATGGCGACGGTGGTGGCGTCGAGCACGCCGACAATCGACGAGATGGTTCAGCGCGCTCGCGCGTTGCTGCCGAAATTGCGCGAACGAGCGGCTGCGACTGAGGCTCTTGGCCAGCTACCCCCTGAGACCGTCGGCGATTTTAAGACGGGCGGATTCTTCCGCGTGCTCCAGCCACGCCGCTTCGGTGGCATGGAGCTGGACTATGGACGAACGCAGCTGGAGCTGTGCACCACACTGGGCCAGGCATGCGGCTCAGCCGCGTGGGTGCAGATGGTGGTTGCATGCCACGCGTGGTGCCTGGCGATGTTCCCCGACGCAGCCCAGCAAGCCGTGTGGCGCGATGATCCCGAAACGCTCGTCGGTTCGGCGTTCGGCTTCACTACCGGAAAGGGCCGCCCAGTGGAGGGCGGTTACTGGGTTGAGGGCGACTGGGTCTTCTCCAGCGGGAGCAACCTGTGCGACTGGATCATCCTGGGCACGCGCATTCAGCAGGAAGGTCCGCCAAAGCAAATCTGGACGCTCTTGCCGCGCAGCGACTGGGAGATGCTCGACACGTGGCATGCGGCCGGCCTGAAGGGATCCGCAAGCAACGATATTCGGGTCAAGGGCGCATTCGTGCCGCAAGAGTTCAGCCTCGACATCGGCTTCGGTCCGGGTGGCGCTCCCACCCCGGGCAGTCTGGTCAACCCCAATCCGATGTACGCGCTGCCGCTGGCGGGCTTCTTCTACTTCAATGTCACGACCGAGGCGCTGGGCATCGCACGTGGCGCCATCGATGCGTTTTCCGAGCAGCTCGCCGGCAGGGGCGATCGACCCAACCTGTATGGCCGGCACATGCGACTGGCGGAGTCGTCCGCGGAAGTCGACGCCGCCGAAGCGCTGATACGATCGGATGTCGAGAGGATCGATCGCATCTTGCACGAGGGCGTTCCAGTCGAACCGGCATTTCAGGCGAAGCTGGGGCGTGACCTGAGCTTCATGGTGAGGCTCTGCTCTCAGGCAGTGGATCGACTCACTGGTGCTGTTGGAGCTCACGGGATGGATGACGACAATCCGGTGCATCGCGCCTCGCGCGACATACACGCTATTGCCAATCACGCCGTCAACAACTGGGAACACCAGGCGTTGAACTACAGCCGCGCCCGCACAGGGCTGCCACCGGTGCCGATGTTCTGATGCGACGCATTACTGACAAGGTCTACGCCGAGATCTATTTCTGGGGCTGCAATCCTGGCTTCGTTTCAACCACCGACGGAGTATTCATGATCGATACTCCGCAGCAACCCATCAACGCGGTGCAGTGGCGTGAACGGCTGCTGGAGTACGGGCCGATTCGGCACCTGGTCAACACGGAGCCACATCCGGATCACATCCGCGGCAACGCGTACTTCCCGGGCGTCGAGGTGATTGGCCAGGAGCGCATGGTGGCGCGCTACGAACAGGCGCTGCCGATGATGACCGGCGACCAGACCCTGGAAACGATGAAGACATCCGATCCAGATAGCGTCTGGCTGTTCAATCATCCGGATTATCCGCCGAATCCGCCCACGCGCACGTTTTCGGATCAGCTCACGCTGCAGCTGGGTGAAAAGTCCATTCAACTGCTGCATCACCCGGGCCATACGCCGCCACAAACTTCCGTGTTCTTGCCGCGCGAAGGCGTCGTGTTCACTGGCGACAACGTCTTCTTCAAGTGCAAGACCTTCGTCCAAGAGGCGGATCCCTGGGAATGGCTGACTGCACTCGATGCAATTCGCGCGCTCGACGTTGAGACGATCGTGCCCGGGCATGGCGAGCCGTGCGAGAAGTCGTATCTCGCGCAGCAGGCGCAGATCATTCAGAACTGGATCGGCGTGGTGGAGGACTATGTCCGCCGCGGACTCTCGGAAGACGAAGCAGTTGCCCAGCCGCTGGACGTTGTGAAAGATGTTGATCCGTATCCGATTGGCCAGCGCCTGTTCCCGCGCAGCGACTGGGTGACCGAGGCGAACATCCGCAACGTCTATAAACGCGTAGTGGCTCGCAGCACGGTCAAGGTGTAACTCACGCGGGAACTCCCCCCGGAGGCGCCGTCCGCTCGCGCACGCGCTGGAGGTCGTCGGACGACAGCGGCTCCGGCAGCGGGCGTTGTGACGGCGCCGTAAAGCGCAGGTCGCGATTCGTGTTACTGGCCGGTCCAAGGGTATTGCGCAGCGTGCCAATGCCCTCGACTTCCATTTCCACGACGTCGCCAGGTTGCAGCCAGCGGGCTGGATAACCCTTGCGCACCGATTCGCTGATGGATCCGCCGCCGACGGTGCCGGTGGCAATCACATCGCCGGGGACGATGCGGCTGTCCTGCGCGGCACGCTCGAACATTGCACCGAAGGTGTGGTGCATGTTCCACGCGTTGCCATCCATCCAGAGCGTGCCGTTGACGCGGACCTTACACGCAACGTGCAGCGTGCCGTTGCGATAGTACGGTGCCATCTCGTCGCGCGTGACAATCCACGGCCCCAATGAGGACGCAGAATCCTTGCCCTTGGCTGGACCGAGACCGAACTGGCTCTCATCCGACTGGAGGTCTCGACAGCTCCAGTCGTTGAAAATCGTAAAGCCCAGGATGTAGGGGTCCGCGTCCGCCTCGAGGATGTTGCTGCCCTCGCGCGCGACGATCGCCGCCAATTCGCATTCGTAATCCAGTTGTTTCGTGGCCGCCGGGAACGGCACGGTCTCTTCGGACCCGAAGATGCGCAGCGGATTCGAGAAGTAGAAGATTGGCAATCGCGCCCACACTTCCATGCGAGGTCCGGTCGCTTCGCGGGTCCACTGCCCGCTTGCGTGCTCCTCGAAGGCGATGTGATCGCGCACGGTCGGCGGCTGGAGGATTGGCGCGCGCAGTTTCACACTGCTCAGCGGGACACGTGGAGCGTTCACCCTGTCGACCGCGTCACGCAGACGGTCGACCGCCTCTGGACCGAACTCCAACACCCCCCGGACGTCGCGCAGCGTGGTCGATGCACCCAGGAGTGCACTGGCGTCGAGGATGTCTGCGCCCTGGAGGACGCCCGCGCGAGGACCAGTACCTGGATCGTAGGTCAGGAGTTTCATGCGGTCACTGCCTCTCGGGGTGCCTGCAACAGTCCATCGAGGCCATTGCGAACATGGTCCACTACGTGCTCGCCAGCAACGATCTTGTGCTCCAGCGAGCCGATGCCCTCGACGTCGAAGCGGACCGTTTGACCGACCTGGGGCCACCTGTGCAGGTCCACGGAACAGCTGTAGCTCACGGTACCTGTCCCCAACAAGTCGCCCGGTTGGAGTGTTTCGTTATCAGAAGCGTACGCCACCAAATGGTGCGCAAGGAAGCTGCGCGGCGCGGAGGTACTGCCTTCGAACCAGACCTCGCCATCGACGGTGATGCGGCATGCGAGATTGCCTTCGTCGATCTCGTCGGCGGTGACCATGCACGGCCCGAGCACCGTGGCCCAGTCTTTGGCTTTGGTTGGCCCGAGGAATTCCGTTTCTCCGCGATCGCGAGCGCTGCAGTCGATCAGAATGGTGTAACCCGCAATTGCCTGTTTCGCCTGTTCGACCGACAGATTCCGTCCGCCGCGGCCGACGATAATGCCGATTTCCAGCTCGAGGTCCAGCTTGCCCGTGTAGTACGGATACGGGATGGCATCCTCCGGACCGATGATTGAGTCCGGGTTGCCTTTGTAATAAGGCGGATAGCGAAACCAGGTTGGTCGTTTAGGGATGCCGCCGCCTTCGCGCCGCGTCATGTGCTCTTCGAAGATCGAGAAATCTCGGAGCGAATTTGGCCTGGGCAGCGGGGCAAGCAGATGGACTTCGTCGCGGTCGAAACTGATGCGCCCTTCGTCGAGTCCGAGTGCGCCGGCTGGCAGGTCCCGTGCGAACGCGACCGCTTGCTCGGCTGCCTCGCGCGACTTGTGCTGGCCGCGTAGCCAGCCGATCAGATCCGGAGGCGTGCGGAGTTGGGCAAGTTCGCGCGGCGTTGGCTCATCGGTGCGTTGCGCCAGGAAGGTGGCGTAGGCCGTGGTCAGATCGACGATGCGCTCGTCGACGAGTGCGCCGAGGCGGCGGTGATGGCCAAGACGGCTGTGGATCTCAAACGTGACGAGTTTCATATGCAGACAGATGAGAGGCTATCGCCAACCCGGGAGTGGGTCGAATCGTTCGTAGTTATGCTGCCATAGCGCTGGCGCATGGCTTACCTGCAGAAAGGGCACACCGTACGTAATCAGGACAGTTCCGCTCAGAGTGTTTGGGCGATGGTGCGCATCAGCTCGCGCAGCCAGAGGTGGCCGGGGTCATTGTCCATCGACGGGGTCCAGTACATCGACTCCTGCACCTCAGGAATCGGCAGCGGAGGCTCCAGCAGTTTGAGTCCTGCCACCTGGCGTGCCAATCGCTCGTGAACCAGCGCAACCATCCGCGTCCCACGCACCAGACTCGGTAGTAGGGCGAAGCTGTCGGTCACCAGACACACCTGGCGGTGAATTCCCTTCGAGCGATACAGGATTTCGGCATGACTCTGGGTCGCAGGGGTCTTGAGCTGCCATTCGAGATGCGGCAATTGCGAAAAGAGCTCGAGCGACATCTCATCGCCGACTTCAGGATTGTCGTCGCTGACGGCGCAAACCCACCGATCCGTGTACAGCACCTCGCAGCGTGGCGGTTCAGCGCGCGTGGGCGCGTATGCCGAAAACGCACCGATCGTAAGATCCACCTCACTGAGCTCGCTGGCGGTCACCGGATCGGTGGCGAGCCCCTGCAATCCCCTCGCGCAGAGGGTGATATTGGGTGCCTCTTGCGGCAAACGCGTGGCCAGGGTGGGAAGCAACAGCGCCATGACATGGTCGCTCATCGCGATCGAAAAGCTGCGGGTGTCCACGCGCGGGTTGAAGGTCGGCCGCCACGTGATCACGCGCTCGATCTCGGCTACAGCCCGACTGACTGGCTCCAGGAGTGAACTGGCGAGTGTGGTCAGCTGGTAGTCCCGCCCGGCGCGAACAAGGAGCTCGTCGTTGAACATCTGCCTGAGCCTGCGCAGGTCGCTGCTCATCGCTGGTTGGGTCACCCCCAGCCATTCGCCGGCCTGGGTCACGTTGCGCGTGTGCAACAACGCGTGCAGTGAGAGCAGGAGATTCAGGTCGTAGCGACGCAAGCCTGCGATGTGCCAGGCAAGTACGTCACGATCGGCAGGGCCGGTGGGGGGCCGCAGATCCGCCTCGACGAGGTTGTGCCCATTGGTGCTGCCTGGTGCCGTTGCGTGTTCGTGCCCGACGTCCATGCTGCGCCTATCTCCCGCAGGCTAGTGTAAGCCCGCGTGGTGTTAGCGAAGGTTGGCTCGCTTTGGGTCTAACGCGTCGCGCAACGCATCGCTGAGGTAGTTCAGCGCAACGAGCAAAACGGTAAGGGCGACGCCGGGCCACAGGCCGTACCAGGGGGCTTCACGCAGATAGGCGCGGCTGTCGTTGAGCATTGTGCCCCAGCTTGGGTCCGGCGGCTGCGTTCCAAGTCCGAGGAAAGACAGGCCAGCTTCGGCGAGCACGGCAAAGCCCATTGCCAGCGAGAGTTGCACGAGCAATGGCGCAAGGGTATTGGGGAGAAGGTGCAGGAACATGATGCGTCCGTCGCGCGCGCCGATGCAGCGCGCGGCGTATACGTAATCGCGTTCTCGCTCCGAGAGCACCGACGAGCGCATCAAGCGAGCAAAGAACGGCATGCCGCCAATCGCCAGCGCGTATGCCACGTTCAAGGTCGATGGGCCCAGAATCGAAATGACCGCGATACCGATGATGATTCCCGGAAACGCCAGCAGCGCGTCGTAAAAACGCATGATGACGCTGTCGATCCAACCGCCGGTATAGCCGCTCACCAGGCCAGTGCTAACGCCGATGCCCGCGCCGAGCGCAGTCGCAACGATGCCGACGACGAACGAAACGCGGGCGCCAAACAAAATCCGACTGAAAAGATCGCGACCGAGGTCGTCGCTGCCGAGCCAGAACTGTGCGCCTGGGGGCTGCAGTTCCTGGCCCGGATGCTGCGCAACCGGCGAATAGGGCGCGATCACGGGCGCCAGAATCGCCAGGAAGGCCATCAGCAAGACGATCGCCAGGCCGAAGGCGCCCATCGGATTGCGGGTGATGCGCAGGAGCACCTGGACCCATGGGCGCTGGCGTCGCACCCAGCTGCCCTGCCGCTGGCCCGCATGGATGCGGGGTGGCGTGATCAGCGGCGAGGCGACCGTGGAAGCCGATGAGCTCATCGGGCGCGCCCTCCACTCAGCCGAATCCGCGGATCCAAAACGCCGTAGGTAATGTCCGTCAGCAGGTTGATGACGATGAACACGACCACCAGCAACAGTAGACAGGCCTGGACGACGGCGTAATCGCGGTTACCGATCGAGTCGCGGATCAGTCGGCCGATACCTGGCCAGGAGAAGACGGACTCGGTGATGACCGCGCCGCCGAGCAGCCGGCCGAACTGGAGTCCGAGAATGGTGGCAACCGGTACCAGCGCGTTGCGCAGGGCGTGGTGCCAGACGACGCCGTCTTCGGTAACACCCTTGGCTCTGGCGGTTCTGACGTAGTCGTCGCCGAGCACTTCGAGCATCGAGCCTTTCACCAGGCGCGATAAGCCAGCGGCAAAGGGGAGCGCCAGCGTGATGGCGGGAAGCAGCAGGAACTTCATCTCGCCAAGCGGGTCCCTGAAGAAGTCGCCGTGCCCGCCAGGTGGCAGCCAGCCCAGGATCAGGCTGAACAGAATGATCGACAGGATGCCGAGCCAGAAACCCGGTAACGCAACCGCCAGTCCGTTGAACGCGGAGACGAGCCAATCAGGCGTACGGTGGCTTTGCACGGCAGCGACAATGCCGGTCGGGATGCCGAGGACCACGCTCAGCAGCATGCCCGCGATACCGAGCTCCAGCGTGGCGGGTATCCGCTGGCCGAGCAGTTGGGCGACGGGAGTCTTGGTGAAGAACGAGACGCCCAGGTCGCCGCGCACGACATTCTTCAGCCAGATGGCGTATTGC
This sequence comes from Chloroflexota bacterium, assembly GCA_019239775.1. Lineage (GTDB taxonomy): Bacteria > Chloroflexota > UBA6077 > UBA6077 > CF-72 > CF-72. The sequence goes on from JAFAZN010000431.1 coordinate 16,067, forward strand.
ACCGGGAGGGGTTGATCGAGGCCGTTGTCCTGACGGATCGCGGCCAGGGTCTCAGGGTTGGCGTCCTGGCCCGCCAGGATCAAGGCTGGATCGCCCGGGAGCATGCGCAGCCCGAGGAAAATCAGGACGGTCGCCAGAAACAGGACAGGAATTGACTCGATGAACCGTCGCAGGACGAAAGCGATCATGTCTCAGACGCGCCTCAAGTCTACCGCGCGGCTTCGTGCTCGCTACGTCGCAAGCCAGACGTTGTTGGCCATCAGGAACTCGGTCATGTTGTACTGGAGCCCCTGGACGCGTGCCGTCGCAGCAGTGCGCGGAACGGTGTTGGAATAGGGCATCGCCCAGGACTGGTCGAGAATGTAGTCGACCCACTGCCCGAACACCTGCTTTTGTTTGGTGGGATCGGTCTCCGTGAGCAGTCCACCGGCAATCTGCGAGTACTCGTCTGATTTGAAGCTGGCCCAGTTGGCATTCGGGCTGTAGTAGGCGTTGCCCCAGAAAAACGCCGGATGCATCTGGCCAAACAGGCTGCCATTGGCTGCCAGTCCGGTGAACTTGGAATTGAATAGTTGATCGGTAAACGCAACTGCCTCCTGTCCCTTCAACGTCAGCGTGACGCCAATTTTGGCGAGATCCTGCTGATAGATCTGAAGCACTGTCGCATAGTCCGGAAGTGACGCGTTGTACTGCACTTCAACCGTCGGATTCGAGACGCCCGATTGCTGCAGCAGTGACTTCGCTTTGTCCAGGTCGAATGCGTACGCTTGATCTTTTGTCGCGTCGTACGCAGGGCTGGTGGGTGCCAGCGGTAGCGCTTTCGGCGAGCCGACTCCAAGCAGCACCGTATCCGTCCAGCGTTTGCGGTCCATTGCGTAATTCAGCGCCTGGCGAAACACCTTGTTGCCAGTCGGCGCAGAGCCATCCTTCGTTTGTGCCAGCAGGAGATTGACCGAGCCGCTGTTCTGGTTGTAGACGATCTGGTACTTGGAGTCCTTGGTCAGTCGAACCGCATCTCGCAGCAGTGGAAGAATGGCGACATCAGTTCCGCCCCCTTCCAGCTCCGAGACCATTGACTGTGGATCGGTGAAGATGCGGATCTGAATGCCGTCCAGGTACGGCTTGCCGGATTGCCAATAATTGGGATTTTTCTTCAGAGCGAGGTGGTCGCCTTGCACCCACTCAACGAAGCTGAACGGACCGGTGCCGACTGGCTGATTCTGCTCGGGTGGCGTCTGTGGATCGATCAAGTTCGTCCACGCCAGCACGTTGAAAATGGCCGGCCACGGCTGAGAAGCGTGCAGCACCGCGGTGTTTGCGTCTGGCGTCTCAACTGAAGCCAGCGACGTAAAGAAGTTCGCCTTGATCCCACCGTCGATCTTGCGGTCGCCTTTAATACGGTTGTAGTTCCAGGCGACGTCTTCACTGCTGAATGGTCGCCCGGTGTGCCACGTCACTCCCTTACGAAGATGGAAGGTGACCTGAGTGAAGTCGGAATTGACCTCCCAGCTCTCGGCGAGGGCGGGGTGTGGCTGGAGCGATGCATCGAGATCGACCAGGCGGTCGAAGATGGCGTACGTCGTGTTCTGACCGTTGATCCAGTGGCCGTCGAGGTTTGGCAGGTCACCCAGGTTGCCTTCCACCAGGGTGCCGCCTGCCTTCGGTTGACCTTTGGGCGGGGTCAGTGGATCTGGTGCGCTGCCGCCCACACCGACCGGAATGAAGCCTGCCTTGGCCGCTGGATCGCTTGCCGCGGCCGTGGTCTGGGCGGGCGCCGCCGTGCTCTGCGCCACCGAGGTGGGCTGGGCCGCTGCTGGCGGGCTTGTAGGCTTGGGTGCGACGTTTGTCGGCGCCGCGGTGGTGGGCGGTGCGGCTGGGGCGCTCGCAGGGCCGCATGCAGCCAGGAGCGCGATGCCAGCGGCGGAGCCGAAGAGCCGCAAAGCAGCGCGTCGGCTCAATCGGTCCGAAGTTGAACGTGGTCCCATCTGCGCACCTCCCGGATCTTGCCCTAGCCTATGCGACGGCATAATCCGCGTCACATTGCTAGTGGTTATGGCGCCATTACGCGCGCATATGCCTGTGCCGGTGGCGCCGGCAAAATACAAGGATTTCAGATTGTTGCCGTTGGGACTCCCAAGGTGCGGCTAGCATGGATTGCGTTCCGGACGGAGGAAAGGAAGGTGGCCATATGCGTATGAGGGGTTCCCCGGTAGTTGTGCCGCTGGTCGCAGCAAGCGCGTTATTGGTTGGGCTGCTGCCAGCTTCAGCGGCGCAGACGCCGCCGTACCAGCACATCGGTACGGTGACCGAGCCGAACACGTCGCTGAATGACGGCTTCGGTAGCTTTGACATCAGCTTCGTCGACAACCAGCGCGACGAGTATCTTCTGGCGGACCGAGCAGGTACCGATCAGACCGGTACGTTCATCCACGGCCGCATCGTGGTGGTGGACGCCGACGATGGATCGTTGCTCAAGTATGTCGGTGCCGACCAGTTCTCGGGCAATTATAACAGTCCCGCTTCAGGGTTGTCTGGTTGCGCGGAAGTACCGCGCGATCCACGCAACGGTCCGAATGGTGTACTGACCGACGACGACGGATTCATCTGGGTCGGTGACGGTAACAAGGCAACCAGCGCATGTTCGGGAGCTGGCGGCACCGTCACGTCGGCGAACAGCACGATCAAGGTCTTCGATCAGTCCGGGGCACTTGTCGCCTCGATTGATAATGGTGGAAATCGCCGCGCGGATGAGCTTGCGTTTGGCAAGGTCCACGGTAGCGGCCGGATCTTGATCAGCAATCCGGAGGAGGTCAAACCGAACTTCCCGTTTGCCACCCTGATCAATGCGGACAGCCGCAAAATACTGGGCAAGATTATCTACGATGAGCCGAAACCGGCAAGTGGATTAACGGACGCGGTGCCACCGGTTGGTCACGGTTGGGACGCGAGCAACTTTGGCCTGGAGCAGGACGTCTTCGATCCCGAGGACGGGCTGTTCTACCTGAACGTGCCGGGCACGGTGTTGAATCCCGGCGGCGAGATTGACGTGATCAGTCCGGAAGCGAACGCTGCCGGACAGGGTCGTGTGGTCAAGGTCATGCCACTGGACAACTGCGGCGGAAGTGGCCTCGCGCTAGCGGGTGACAAACTCGTGGTGCAGTGCGGTGGCGACATCCGGGTAATCCAGGAGGACACCGGCCAGCAGCTCGGGCTCTTCACGGATGGTGCTGGCGCCGATGAGATCTGGTTCGATCCCGCCGACGGCAACGCCTATCAGGGCATCATCGGACCACCGATACCGGGCGTTCCCACGGCGGGCGTCGGCATCCTCGACGTACGCCATCTGCAGTACCTCGGCGTCGTGCCAGTTGCCGCGGGTCTGGGGACGCACTCTGTCGCCGCAGGCGGTCGCAACAATCGCATCTTCTTGCCGATGGCTGAGGGCAGCGTCGCCGCCCACAACGCAGGCAATGGCGGCATCGGCATGTTCCATCGTGACGACCGCGAACCTCGCGGCGGCGACGAGGACAACTAGGCGGGCGGCTGGATTTCGTTCACGCGGGCACGGACGGCGTTCTTTTCGGCGTCGTCGCCGCGACACCAGCGCGCATCGAGCTCGATGAATTCGTGCCATTCATCGGGCGCCGCGCTCTCATGAAAGATCGCGCTCACCGGGCATTCTGGCTCACAGGCGCCACACTCGATGCACTCATCGGGGTGGATGTACAGCTTCCGGTCAACATCGTCGCCTTCGAGGTAGATGCACGAGACAGGGCAAACATCGACGCAGGACTTGTCCTTCACATCGATGCACGGCTGGGTGATGACGTACGTCACGTCAGAGTGATACCACCTGGCGTGCTCTCAGGTCCGATAGACGATAACTTCGTTTCTGCCCTGTCGAGCGCGCTCCAGGCGGCCGGCATGGATCTGACTCTCGACGGTGCCGTTGATCTCGTCCGGGGTAAGCAGCAGTTTGAACAGCGACACCAGGCCGCGACGGGTCGCAAACTGCGCCGCCGTGAGATAGCTCAGCAGTAGTTGCGAAGCGGATTCCGATCGCTTCAGCTTTTGGGCCGACGATACGATCTCGGGATGCGCGGTCGCAAAGACCCGATACGGATAGCCTTCCCTGGTCAGGTAGAAGACGCCGGTGGTTGGTCCCGCCGATGGTCCGCGGTCGATCAAAAGCGCACGTTGCAATTCGGCTAATGCGAGATCCGCCGCGTCTGGACGTCGCTGGCCTTCAGCCTTCAGCAGCCGTCGGACGTCGCCACTCGTTGCGGACTCGTTCGCACCGATGAAGCCCAGAGCTTCGCGTGCGGAGTCCGAAAGGTTCGGTTCCTGCTGGCCGCGACGTAACGCATAGATTGCCGGTACGATGCGGTGGTGCGCGAGACTCAGACGGTCGGCGAAAAGATTCAGCTCGACGACCTTGCCGCTTGCGAGCAAGCTGTTGGTGAGCTCGAACGCGCGCGCATGGGCGGGCGCCTCGTTCTCCGGTACCGGGACCTGGCACTGCGTGGCGCGGTACATACTGGCAAGCGCGAGGTTGGTGGCCGCGCCGTAGCGAAGGGCAATACCAACTTGCTCCAGGAATGACAGCGCGTCGGAAGTGGTGTACAGGCCGGTGTGCCCTTCCAACCAGAGGGCTTCGCGCTGGTCGCGAACGAGGTCACGCGCATTCACCTACAACGCTGCGCCACCGTCGACTGTCAGCATCGAACCGGTGACCATCGCCGCGTCGTCAGAGACGACGAACAGAAACGCCCTGGCAATATCTTCGGGCGTCTGGAGTCGTCCGAGCGGAGTAGCCTTGCGGCGGCGTTCATAATTGTCCGGATTGTCGATGCTGGTTTTGCTGGAGTTGGGACTGTACGGGTTGTCCGCCCGAATAAACGGCGTATCGACATGCCCCGGTGACACCAGCACGCATCGGATGTTGTCGGCCGCATACGACAGCGCTGTGGACCGAGTGAGTCCGACAAGGCCCATCTTGGCGGCGGCGTAACCCGGACTCCCCCCGCCCGGCCGGATCGACGCCAGCGAGCCCAGGTTGACAATGACACCGCCGCCACCGCGCCGCATCGACGGGACCACGGCTTTGGTCCCAAGAAAGGAGCCGGTCAGCATCGTACCGATCAGCATGTTCCACATGTCTTCGGTCTGCTCATCGAAACCGACGCGGAAGTTCGCGCCGGCGTTGTTGCACAGGATCGAGACCGGCCCGAATCGGCTTTCTGTCGCATCGACGACCGCTGACCAGCCGGAGGCATCGCGCACATCAAGCTGCACCGCCAATGACCGGCCGCCGCCGGCAACAACGTCTGCCGCGACGGACTCCGCTTTTTCGAGAAACAGGTCCGCCACGCAGACAGCCGCGCCTTCGTTCGCAAACAAGCGCGCCTGGGCACCACCCATGGCACCACCGCCGCCAGTGATGACGGCGACGTTGCCGTCGAGCTTCATTCGAACACGAGCACGGTCCGGGCGACCTCGCCAGCTTTCATCGCGCGGAACGCGTCGTTGATCTCCGGCAGTGGCCGGCGGCGGGTCACCATCTCGTCCAGTTGCAAACGGCCCTGGCGGTACAGTTCCAGATAATTGGGAATGTCCACGCGGAACTGGTTGGAGCCCATCCGCGATGTCTGGACTCGGCACTCCGGGCGGATTGCCATCCAGGGGAATTCAATGTGCGCATCCGGCGGTAACACACCAACGATGGTGGCCGTGCCGCGAATTGCCAGCGACTCGATGGCCTGTCGTACCAACGTGGCCACCCCAACCGCTTCAAACGCATGATCGACTCCGGCGCCACGGGTAAGTGAGCGGACTGCCTGGACCGGATCGTCCTGGGCGGAATTCACCGCATGCGTGGCTCCGAGACCGCGTGCCATGTCCAGCTTGGAGTCGAACTGGTCGACGCCGATGATCTGGCGCGCGCCGGCGATGCGGGCGCCTTGAATGATCGAGAGACCGACGCCACCACACCCGAAGACCGCCACCGTTTGCCCGGCGCGAACCGCGGCTGTACGCAGGGCTGCCCCAACACCGGTCAACACGCCACAGCCGACTAATGCGGCCCGGTCCAGCGGAATATCGTCGTCGATGCGCACCAGCGAGTTCTCGTGCAGCAGCATCTTTTCGGCATAGCTGGCGATACCGAAGCCCTGCACGACGGACGATCCGTTGAGCGTCAGGCGGGGCGACGCCGAAGAAGGCCGAAGCACGATGCCGCCGGTGCACAGGTTGGGATGGCCCGCCAGGCACTGCTGGCATGCCCCGCAAAAGCCTGACAGGCAGGCCACGATGTGATCGCCTGGCTTGACGTAGGTGACGTCCTGTCCGACGGCTTCGACCACGCCGGCGCCCTCGTGGCCGAGGACATACGGATCACCAAGAGGAAAGCGGCCGTTGCCATCGACCAGGTGGAGGTCGCTGTGGCACACACCGCTGGCGGCGGTGCGAACCAGGACTTCGCGCCGACCGGGCGCATCAATGTCGATGGCTTCGATCGTGAGCGGTTCGTGGGGTTTACGGAAGACTGCGGCTTGCATCGTTCAACGCAGGTTACCGCGTTGATTGGTTGATTGATGGATGTAAGACCGGCCGCGCCCGGTGTGTAGTACCTCACGGAGCACACGTGGCAGTCACTACCGCGCAGATGACTCACACCGACGAGCAACGGCTCGTCGGCCTGGCGCGTGGCGGAGATCAGTCAGCCTTCGCGGCGATCGTCGAAACGCACCAGGCCGCGGTGTTCGGCACGGTGCTCAGACTTGTGCGCGATCGCGTCGTGGCGGCGGAGGTCAGCAACCGCGCCCTCTATCGTGCCTACGAGCACCTCGCCGATTTCGACGAGAGCCGGCCGCTGCGGCCATGGCTCGTGCGCATTGCTGCCAACGAAGCGCTGAACGAGCTACGCACAAGGCGCCGCGACGCGGATCACACCTTTGGTGGTGAAGCCGCCGCGATCGAGCTCGAGCAGCTCACCGGCGGCCCCGATCCAGCTGAGCTGATCCCGCGCCGCGAACGCAGCGCCGCGATCCGAGCGGCCGTCGACCGCCTGCCTGAGGCGCAACGCATGGTCGTGGTGCTCCGCTATTTCGCCGATCTCTCGTACGCCGATATCGCCGACGCCACCCAGCAGACGGTCAGCAACGTCGGGGTGGTCCTGCTGCGCGCCCGAGAGCGCCTGCGCCGCGAACTGGAAATCGAAGGAGTTACACACGATGCCCAATCCTGACGAAGAGCCCCTCGAGTTCTGGTTGCGCGACGCACTGGACCTGGACCAGGAAGAACGCAACTATCTGGCCAGCCTGAACCTGGCGAGCCCGTGGCGACAGCAATCAGCCACCGTCACTGACGCACGCTGGGGATGGCTCGCCCTCATCGGTGTGGTGACCGCGTTCATCACGTGGAGTCTCGCTGGTCCGATCGTCAGCGCGGATTTCGATTTTGCGAACCGAGTCGGCCTCAGCACGTTTGTGGTCACCAACGTGGTGGAGTGGCTGGGTCGCATCGGTGAAACGTTCATCGGCGTTGCGACCGCGCCTGGGTTGACTCTGAGTCAGCCGTTGTTGGCGGTAGTCGCATTGGCAGTGTTGTTCTGGCCGCGACTCGTCGCCGCGCCGCATTTTCTGCAAGGAGTCCGTTCATGAAAACTCGATCTTTCATCATTGCGCTGGTGGCGATGAGCTGCCTGTTGGTCCTATCAGCTGGCGGAGCCTTGGCGGCCGAGATTCGGAGTGGCCCAACCGCGCTGGTCGCACCTGGCGAAACCGTCGACGACGATCTATTCGCCGGTGGTGGACAGACCGTGACCATCAGCGGCCACGTCACGGGGGATGCGTACGCGGTCGGCGAAACAGTTGTCGTCAATGGATCCATTGATGGTGATCTGATCGCCGCGGCGCAACAGGTCATTGTCGACGGCACCATCGGCGGTAACGTGCGAACCGCGGGCGCGACCGTCACGATCAACGGCACGGTCGGGCGGAGCATCACTGGCTTCGCGCAGCATGTGAACATCACCTCCACCGGTAAAATTGGCGGAAGCGTCACCGCCGTGGCACAAACCCTCGACGCGTTCGGTCCGGTTGGACGGGGCATGACTGTCGCCGGCGGCACGCTGCAACTGGCTGGACCGGTTGGAGGTCCGGTGCTGGCACGCGTGGAAACGCTGTCAGTTGCGCCAACCGCGCAGCTCGCCGGCAGCCTCGATTACCAGGCCCAGCAAGAGGCCGCCTTGCCTACGGGCAGCGTCAATGGCGGCGTGCACTTCACGCCCGCACCGCAGCAGGCACCCGCGCCGGAGCCGGTGCTCAACGGCCTGTTCGACGTGGGCAGCCTCATTGGACTGGTCGGCAGCTTTCTGCTCGGTGCTGTGGCCATCATCCTGATGCCGCGCGCCTCCGCCCGAGCAGCCGAATTGGGGCGCCAGCAGCCCTGGCAGAGCTTTGGCCTGGGGCTGGTCGCATTGCTCGTAACGCCGTTTGCCGCCGCACTGGTGGCTATCACGCTGATTGGCCTTCCGGTGGCGTTCACTGTGGTTGCGCTCTACGTGCTGGGAATCTTGTTGGCGTGGCCGGCGGTTGCGCTGGTGGTTGGCACACTGCTGGCGCGACTGGTGCGACCTGAGGCACCGCTGCCGGTGCTCGGTTGCCTCGCAATCGGCCTCATAACGTTGCACCTGGTGACGCACGTCGCGTTCATTGGTCCGCTCGTGGTGTTCTGCAGCATCGTCTTTGGACTCGGCATGCTGACCCAGGCGGCGCGCCGCTGGCGACGACCTTCGGAGCCAGCCCGGACGGCTACGCCAGTGGCGGTGGCTGCGTAACTAGAAGTTCGGCCGACAAGCCGGTTCGCAGCACGAGTCGCAGTCGGCCGAACTTCTGTGACAGATTGCGCTAGGAACGCGGCACGCCATTCACGTCCACATCAGCGGGTTTGCGGCCGCGTTCCTAGCGAGTCCAACCCGCGGCGCCGTTCGGCGCGAGCGGTCTCGATCTGAGCCTGGCGCGATTCGCGCCAGGCTCTATCTGTCGCCAGCCGGTCTCGCATTGCCAGGAGATGTGCTTCCATTGCGGACGGGGCTGGCCCACCAGGGACGGCATGCTGCTCGACGAACGTCCACGGGTCCAACGCGGTCCTCAGATCGTCCGCAGCCAGGGCGACTGGACGGCCGAGAACCTGCGCAGCGGCTCGCGAGACCAGTTCTGGAGTGACGCGCGCGGCGTCTCCCCCTGACAGCGAAACGACCGTGGACGTAACCCGGTGGGCCTGGCGGAACGGCAGACCGGCACAGCGCACCAGCGTATCGGCCAATTCCGTCGCGGTGGTGAACCCGTCGGCGGCGCGCCGCGCCATCAGTTCCACATCGAATCGGCAGGAGCGCAGGGCGGCCTCGAGCAAGCGCAAGACGCCGAGGCCGTGTTCAAACGCACGGAACAGCGGCTCGTAGAATTCGTCCTCCACGTCGACGGTGTCGCCGAGCGCAGCGGAGTGCACGAGCGTCTCGGCAGTGTGCACATCTCCAACCACCCAGCCGATGCGCGCTCGTAAATGCTCCAGCACAACGGGATTCCGCTTTTGCGGCATGATGCTGCTGATTTGGAGAAATGACTCATCAATGTGCAGCACGCCGAACTCGCGGGTGGCCCACTGCAGCAGGTCGTGAATCAAGCGAGAGAGCCCCAGCACGCAGGTGCCGATCGCATTGAGGCTCTCCAGGGCATAGTCGACGCCGCCGATTGCGTCATAACTGTTGATTACGACACCGTCGAATCCGAGCAATAGGGCCGTCAGCGCACGGTCGATCGGAAACCCGGTGGTTGTCAGTGCCGCGGCGCCCAGTGGACCTCGATTTGTACAGGCATATGCCGCGTGGACTCTGTCTGCGTCACGCTCGAGTGCTTGGGCAGTAGACGCCAGGTAGTGCGCTAACGTGGTGGGCTGCGCAGGCTGGGTATGCGTGTGGCCTGGCATGAGCGTGCGCAGGTGTTCAGAAATCAGGCGCAGCAGCGTGGAACGCAGCTCGTCAAGGGCAACGTGCACCTGGAGTAGCAGACGGCGAACGGTCAGTCGCGCCATCGCCGCGTCGAGATCATTGCGGCTGCGCGCCAGGTGCAGGTTGCCGCCAGCATCCTCACCCGCAACTTCCAGGAGGCACGCCTCCATCTGAAAGAACAGATCCTCCACCTCGGGCGCGTAGGTGAACGAATCACTCCCGCGGCGCCAGAGGTCCTCCAGCGCGGCCGCTACACGAGCCGCATGCTGACGCGACATGATGTTTTGCTCGACGAGCATCAACAAATGCGCCTCGCTGGACTCCAGCATCGGCTCGTACAACCACTTCTGGGATGCACGGAACTGCGGACCAAGAATTGTTTCCGCGTACGTCGGATCGGGGAAGCGACTCATCCCTTCAAACCTGTCAGTGCGACACCACGGATGATCTGGCGTTGGAAGATCGCGAATACGACGAGAACTGGCACTGTGGCGATACTTGCGCCGGTCATGATCAATTCCCAGCGTGAGCCGGCTTCGCCATAGGAGAACTGCGACAGGCCGACTGGCAGCGTGCGCATCAACGGATCCTGTATCACAATCAACGGCCAGAGAAACGCGTTCCAGTTGCCCAGAAACGTCAGGACGCAAAGCGCCGCAAGCGCGGGTCGCACGAGTGGGAGCGCAATCCGCCAGTACAGGCCGAACTCGCCGAGACCATCGATGCGGCCCGCGTCGAGCAGCTCATTCGGCACCGTCTGCATGAACTGACGCATCAGGAACACGCCGAAGGCACTCATCACGCCAGGGAAGATGATGCCCCAATACGAATCCGTCCACTGATAGTCGACGGACATGATGTACCAGGGAATGATCAGCATCTCGGTCGGCACCATCAGCGTGCACAGGATTGCGACAAAGATCACCGTTTTGAATGGGAACTCCAGCTTGGCCAGCACGTAGCCGGTGAGCGAATCGAAGAATGCAACGCTCAGGGTAGTCAGACAGGCGACCAGCACGCTGTTGCCGAACCAGCGTGCGAAGGGGAACTTCGTCAGCGCGGTGACATAGTTGTCCAGGGTGGCCTGAGTTGGGATCAGCGACAGGGTGTAGATGTCCTGCGGATGTTTAAAAGAGGTCGCGAGCATCCACAGGAATGGAAAGATCATCGCCACGCCGATAATGGTGAGGACAATGTAGAGAACGGCCGTCCCGAGGTTTGGGCGCGCGCGATGTGGGCTACCAGTGCGCACGTCGACGACTCCAACCGTGGACGCGGTTCCCTCCGGTTGGGTAGGCGCGCTAATAGTCATAGCGCCGTGACAGTACGCGCAGTTGAACGAGCGTCACCACCAGGATCAGTGCGAACAGCACGACTGTCATGGCTGATGCGTAGCCCATTTGATAGGCGCCGCCGAAGGCCTTCTGATAGACGTACAGCACCAGGCTGATCGTGCTGTTGAGCGGCCCGCCGGTGCCCTGCGCCGACATGTTTTGCACCTGCGTGAACACCTGTAGCGAGCTGATCGCGCTGGTGACGGCCAGAAACACAATTGTCGGATTGAGGAGCGGCAGCGTAATGTGGCGAAACAGGTCCCAGCGGCCGGCGCCATCCAATCGGGCTGCCTCGTAGTATTGCTCGGGAATTGCGCTCAAGCCGGCCAGAAAGATCACAATCTGGAAACCCAGGTCATGCCAGACGTTGACCGCCACGATGGACGGCAACGCTTGGGACGTGCTCTGCAAAAACGGCTGCGGTGGGATGCCTACCAGGGCAAGCAGGACGTTGAGGCTGCCACGCTGTGGTTGATACAGCCAGCGCCACACCCAGCTCACTGCTACCAGACTGGTGACGAACGGAATGAAATATACCGTACGGAAGAGGCCCGCCAGATGCTTGATTTGCGACAGCGCCATCGCGATTGCCAACGAGAGGACCAGGCCGCTGGGAACTCCGAGGACGAGGTACTTCAGCGTGTTGCCCATGGCGGCCAGAAACGCACCGTCGGACGGCAAGTGCTCGAAATTGTCGAGGCCGACGAAGGGCCGGTTGTCCGACAACATGTCCCACTGGTAGAACGCCACCTGGAGTGCCGACAACGTGGGCACGATGCGGATCAGGATGAAAAACGCCAGCGGAACGGCGAGCAGCACATACGCAGTAACAGCACGTCGTTGGGACAGTGTCATTGACGTTCGCGCACTATGCGGAGTATTGCTGCATCTACCCACGGAGTGTGTCTACCCACGGACAGTCCACCTACGGAGTGTGATGCGGCCAAGAGAACAGAAGTCACGCGCCGACGGATTTCCAGTAATCGTCCAACATGGCCTGCACCTTGTCGGCGGCGCCTTTGACGGCCTGATCTGGTGGTGTGTTGTTGAGCAGCACCTCATTCACTGCATCGAGCACTGCCTGGCGATCCGATGCTTCGTCGACGAAGAACGTGGCATAGCCATAGTCCAGGGACTGCAAGAAGGGTCCCAGCTTTGGATCGTTGGCGTATTTCGCTTCAGCGGCCACGGACGTCCGGGCGGGCAATTCGCCGACCTGCTCCACCCACTGGCGCATGACCTCGGGTGTGGTCAGATATTGCAGCCACTTGATCGATGCATCCAGCCGCGGCCCGGTGGCACGCTTGGTCAGGCAATTCACCCAGAACGACGAGTACGTCGCCTTGTCCTTGTGCGACGGGAGCGGAGCGATCGCGTAATTCAGGTTTGGCGCGTCCGAGGCGAACGTGCTCAGACGGAACGAGCCGTCGATGTGCAACGCGGCATGTCCTGTCTTGAATGAGGTTTGATCGTCGGTGTAGAAGCCTTGCTCTCCAACTTTGTACTTGGTCACCAGGTCGGTCCACCAGGTGAACGCTTCCACTCCCTTGGGGTCAGTCCAGTTCAGCTTCTTCAGATCTTGGGACATCGGCAGCAGACCGTTCTGTCGATTCAGCGCCTCGCGCCACCACTGATGGCCCTGACCGTCTGGACCCCAGGCGAAGCCGGCGGTCTCGAGCGTACCGTCCGAGCCACGCTTGGTGGTTTTGACGGCAGTGTCGACGAACTCCTCCCAGGTGGCTGGCGGTTTATTTGGATCCAGTCCAGCCCCGGACAGCAAATCCTTGTTGTAGAACATGGCGAGGGTGCGGACCGCGGTCGGAATGCCCCAATACTTCCCTTGCAGCTTCGCGCCTTGCACGACCGGGAAGAAGTCCTTCTCGAGCGTAGCGGGCGGGAACGCGTCGATCGGCAGTTCCTGTAGATAGCCGGACTGCGTGTATTTGCCGAGCCAGCCGTAATACAGATTGACTACGTCCGGCCCCTGGCCGGCTGGTGCCGCGGCGGCCAACTTCTCCTGGAACTGTTCGTAAGGAATTGTGCTGTTGTGAACGATCTCGATATTCGGATTTTGCTTTTGGAAATCCTGGATTAGGGAATTTATCAAGTCCTGTTTGGACTGATAGAAGTACTGCCAGTACTCGATGCTGACCTTCTGGCCGCCGGCGGCCGGAGCTGCCTGAGCCGGCGTGGTTGGAGCCGCGGCAGCAGCGGCGGTTGGCTGTGGCGCGGCGGCAGCGGTGGTCGGCTGTGCGCCGGAGGCGGTCGTGGGCGCCGCGGCCGGAGGCGTGGTTGGTGCCGCGGCAGGTTTGGCGGTCGAGCCGGCGGCGCACGCCGACAGCAGGCCAGCGGCGGCTGCACCAATAGTGAGACTCAAGAGATGGCGGCGCGTCGTCATGTGGCTCATTGTTCGCCTCCGAGGCGAAAAAGTCGAATCGCGTTTTCGCCAAAGATCTTGCGCAAGGCTGGATCAGGCATGTTCATGAAGCGGCAGGCGCGAATCTGCTCCTGCAAGTAGCGGATGCTGAAGCCGCGCGGAAACCAGCTCGAATCGCTGCCGAACAGGATCCGATCTGGTCCCACGGTCTCGTAGAACTTGCGAATCAGGTCGTCGAGCGAAACCGGATAGGGCATCCACCGCGTCCACTGGTTGGACCCTGAAGTGTCGACGTTCACGTTTTCGCAGGCCCAGCACAGGAACAGCAGCTCCTTGACGTACTGGATGCCGAAGTGCGGGATGACGAACTGGATGGTCGGAAAGTCGCGGGCGACCTGCTCGAGTGCGCCGGGGTTGTCGCGTTCGTTCCACGAGATGCCGCCACCCGCACCCAGCATTCCAAAATGGATCAACACTGGCACCGCCAGCTCTTCGACGGTTTGCCACAACGGGTACAGCTCGCGGTCGTCGATACGGCGCTCCAGCGCCGGGGCGAGAATCTTGAGCCCGCGCAACCCGAGCTCGGTCACCGCGCGAGTCATCTCGGTGGCGGCGCCCGGCGCAAAGGGATTGTGGTGGGCGAAGCCGACGAACCGCCGCGGATGACGACGCACCGCCCTGGCAAGGGTGTCGTTGCCACCCCCGGTGGCGAAGCCGATGCGATCGATGCCGTGGCGATCGAGCTCGGCGAGCCAACGGTCAGCCATGGCATCGACAGCCTCGTCACCCGCCTCAGGTTCAGGTTCAGGTTGTGGAAAGTCCCAGGCCAGCCTCCAGGCGGCTCGATAGCGCTCGGCCTGCGCACGCATGTACTCGGCCTGTTCGGCGGCTGGTGAGCCGGCCGTGTAGTGACGCGGGCCCCCGCGTGAGGTCGAGACGTCGCCTCTGACGGGAAAATGGGCGTGGAAGTCGATAACGTGGAGGTCCTGGAACATCGCCCCTCATCCTAGGACTTTGTCATGCCCAGATGGGGTGCTACGCTGCGAAATGGCATGTTGAGCGTTGAAGAGAACAACCTGATCAGTCGCGTTGGCCCTGGGACGCCAATGGGCAACCTCATGCGCCAGTACTGGATTCCGGCGATGGCGTCGTCGGAGCTACCGCACCCGGACAGTGACCCCGTTCGCGTGATGCTGCTCGGTGAGAAGTTGATCGCCTTCCGCGACAGCAATGGCAATGTTGGCCTGCTCCAACACAATTGTCCCCACCGGGGCGCCAGCCTGTTCTTTGGCCGCAACGAAGAAGGTGGCCTGCGCTGCGTGTATCACGGCTGGAAGTTCTCGACCGACGGCACATGCGTGGACATGCCGAACGAGCCGGCGGAGTCCGATTTCAAACAGAAAGTAAAGGCAGTGGCATATCCAACGCAGGAACGTGGTGGCGTTGTCTGGACCTATATGGGACCACGCATCGAGCCGCCGCCTCTGCCGGACCTCGAGCCCAACATGCGCTCCGACCGGCGACTTTCAGTGCGCGTCACCCAACAGGAGTCCAACTGGCTGCAGGTGCTGGAGGGCGACATCGACACGGTGCACGCCGGATTCCTGCATGGCGGCTCCTACAAACCGGATGAAATGCCAAAGGGCACGTTTCGCGACTACATGTATCGCGATCGCACAGCGCGCTTCGAGGTGATCAACACCGAGTGTGGCGCACTGTACGGCGCGTATCGCGACGGTCCACCAGGCTACAACTACTGGCGGTTGGCCTATTACCTGTTTCCGTTCTACGACATGCCAGCCCCGGGTCTGCTTGGGTACAAAATTAGCTGCATTTGCCGCGTGCCAATGGACGACGAGCACACCCTGTCATTTTTCATGAATGCACACGATCCGGAGGTCCAGCTAGGCGGCGGCGAGCGCTTTGGCGGCAACCCCACTTTGCCCAACACCACCGACTGGTATGGCCGCTTCCGGACCAAAGCCAATCCAACCAATGACTTCTTCCTCGACCGTGAGATTCAGCGCCGCAACGAAGGCCACGCCGGCTATTCGGGCATTCCCGGCGGCGCGGCCATGCAGGACGCCGCGATCACGTGGAGCATGGGCTCGATTTACCAGCGCCAGAACGAACGGCTGGGCACCACCGACGTCATGATTATTCGTGTGCGGCGGCGACTGATTGACGCGGCCCGAGCGCTGGCGGAGCAAGGCACGACTCCACCCGGTGTCGACGATCCGGAGGTTTATCGGGTGCGCTCGGGCGGCGTCTTCCTGCCAAAAGATGCCAACTGGGTCGCGGCGACGGAGGATTTGCGGAAGGCGTTCGTCCACCACGCCGAGCTGGATCCCGCTCTCACCGGCGACGCCTGAGAGCGACGTGCGGCTGCTGGAGGGAAAATGGGCGCTTGTCACCGGCGGCGCAAGCGGAATCGGCCGCGCGACTGCACGGCTCTTCGCTGAACAGGGGGCAGCCGTCGGCGTGGTGGACGTCGTCGGCGAGGCGGCCGAAGCGGTCGCGGGCGAAATCCGCGCTGGGGGTGGCTCCGCGATATCGGTGCAAGCCGACGTGGCGGATGAGGCAGCGGTGCGGCGGGCGGTCGAGTCTGTTGCGCGCGCCTTTGGCGGCCTGAACATCATCGTAAACAACGCAGGTATTCCTGGCGGTCCCGCCACCACGCTCGATCAGATGACGCTGGAGCGGTGGGACCACACGATGGCGGTCAACTTGCGCGCGCATCTGCTGGTGTGTCAGGCAGCGTTTCCATGGCTGTCACGCGCGGGCGGAGCCGTGGTCAACAACGCCTCGTCGGCTGCCGTTGCGGGCTTTCCCTTTACATCCGACTATGCCACCAGTAAGGCGGGCGTGGTCATGCTCACTCGGCAATTGGCTGCGGAGTGGGGTCCGCATGGAATCCGCGTGAACTCGGTGGCGCCAGGGCTGATCGATACCGGTTTCGGGCGCGCCCGCAATCCTGGCCAGCCACGGCCGCCAGATGACCCCGAGTCGCGGGCCCAGCGCGTGCGACACATTCCGCTTGGTCGGCTGGGTGAAGCAGACGACGTCGCCAGTGTAATTCTGTTTCTGGCGTCGGACCTCGCCAGGTATGTGACAGGAGAGAACATCCTGGTGGATGGTGGGTTATTGCAAATGTTCTATCCAGCGGTCCTGCGTTAGCCTTATGTGAACGCGCGCGGTCGCGGCGTGTACCATCTCGCCGGCGATGCGGCGGCGCGGGTTTTTGCGCTCAGTTGGAGTTGGAACGGCTCTGGGCGGCGGCGGGCTTGGGCTCCTGGTGCAGGCTTGCACGCCAGCGGCGCCTGCCGCGCCACCTGCGGCAACAGCGGGCCCAACGGGCACCAGCAGCCTCACGCTGCCGACCTATGTCGCCTTCCAGGGGCCACCCGCGGACCTGCCCGACAGCCCAGACGGTCTTGTCCCACCAGGCTATCTGAACTACCCGCGCAGTCCAACGCGCTCCGTTCAGCAACCGGTGGGCAGCGGCGAAGACGTCACCGCCGTCACGTACACGACTCAGGCGCCGCCGACGCCGGCTGAGCAGAACCCCGCATGGCAACGCGTCAACCAGGAGACCGGCTTCAACGTCAAACTCCCGTTGACACAGCTGGCGGACTATCCCACCAAGCTCAACACGATCATCGCCGGTGGCGCCAGCTCACTGCCGGACCTGCTGAGCCTCGGGGCGGGCAACGGACTTGGCATCGCCAACCTCCCGGAGTTCCTGCAGTCGCAATGCACGGACCTAACGCCGCTTGTCAGCGGCGACGCGGTCAAGCAATTCCCGAATCTGGCAAACCTGCCGCCATATGCCTGGCGTAACGCGGTGTTCAACAACCGGATCTTCGCGGTTCCATCGGTCCGCCACAGCATCAGCAATTCGATCATGTTTGGCAAAGGCACCCTGTTGGAGCCAGTCGGTGGCATCAATTTTCCCAGCACCGACGATTTTCTCAAAGCCATGAAGCAGTTATCCGGTGGCGGTTCGCAGTGGGGTCTTGGCTCTACCAGCGGCGCGCCAACCAACGGGCTTCCGGCCATCGCCACCTACTTTCTGGAGTCATTCGGTGCACCGAACGTCTGGCGTTCCGCCGGCGGCAAACTCACCAAAGATTGGGAGACCGACGAATTCCAAGCCGCGATTGCCTACGTTCGACAGCTCTGGGACGCCGGGGTCATTCACCCGGACTCGCCGACGATGAGCGTGAACCAGGCGGCGCAGAACTTCTACGCGGGCAAGTACGCGCTGTGGGCGAACGGTCTGATTATCGGCGACGTCGTCTGGAACCGCGCCAATGCGCAAGACAGGAACTTTTCCATGCGCGCCGTCGCGCCATTTCCGGCCAAGCCATCCAGCAAGCCGGTCCACCACCTCGGTACGGGCGCCAACCTGCTCACCGTGCTGCGCAAGACGACCGCCGACCAAGCTGCCAAACTGCTCGGCCTCTTGAACTACGTGTCTGCGCCCTTCGGGACGCAGGAATACCTCACGATGTGGTATGGCGTCGAAGGCGTCGAATTCGACTTCGACCAGAACCATAACCCGGTCATCTCGGCCAAAGGCCAGACAGACCTGTTCATTCCCTGGCCCAACGTGGGCGCGGCACCCAGTGTGCTGTACGACGCCAGCTCGGCAGACTATGCGCGGGTGATCTCGAAAGACGTCGCGCCGATTCAGGGGATGGGTATCCCGAATCCGGTCGTGGGCCTGTACTCACAGACCAACGCGCAGCGCGCGGCTTCGCTGAACCAGAAAATGGGTGACGACCTGATGGCTATCATCTTTGGAAGAAGCGAGATGTCGAGTTACGACCAGCTGGTCGCCGATTGGCGAGGCCAGGGTGGCGACCAAATTCGGGCAGAGTTCGAGCAGGCGCTCCAGTCTGGGCACAACTGAGTGCATTCCCCTCACGGGTTTGGTATTCCCACTGGACCGGATGCCTCATCACACGACAGTGTCGCCCCATGGGAGAAGTGCCCTACGGAGTGGATCCGTACGGGACTAGTTCATCACCGATGTGAAATGTCGCCAGGAGGAAAAACATGCTAACCAGGGAAGAGAACGAAACGCTGTGTCGGGTTGGCCCGGGCACGCTTATGGGCGCGCTCATGCGCGAGTACTGGATTCCGGCCGCCCTCTCATCCGAGCTCGCAGCTCCTGACAGCGACCCGCTGCGCATCATGCTGCTCGGCGAGCAGCTGATCGCCTTCCGCGATACCAACGGCAAAGTTGGTCTGCTCCAGAACAACTGCCCACACCGCGGAGCGAGCCTGTTTTTCGGGCGCAACGAAGAACTTGATCCAGGCCTGCGCTGCGTATATCACGGCTGGAAGTTCGCCGCCGACGGCACCTGCACGGACATGCCGAACGAGCCTGCCGAGTCGGATTTCAAGCACAAGGTCAAGGCGGTCGCCTATCCCACACAGGAACGCAACGGGATCATCTGGGCCTATATGGGCGCAAGACAGTCGCCACCACCGCTGCCGAGCCTCGAAGGCAACATGCTGCCAGATGGCGAATGGCAGGTTACGGCCATCCAGCGTGAGTGCAACTGGTTCCAGGCTCTCGAGGGCGATATCGACACCAGCCACTTTTCCTTCCTGCACGCAGGCTCGATGGACGTCAGCACCCAGCAGCCGGGCACCTTTTCCTACTACATGCTGGCGGACCGCGCGCCGCGCTACTCGGTGGTGGACACCGATTTCGGCACGATGTACGGCGCCTATCGCGATACCGACGACGGACGCCGCTACTGGCGCGTCGCCAACTTCCTGTTTCCGTTCTGGACCATGCCGCCGCAAGGATTATTGGGTCACAAGGTCACAGCGCGCGGCTGGGTGCCAATGGATGACACCCACACCATGTTCTACATGGCAGGTCCAAAGTTCCGCCGGTTGCCGCCACCGGATGCGGAGCGCTCGGCCTCGCTGAACCGTGCCAACGAAGGCACCGCACCGGCCGGTCCATGGAACCGCATGGTGCCCAATTCCACGGATTGGTTCGGTCGCTTCCGTCTGACGGCAAATGCCAGCAACGACTACATGATCGATCGTGAAAAGCAGCGCCACAACTCCGGCATGGACGACTTCACTGGCATCCAGGGCATACACCTGCAAGACCAAGCGATCACCGAAAGCGAAGGTCCGCTGTATGACCGCAGCAGTGAGCACCTTGCCTCCAGTGACATGATGATCATCCGCGTGCGGCGTCGGCTGCTGATGGCCGCGCATGCGCTGGCGGACCAGGGATTGATCCCGCCGGGCGTGGACGATCCTGACGTCATGGGCGCTCGCGCTGGCGGCGTGTTTCTCCCACAGGACGCGGATTGGCTGGAGGCGACCGAGCAGCTGCGCCGCGGGTTCGTGAAGCATCCGGAGCTTGACCCGAGAGTGACGGGGCCACTCGTGTAGAGCGGCCTTGAGGCTAGCCTTCGGACTGTTTACACAGTAAATGAGACAGAGCCTTCTCCTGCTGTAGGACTCAGGGCGGGCTACAAGCTGTCGATTTGCCACGTTGTCGATTGTCTATGGAGTGAAACCACCTTCTAGGCAGAGGCACTGTATGGGCAAAGTCATTGCAATCGAACATCTCACGCTGGACGGCGTGATGCAGTCACCCGGCCACCCAGATGAGGATCCGCGCGACGGCTTCACGCAAGGCGGTTGGGCCGCCCGCCGCCAGGATCCCCGGATGCAGGAGTTCATGGGCGCTCACATGAGCAGCAACTGGTCCCTGCTGGCTGGTCGGACCACGTATGTGCGCTTCGCGGACTTCTGGCCGAAGCAGGCGCCCAACCCGTTTACCGACGCTCTGAACCAGGTTCGCAAGTACGTCGCCTCAACGACTTTGCAAGAACCGCTGCCATGGCAGAACTCCGTGCTGCTGAAGGGCGACGCCGCGGATGCGGTGGCCAGGCTCAAGGACGACGTCGAGGAAAACCTCGTGGTGTTCGGCAGTGGCGTGCTGGTTCGCTCGCTTACGAAGCGCAATCTCGTGGATGAGTTTGTGCTGTGCATCCACCCGCTCGTGCTGGGTGCGGGGCGTCGGCTATTCACCGAGGGTGGGGCAGCTCCGATGGACATGGACTTGATCGAGTCCTCGATGACCCCTGCCGGCGTGATCCTGGCCGCCTATCGGCCGGCGGCTGCGTGAAATCCGACGGTCACGTGGCGGAAGTGCGTTAGGATGCCCTCAGTGGCTGAGTGCACGCATCTCGACCAGGTTCACGATGTCCGCGCCAGGACCCCGGACGGATGCGAGGAGTGCCTGCGCATCGGTAGTACGTGGGTGCACCTGCGCCTGTGCCTGGGCTGCGGCCACGTCGGCTGCTGTGACAACTCTCCGAACAAACATGCCACCGCGCACTATCACCAGACCCACGAGGCGTTGATGCAGTCCTTCGAGCCAGGCGAAGACTGGGGCTGGTGCTACGTCGACGAGCTGTTTCTGGAGCCAGCGCCGCTGCAAGAAGCGCTGCGCTAGCAAATCCGCAACCAGGAAGGATCCTGGACCTCGTGGGCATCACGAGTGGCGACTTTCGCGACAGGCTTCAGGCTCACTCCTTAGACTGGCCTGAGATGGTCAGATCCACAGATCGGAACCTCGGGCTCCTCGCTGGGCTCATTACGCTTCTGGCACTGGCTGATGGAGTTCTGCATTTCAGCCTCGACTACATCCTGTTTCGAGGCAACGTCTTTGGCCGGCTCGGGCCGCCCCCGGGCGCACCACCACCGCCAGGCGGCGGAGGCGGACCACCCCCGCTGCCACTGCCGCTGAATCAGCTGTTCGCGCTGAACCTGGTGGGCTACGTCGTGCTGGTCCTGGTGCTGTGGTTTGTCGCACCGCGAATTGGCAGCTGGCGCTGGCTGGTGGAAGTTGCCTTTCTCGTGTACGTCGCGCTCGTGTTTGCCGGCTGGCTCCGCCTCGGCGCACCAAATCCAATGGGCTACCTTGGCTACTTTTCCAAGTTCATCGAGCTGGTGCTGGTTTTGGCGGTACTCGCACGGCTCTGGATGACAGTCTCCGCCTCTCGCGGGCTGAGATCCGTACCGGCGGCGTGAGCCGCCCGGGTCTAAGCCTCGGGGCGCGGCGCCTACCGAGGCAGGACCCTCCGGCGAACTGAAACTCCGGAGGGCCTGCGCGTCAGGCGCGGTGGCTTTGACTCGCGGTACGCGTGGCGCCGGCTGGAGTTGGCGTCGTTATGCGCGGGCGGATCAGCCAGGCGCTTGCGCCGACCAATAATCCGAGCACGCCCACCGCGATGCCAACGTACGCCAGCGTGCGCGCGCTTTGCGCATCCGCTTGCGCCGCCTGCACGTCGGCGCCACTCTGTGCCGGATCCGGCAACGCCAGCGGGAATTGCAATGCCGACGGCGCCGCAACTGCATCGAACTTGCCATCGGCAGTATCAAACGTCTCGTTCACCTCGTCACCATTGATGGTGCCGGTGAAGATCCACTGATAGTCGCCGACGCGGGTGGGCACGATATCGGCGATGTAGTAGCCGTCCTGCCCAAAGACCGCGCGCAGCGAAAACTGTTTGGTGCTGGCACCCTGGCGGATATTGAGCTTCAGGGTCTTGTCAGCACCGGTGACCGGTGTGGTCGTGCCAGCCTGCATGATCCGAATGCTGGCGCCGTTTTGCATGTCGGCGTAGGTCGGCTCCACATCCCAGCCGACGACGACGTCATATTTACCGTTGGCGATAGTTCGCCGCTCGTGCGCCAGCGCGCTGCCAGGCAGCACCAGGAGCACCAGCAACAGCACCACTGCCACCGATGATGCGCGAATGACTGATTTCATTATTTCGATGAACCCCGGAACCTAGTGAGACTTTTGGGCCTGTTCCATCTGGAAGTCGGCCATCGCATCGGAGAGTGCAGATTCCAGACCTTCGCCGTCAGCCAACGCGGCGTTGAAGCTGGCCACGTCGATCTGCCCGTAGTATTTCTGGCGAAGTGCCTGTCGTTTGCAATACGTATCAGCGCGAGAGTCGTTGATGCCTGGAGTCTTGACGCCGTTGTCGACGCAGGCGGGCCCCGTCGCCGCTGCCGTCTGAGCAGGCGCGGTCGTTACCGGCGCGGTGGTGGTAGTGCTCGGCATCGGAGTCGGTGTTGTTGCGGCGGGGGCCGCGCCGGCGACGGTGAACACAAACTGTCCGTCATTCGGGTCGCCGTCATCGCCCGACACGTTGTGCCACAACACCGTGTAGGTGCCCGGTCCGTCATCGCTCATCGGCACGCTCGCTTGATGGCGGTTTTCCAGATCGAATTTGGCAGGTGCCGTTGTGACCTCACCGCCATGTGGACCGGTGATCGAGATGTGAATGTCCGAGAGCTCCTGCGTGTACGTGATCTGCAGCACGCTCGGAGCGGCTGAGACCGTGCTGCCTGCGCCAGGTGTGGAGCCAGCGTACTGCGCGTGGGCCGATGCAACTGGCGCGCCGAATGCGAACATTCCCGACAACGCCAGGACCGTAGACACCACCGTTGGTACATAAGGGAGTGACTTCATTGGGCCTTTCAGTGAGGTGCGACAGCGCTTGCTGACGCGAATGCCGGTGCACCGGACACCGTATCGACGGTAAAGTCGAAATCGCCTTTGGCATCGTCGACCACATTGGTGCGCCGCACGATGACCTGCGCATGCCATGCGCCCGGGATGGCTACCTCGTTGCCATTGAGCACCCAACCACCGTCGCCGCTGGGCTGGGTATCGAGCAGATCGGTACCGAGGTCCGGTCGCGACAACTGGATGCGCACTCGCTCGACGCCCGCGGTGTTGTTGAGGTCGGCTCGGAGCAGGCTGGAACCATCAGGCGCCGAAGTAACGGTGAGTGTCGCCATCAGGTCGGCGGCGGGCTCCACCTGGTTCGCGGTTCCTTCGATAATTCCGACCGGACCGCCGTTCAAGACGAACGAGTAGAAGCCCTGGGCGGTGTGGCCATCATCGGCCGATAGGCTGGTCCAGGCAACGGTGTACGGTCCAGGGGCCAGATCCGATGTCGGTTGCACCGACGACTGACGCCCCGAGGATGCCTCGGGCTGGACTGGAACCGGTGCGTCGGTGGAGTCAAGCAACACCAGCGAGGTGCCGCTCTGGACGATATTCGAGTCATAGGTAATGCCCACGTGCGCTGGAGCAGAGTCCAGCCGCGCGTTCGGCGCGGGATCCATGGTTTGCGGATACGAGTGGGCGGAAACAGTGCCCACCGAGCCGGCGAGGCTCAACAGCGTCGCCGCGCTCACGGTTAGTACATGACGTATCGAGAGCATCGATCGCATTGTCCTTTCGCCTATGTAACGATTGTGTTGCGTGAGTTCAGGCGAAAGGGGTGTCAGGTGGCGGGTCTTGAGGGGCGTCGCGGAACTGCGCTGCGAGAGCCAAGTCCCCGAACGCGACGCGACCCCGCTGTGAGAGGTCGACGGCTGTGAGGCTCGCGCCAGGTGGTGTCGGGCCGATGGCCAGCCCGAGGTCGGCGGTATCGGCGCCGCTGCCCGCGCCAAGCGCTGTGGTGCCAGGCGGTGGAGTTTGCAGCTGATCACCGGCGCGGGCCGACAGTGCCGCGGCAAGTTGGGCGTCGGTCATGACGCGACCGTCCAGCAGATGGACGTGCGGCAGGATCGGATGCAGCAACACACTCGAGTGAATGCCCTGGCCCGCGCCAACCGGCGTGCTCAAGAGGAGCAGCGCCGCAAGCAACACGCCGAGTAGTTGGCCCAATGTCGACCGCGGGAGCACGAGCGCGCTCTCAACCATAGCCGATGGGAGGCGGCAAATAGAAATTGCTCATCGCCGACCACCAACAACGTGGAGCCGTCGTGTCGCGCCTGAGCGGCGGTGCCTCGGTCAGGTTCCGTGCACCGCCGCTCAGGCGCAGGGTCGGACCGGACGGCCCCGCATCGCGGCGATGAGCAAAACTATGTTACGAAGCCCGGCCGCAAGTAGCGCCGATCAACGGTTACGGTTCTGGGGCAATCGGGTTACGGGCCGTTGCCCTCTTCCAAGAAGGCGAGCCGGTAGCCTCGGCCGCGCACGGTTTCCAGAGACGGCGACGGTGAGGCGCGGCGCAGCTTGAGACGCAGCCGCCACATGTGCACGTCGATCAGGTGGCCAGTCCCATAGTCCGCGTCGCCCCACACGATGTGACCCAGCTCCTCACGCGAGAGGAGCTCCTGCGGCCGGCTGGCCAGGGCAACCAGCAGGTGGAACTCGGTGGGCGTGAGATGAACCTTGGCGCCGCCAAGCGTGACCGTGCCGTGCGACTGCGAAATCAGCAGGTCGCCTACGTGGATCTGTGCTTGAGGCTCGGGAGCCTTCAGGCGAGGGTGCGACGCGCGACGTAAGACGGCTTCGACGCGCGCCT
This sequence comes from Chloroflexota bacterium, assembly GCA_019239775.1. Taxonomy (GTDB): domain Bacteria; phylum Chloroflexota; class UBA6077; order UBA6077; family CF-72; genus CF-72. The sequence continues at coordinate 41,171 of JAFAZN010000431.1, forward strand.
CGAGCTCGTCAATGTCGAACGGCTTGGCAAGGAAATCGTCGGCGCCGAGGCGCAGTCCGAGGACGCGATCGAGCTGGCGCTGGCGCGAGCTGCAGATGATGATCGGCGCATCGGTGAGCGCGCGCAGGGCTGGCAACAGGACGAGCCCATCCCCGTCAGGCAACATCAGGTCGAGCATGATCAGCTCGGGACGGAAATGGCTGAGCATGGTCCTGGCATCGGCGGCGTTTTCCGCGGTGCTCACCTGATATCCGTTGGTTTCGAGGATGCGCGAAACCGAGCGCGCGATGGCGGGGTCGTCCTCCACCAGCACAATGGCGGCCATCTGTGGAGTTCCGGTGACTGCAAGGTCAGTGCCACGCGCGACGGAGCACGACCCAAACGAGGGCGTCGATCGCCAGCGCCAGCAACGCGCTGCCGATAATGTCGGTCGCGAAGTGGAGGCCGGCCACCACTCGTGCGATGCCCACGAGGAGTGCCCACGCCAGGAGCCAGAGCCCAATGCGCGGCCGCGCGAACGCCAGCGCCCCGACCAGCGCCACGCCCACCAGCGTGTGATCGCTCGGGAACGACGAATCGGCCGCGTGCGGTAGAAGTGGCTCGAATGCGAGTTCGACGAACGGTCTTGGGCGACTGAGGACTCGTTCGAGGACGAGACCCAAACCGAACGCGACTCCGCCCGCGATGATGCCCGTGGCTACCGCTCGACGCAGCTCGGGGCGGCGCCACCCCAGCAGCACGAGCGCAACTGGCAGCACGAACACGCCGTAATTGGCGAACGCCACCGCCAGGCCGGCCAGCCACGGAGTCGCCAGCGCGGCAGCATGCAGCGCGAATGCGAGGCTGGTGTCCACCGAATCTCAGATCGGCGCGACGCTACCGCTGAGGTCGAGACTCGCTCCGGCCGTATAGCGAACTGGTCCCCGCTCCGGATCGATCAGCGAAACGGTCTGACGCCCCATCACCCGCCACGTGGCGTACCCGTCGAGGCTGACCAACGCGGTATCCTCGTCGACACCAACGAGCGCCACATCTGGCGGCAGCGACGCGGCGAGGTCCTTCAACGTTGCGTTGCTCATGCGGGCAATCCACCGATCGAAGTGGGGCAACGCAATGATGCCGGGCAGCACACCCAGCGCGGGATACCAGATCTCGGTCCGCGGTTTCCCGTTGGAGCCCCACAGCGCGCGCGGCTGAAGCGTCAGACGGCCAAAGGCCATCGCCCCGGCGCTGCAGCCAGCCAGCACCGCGCCGGCGGAATGGCGTGCACGAATCAGCTCCCAGGCTGGCGTGTCCACCAACGTGTCGACGACATGCCGTGGACTGCCGCCGGAGAAATAGATCAGGTCGGCCGACTCCAGGAGTGACCGCCAGCGGGGGTCGAAGGCGTCCTCGCGGGTGAGAATGTTCACCGCGTTCACGCGTGTGCCGAGTCGCGTGAAGTGCCGAACGCCCATCTCGGCCCAGCGGCGCGGACTGCCTGGTTGCTCGAGGCCTGAGGCTGTCGGGAGCACGACGGCGTTGGCCGAAGCGCCGCCGACCTGGGCCAGCAGCTCGCGGTCGACGTCCTCCATCTGCGGCAGGTACTCTCCCGAACCGACCAGAGCGATCGGACCGCTGTGCGCGGCTGCGGGAGTACTCATGCGCGGTGCATCCTATACAGTCAGACCGTGACGGGGCTACCTTCACTCGAGACGGTGCCCGGCCCGATTGTCCTGTTCGGATCGGGCGAAGCGGCGCCCGTCGCACGCCGCGCCCATGCAGCGGCGCTGGATCGAATCACACCGCCCGTACGCGCCTGTGTCCTCGAGACGCCGGCCGGGTTCGAGCCGAACTCTCCGCGCGTCGCCGGTCGCCTGGCCGACTTTCTACGCCACCGCTTCCAGTTCGAGCCGCACGTTGTGCCGGCGCGCAGACGCGGCACACCAGAGAGCCCCGACGAGCCGCACGTCGTGTCGCCCCTGTTGACCTCCAACTACATCATGCTGGGACCGGGCAGCCCGACGTACACCGTTCGTCAGCTCTCAGAGAGTCTGGCCTGGCGCATCGTGCTGGCTCGACATCGGCTGGGAGCCGCGCTGGTGCTCGCCAGCGCCGCTGCGATTGCAACCAGCGCGTACGCGCTGCCGGTGTACGAGATCTATAAGGTAGGGCAGGACCTGCACTGGCAACCGGGGCTGGATCTGCTCGGGCCGTTCGGGCGACGGGTCGCGGTCGTACCGCACTGGAATAACCGCGAGGGCGGCGCCGAGCTGGATACCAGCCACAGCTACATGGGCGGCGACCGATTCGAACGATTGCTCGCGATGCTTCCCTCCGAGGCGGACGTGATGGGCATTGACGAACACACCGCGGCGTTCCTGGATTTTCCCGGCGGCAACGTCCAGGTCCTCGGTCAAGGGAGCGTCACCTGGATGAGTGGTGGTCGATCTCGCCGCTTTGAGGCTGGCGTCTCGGTCCCATTCGATGCGCTGGGCCTGATGCGGACACCTGCGTCGCACGATGGGATCCCGGACTCCGTATGGGAAGCTGCGCAGCAGGCGGCGGAAGCCAGCGCATCCGCACCGTTGGCGCAACCCACCGCGGCCATTGAGGCGTTGGTCGCCGAACGCACCGCGGCCCGCGCACGAGGTGATTGGACCGCGGCGGACCAACTGCGCGACCAGATCGCCGCGGAGGGCTGGGAAGTGCGCGACACACCGGAAGGTCCACAGCTCCTCCCTCTAGAGTGATTCTGCTTCTCTTTAAAAGGATGGAATTTCCCTCCAACTGCGTATGGCGGTCTGACTTCAAACTGCCGAGCGCTAGCACCCTGGTCAAACGCTACAAACCAGAAAGATAGGTCTCATGACTGGCGGTGAGGGAGTAGCATCGTGAACTGGGGTGAGCGCCTATATTGCGCGGCGAATTGTCAGCATGGTGCCGGTGCTGGTGCTCGTGTCGATACTGACGTTTGCCCTGCTCTACATCCTGCCCGGCGATCCCGCGGTGGCAATGCTCGGCGAAAACGCCGGTAACCAGCAGACGTATCTCGCGCTCCGCCACGATCTGGGCCTCGATCAGCCGCTGTACCAGCAGTACCTGAGTTGGTTGGGACGCATCCTCCATGGCGATCTCGGCCATTCAATCCGCACCAGTGAACCTGTGAGCGCGGTGCTGCTCGCGCGAGTTCCCGTGACCCTCTATCTCGGAACCGCGGGCTTACTTGTGGGCCTGCTCCTGGGCCTCTCGGTCGCCATCGTTTCCGCGCTGCGACCCGGTACTGCGTTCGATTCGATCGGCGCGGTTCTGGCAATGGGCGGCGTGGCCATCCCTAGCTTCTGGCAAGCACTGCTCCTGGTCTATGTCTTTGGGGTCCTGCTGCGCTGGCTGCCGCCCAGCGGCTTCACATCACCTCTCGACGATCCCTGGTTGAGCGTACGTGGGATGATCATGCCGGCGATCGTCCTGGGCACGCATTCGGCGGCGGTCATCATGCGTCAAGGGCGATCGGCGTTGATGGAAGTCCTGGAGCAGGACTATGTCACCACCGCACGGGCGAAGGGCTTACGCGACCGGTCGGTCGTGGCGCGACATGCGCTCAAGAACGCCATGATTCCGATTATCACCGTCATCGGTTTACAGGTCGGTAGCCTGGTATCCGGCGCCGCTATTACCGAGACGGTGTTCGCGATTCCTGGAGTCGGGCGGGCGGCGGTCGACGCCATCTTCTTTCGCGATTATCCAGTGCTTCAGGGCGCGGTCGTCATCCTTACGCTGTCAGTGCTGATTGCCAATTTGGTGACCGATGTCGCGTATGCGTACGTGGACCCGCGGGTGCGTTTCAGCTGATGTCACGCGCGATCGCCGCAACTCCGGAAGCGCTCGCGATTCCACGGATCGGACTCGTGCTGCGGCGCGTGCGGACCTCGCCATTTTTCGAAACTCGTCTGGCCGGAGCCGGTCTCGCCATCACGGCAGTCGTGGTCGTGTGCGCGCTCGCTGCACCAATCATCGCGCCATACGACCCGAACGAACAGGATTATCTGGCGATCACCGATCCGCCTTCGGCGGCGCATGTACTCGGCACCGATGATCTGGGTCGCGACGTGTTGTCGCGCATCATCTTCGGCAGTCGGGTCTCGTTGGAGGTTGGCCTGATCGCTGTCGGTCTGGCAATCAGCATTGGCGTGAGCCTGGGACTCTCAGCCGGCTACCGCGGTGGTCTGGCGGACGACATCCTCATGCGCATTGTCGACGCGGTGCAGGCATTTCCGAATCTTATTCTGGCGCTGGCGATTACCGCCGCGCTTGGTCCCAGCGTTGCAAATGCCATGCTGGCGATTGGTTTCGTGGCAACTCCAGGTATTGCGCGACTGACGCGGGGCCAGACGTTGTCGGTCCGCGAACGGGAATATGTTTCGGCTGCGCGCGCGTGCGGAGCGACTCCAGTGCAGATCATGCGTCGCCACATCTGGCCGAACGTGACCGCCCCGATTGTGGTCCAGGCGACCCTGCTGATGGGAACGGCCATCGTGACGGAAGCGGCGCTGTCCTTTCTTGGAGTCGGCGTTCAACCACCGACGCCAAGCTGGGGCGCTATGCTGCGAACCGGATCCCAGTACCTGGAGGTGGCGCCCTGGATTGGACTGACTTCGGGCGCGGCGATTTTCGCCACCGTATTGGCATTCAACTTCGTCGGCGACGGCCTGCGTCGCGCGATGGACCCAAGACTCGCTTCGCGCAAGAGACAATGATCGTATTAGGAGATCTATCAAAGGATCATTCCCGGTTTTCCTCCGCGAGTTTTCCCCTCCCGGAGGCGATGGTGCCGAGTGCTCGACGCAGTGACGCAAATACTCCAGGGACGATCCTTTGTGAACCTCTTCGCGGTGATAAAGAAGGGTGTGGCACAAGCATGATGCGCTCACGTCGGAATGTTCTGCGATTGATTGGCCTCGGCGGCGTGGGCGGACTGCTGCTGGCGTGCCGTCCAAGTGCGCCGGTGGCCTCGGCTACGCCTGGAGCACCCGCGACCGTGGCGCCCATCGTGCCGGTCCAGGCCACGCCTCCTCCAGTTGTGGCCGCAGCTACTTCAGCGGCGGCGCCCACAGCCAGCACTGCAGTAAAGCGCGGCGGCCAGGCTACGGTGCTCCAGACCAACGACTTCGTCTCGATGGATCCCATTCACGCCAGCGGACCCACCGCGGCCGCATGCTACGACAATTTGTTGGCCTGGCGCCCCGGCGCAGACGGCACCTACGGCGTGCAGCCGGCGCTTGCACACGCCTGGGAAACCTATCCGGATCGAATCGTCTTCCACCTGCGCGATGGCGTGAAGTTCCACGACGGCTCAGACCTGACCGCTGACGTGGTGGCGTGGAATTTCAATCGTATGGTTCAGAATCCGAAGAGTTTTGCGACCAACTACCTCAGCGCAGTTGACGCGAACAATCCGTCGACCGTGCTCGATCCGCTTACTGTTCAGTTGAACCTCACACGCGCAAGTGCAGCGGTGCTGGCGAATCTGAGCGACTCGGCTCCGCAAGGCAACAACACCGGCATCGTGTCGAAGAAGGCCGCCGACGATAACGGCGAAGAGTGGCTGGCATTGAATCCGGTTGGCACCGGACCGTTTCAATTTGTGAGCTTCGCCTCGGGCGACAAGCTGGTGGTCAAGCGCAACGAGAATTACTGGCGTACCGGGGCCGACAGCAAACCGCTGCCGTATCTTGACGGAATCACCTATCGCGTGGTCATCGAAGCCACAACGCAATTCAACGAGATGCGCGCCGGCACCTCCGACTTCGCCATGAACGTCCTCGGCCGTGACGTGCCGGCTGCAAAACAGATTCCGCACGCGATGTATACCGAGTCGCCATTTAGCGGAAACAAGCGGCAGTACTTCTTCAATTCGCTCAAGCCACCCTTCCAGGACAACCTGAACCTCCGCCAGGCGATCCACTACGCGGTTGACCGAGACGCGATTGCCAAGGCCGTCGGAGGTGGGTTTGGCTTCCCACTCCCCTACGAGTTCGTGCCTGGCGCCATCGGATACGACGCGACGGTGCCGTACTACGAGTTCGACATGGACAAGGCGCGCCAGAAGCTCCAGGATTCTGGCGTGACCACGCCGCTCGAGGTCCGCTTCACGGTGCACAACCGCGAGCAAGACGTGCAGCAGGCGCAGATGATCCAGCAGATGGTGGACAAGCTGGGCATCAAGCTGAACCTCGATGTGGTCGAGCGGGTGGCCTGGGGTGAGAAGGTCCGCATTCAAAACGACTTTCTCATGGCGTCGCGGCAGTCGGGAGTGGCGGTTGACCCGACAGATGATTTGTTGGTGACCTGGGCCGAAGGGGGGAACTCCGCCTACCACCGGGCGCATGTGCCAGGATTGTTGGATACGCTCCACCAGGCCGATGCGGAGTACGACACGGCCAAACGTCAGGCGCTCTTCGTGCAGGCGCAGAAGCTCATGTACGAATCGGCATGGTTTGGGTATATCTGGTTCGAACCCGGCAACTTCCTGGTGCACAAACGCATACAAGGATTCCCCGCGACCTGGGGCTCGCTGCGCGAAGCCGAATGGTGGATTGATCCGACGAAGGCCACCGCATGAGCGCATCCCGCGTCGCACCACGGAGGGAGGTCACCTCGGGCGAATGGCCACACCGAGGTCCGCGGGGAACTGGATAGACCCGACCATTGGAGAAACTACGTTACGGGCGGAGCGAAGCGGTCGCCCGTCACTCTGAGGAGGTTTGCATGAAAATCACGGCTATTTCTACCGACGAATTCCGCTGGCCGCGGCATGTGCCTATTCGCAATGGCAAGCATACGTACACGCATTCGGGACTTGGTGTGGTGCGCATCGAAACGGACGAGGGCATCACGGGGATTGGCCTTGGCGGTAGCGGCCTGGTAGGTCAGGCAACCATCGAGATGCTCAAGCACGAGCTGCTCGGCGAAGACCCAATCGACGTCGAACGCTTGTGGCACAAGATGTGGGTGCCCAAGATCATGGGGCGCCGCGGACTCACCACGCGCGCGATCAGCGCGCTCGACATCGGCCTGTGGGACATCCGCGCGAAAGTCGCCGGGCTGCCGCTGTACAAGCTGCTGGGTGGCTTCCGCGATCGCATGCCGACGTACATCGCCGGTGGTTATTACGAGGAAGGCAAAGGCTTACGCGAGCTCCAGGATGAAATGGAGACCAACGTGCGCCTGGGCGCCCGGGCGATCAAGATGAAAGTCGGCGGCGTGCCAATGCGCGAGGATGTCGAACGCGTAAAGGCGGTGCGCGAGGCTATCGGGCCGGACGTCAAGCTGCTGGTGGATGCCAACTGTGCCTACCGCGCGTACGAAGCGATCCAGTTCGCCGAGCGCATCGAGGAGTATGACATCTTCTGGTTCGAGGAACCGGTGGCTCCAGACGACTACGAAGGCATGCGCCGGCTGGCCGACAAGACCACCATCCCAATCGCCACCGGCGAAAACGAATACACCCGATATGGATTCCGTGATCTCATCGAGCACCAATCGGCGGCGATTCTCAATGCGGACGCCAAAGTGCTCGGCGGCGTAACGGAGTGGATGAAAGTGGCCGCGCTTGCGCAAGCGCACGACCTTGACGTGGCGCCACATGGTTCGCAGGACATTCACATTCACCTGGTGTCGGCGATTGCCAACGGGCTGATCCTGGAGTTCTATCGCGACTCGGTGGATCCGATGTGGGGCAAGATCTACCTGCACACGCTGCGAGTCAACGCGGATGGGACGGTCAGTCCGCCGAACGTGCCCGGGCATGGCGCTGAACCGAACTACGCCGCACTCGAACAGTTCCGCGTCGTGCAAGACCGCGTGGTCGTGGGGGTGTAGCCGCCGCCGCGCGGGCTCTTCCGCGTGATATTGGCGATCGTATATCCTGAAAGGCCTATGCCCAACGAACTCGAAACGGTCAGGCTGAGCCGTCGCGCGGCACTGGGGTGGATCGCCTCGGGACTGGGCACGGTGGTTCTCGCCGCCTGCGCCCCGGCGGCGCCCGCGACCTCAGGCTCGGCCACCGTCTCCTCGGCGTCCAATACCACGTCGGCGCCTGCCGCGGCGGCCGGCGCAACGCCGCAGCCGAAGTCCGGCGGCACGCTACGGTACGGCGCGCAGGCCGACGTCAATCGCCTCGATCCGCACTTCCGCCTGGGCGACGTCTACTACACGGTGTACGACCGCCTCACCGAGTACGACATCAACCACAACGTCAAGCCGATGCTGGCGGAGAGCTGGGACATTTCGTCGGACTTCACCACCATCAAGTTCAATCTGCGCAAAGGTGTTCAGTTCCACAATGGCGCAGAGTTCAATGCCGAAGCAGTCAAGTTCAATAGTGAGCGTGCGCGCGATCTGCCGAACACGCAACTCGACGAGGCCAAGTGGTGGACCTCCATCGAGACACCGGATAAGTACACGGTCATTTTCAAGTCTGACAAGCCGCGTCCGCTTGCGTTCGACTTCTTCGAATTTCTCAACATCGCCGAGCCAACCGCAGCTAACGATCCGACCAAGGCGGTCGGCACCGGTCCGTTCAAGTTTGTGGAGTGGAAGCAGAACGAATCCCTGACACTTACCAAGAATACGGAGTATTGGCAGACCGGCAAGCCATACTTCGATGGCATCGTGATGTCGGTCATCACCGATCCTCAGGCGATGGTCACGCGCTTCGAGGGAGGCTCACTGGACGCGGCGCTGGCCTACCCGGTCAACGACTTTGTCCGACTGAAAAGTGATCCGACCTATACCACCTATGAGTTGACGCAGGGCAACTTCTCGTGCTTCGGCATCAACTGTCAGGTGCCGCCGTGGGACAACAAGCAGATGCGGCAGGCGTTGCTGTACGCGGTGGACAAAGTGCGCTGGGCCAATACCATTCAGCACGGTCTGGAGTTTCCGTCCACGCTGCCGTGGCCAAAAACGTCACCTGCCTATGATGATGCCAAGGCCAACAGCCGCGCGTTCGACCTGGACAAAGCGGCGGCGATGCTCAAAGCGGCCGGGTTTTCGGGCTCCTTTTCAGGTGACGTGATCATGCAAAACAGCAGCGCCGAGCTGACGTCGTTTGCGCAGATCCTCCAGGGCGATTTTGCCAAGCTCGGGATCACGTTGAGTCTCAAACCGCAAGACGTCGCGGCTTATCTAGACCTCGTCAATAACTGGAAGTACAACGGCTTCTGGTTGGGCGGCGGCTCCTTTGCGCAGCTGGACCCTGGGACGGCATTTACCAAGAGCCGGGCTTTGAGCGTGACCGGCAACAGCTCTGCTTTCACCGCGCCAGTCAATGCTTCAGCGGTGGACCTGGTAGGTCGCGCAACCACCGAGCCGGATCCTGCAAAACGCAAGCAGATCTACTCGGATCTGAATGACATGTTGCTCGACGAGGTGTACATCATTTGTATGTCGCCGCAGGCCGACAAGTTGATCACGACAGCGAAGGTGCACAACGTGAATCCAACGCTGCACTCCGCCCTGCGCTGGTGGGAAGCCTACATCGCATGACGCTGCGCGTGCGGGCCTCGCTTGTCCGTCCCCACATGTGTGTTGCGGCGGTGCTGGTGCTCGCGCTGGTGGGCGGCAGCGTGGCGGCGGCGCAGGAGGAGCCGCTTACGCTTGCCAAGCAGGGCAGCTTCTTCGTTGGCGGCCAAACGGAAACCGTTGCACCAGGCAACGATATCACCGTCAACCAGATGTACGTGCAGTACCAGGTGCCGGCCAGCCTCGAGACGCAACCGAAACCCGCCGTGGTTTTGATCCACGGCTGTTGCCTGAGCGCGAAGTCGTGGGAAGAGACACCGGACGGCCGCACGGGCTGGAGCGACTACTTCGTCCGCAAGGGCTATCCCACCTACCTGATCGACCAGGTCACCAGGGCGCGCTCGGGCTTCGATCCAACCGTCTTCCAGCAAGTGCAAAGTGGTGCGAAACCGCCAACGGCGCTGCCCAACATCCTGGTGATCGGCAATGAGGCGGCCTGGACCGCATTCCGCTTCGGCCCAACCTACGGCACTGCCTTCGAGGACGAGCAGTTCCCGACGGACTACGCGGACGAGTTTTTCAAGCAGATGATTCCGGACCTGAACTTAATGCTGGGTCCGTATTCGGGTCCCAACCCAACGTTCAACAACCTGGCGTCGCTGGCGAACCAGACGGGCGGAGCGATCCTCGTTGGGCACTCGGAGTCGGGCTTCTTCCCGGAGGACGCGGCGCTCGTGGACCCAGCCTCCATCCGTGGAATGGTGACCATCGAGCCTGGCGGTTCGTGCACGACCGCGAATCCGCTGAGCGTTCCGCTTACGCCAGATCAGATCCAGAAGCTCGCGCAGATTCCCACGCTGATCCTGTACGGCGATCACCTGTCGGGTGGCTTCGCCAAGAGCTATGCCGACTGTCACGACGTCTATCTGCCGCAAATTGTCGCGGCCGGTGGCGACATCAGCTTTGTGAGCCTGCCGGACATGGGTATTTTCGGCAACAGCCACATGATGATGCTGGACAAGAACAACCTGGACATCGCCGACATCGTGATGGACTGGATTGACACCCACGCGCGATGAGGCGCACGACAGGTACGGAGGTGCAATGACCCAAGTAGAACGGCAATCGGGCCCGTTCTTCGGACACCCGGACTTTTCCAGCATCGCGGCAATGAGCGAATCGGATCAGCAAGCCCTTGATACGTACTTTCAAACACGAGTAGAAGCTGACGTCAGGCGTGGCCGCTGGCGCGGGCACTTTTATCAGCTCACCGCTGATTTGATCATGCTCGAGCACCGGCCCGACTACGCGAAGGCGATGTATGACACGATCCCTTCGTTTCGCAATCGTCTCAGGGAGACTGGCGAAGAGGATTCGGACGCGGTTGAGCTGATCGCCGAAAGCCTGCAGCACCTGCCGATGTACATCCTGTACGGCTGGGAGACGGGCATCTACAACGAGTTCCGCCACCTGCACTTTCGCGGCCTGACCAAGGCTCAGCTGATGGAGCTGGTGATGTTCGCGCAGCTCCAGGCAGGCATGCGCGGGCTACAGCTGGTCTACAACAGCGTGTCGCGGCTACTGGTGGACCTCACCGACAATCCGGAACCGGCACCGTTCCCGAAGGGCTGGGCCCCGGATCCGGAGGCCTTCAAAGCCGGCCTCGACCTGTCAACGCGAGAGTTCACCGCTCAAGATCGGGAGCGACTCACCACCTGGTACGAGCGTACGATCGGCTACGTGCCGGGCTCGGTGCAGTTCGCAATGACCTATCACCCAGAGATGTACAAGTGGCATCGCGCGCGATGGGAGATCATCTTCCAAACGCTGCCGAAGCAAACTGCGCCGTATGTCGTGCTGCGCCAGCACATGCTCACAGGCAACAAAGATGCGTTGCGCGAAGCGGTGCTGCTCGGCAAGGCCTGGGGCATCACCAAAGAATGGACTATCCACGGGCTCATGGTGAGCGCGTTCTACACCGGCTTCGAGGCGCTGCACATCGTCAACCAGGCCGTCGGCGAGATCCTGGAATCCTGGTCGTGATTCGCCAGTTCAACGCACCGGACGTGGCGCAAATCGACGGCTTCGGTCCAGACGCGTTGCAGGACTTCGTCGAGGCGCGACGCGCTCACGGACTGAACGTGGATCGTGGCTGGGGACTGATGTACCAGTCCACCGCCGACAGCATCATGCTGGACCACCGGCCGGACTACGCACGCTATTTCTACGAAGGCTTACGCACCTTCCGCACACGCCTGGAGGAGAGCGGCACCGAGTCTTCGAACCCGGTGCAACTCACGATCACCAGCTTTCAGCACCTCCCAATGTACATCCTGTACGGCTGGGAGACGGGAATTTACAACGAATTCCGACATCTTCAGTCGCGCGGACTCAGTAAGGCGCAGCTGATGGAGTTGGTCGCGTTCGCGCAAATGCAAGCCGGCATGCGCGGCTTGCAGCACGTGTACAACGCGGTCGGGAAGCACCTTCCGGATTGGAAAGACGGTCCAGGTCTCGTACCTTTGCCGGAGGGCTGGGCAGCGGACCCTGACGCGTTCAAGTGCGGCCTGGACCTCTCGGTGCGCCCACTGACGGATGCGGATCGCCGCGCTGTTACCTCCTGGTACGAGCGCACCATCGGCTACGTGCCAGACTCGGTTGCGTTCGCCATGCGCCATCATCCTGAGTTCTATAAGTGGCACCGCGCCCGCTGGGAGATCATTTTCCAGAAGCTGCCGAAGCAAACCGCGCCGTACGTGATGATCCGTCAGCACATGCTCACCGGCAACCAAGCCGCCCTCCGCGAAGCGGTGTTGCTCGGCAAAGCCTGGGGCATTACCCGCGAGTGGCTCGTCCACGGCTTCATCGTGAC
>JAFAZN010000450.1 GCA_019239775.1 Chloroflexota bacterium
CATAGCGAGGTTGTAGATGAAGACGCCGTAACGGTCGGAATAGCCGCCGTCGTCGGTAACCCAGGAATGCTGGGCCTTCATCGAGGCAACCCGCAGGTCCCAGGGCGAGGCGTCGATACCGTAATAGGCCAGTGCCATGGATAACGCGGTGGGCCCGCAATTGGCCAGTGCGTAGGCGGAGCCATCGAGTTGGTTGCGGTACGGCACGTCGAGCACGTGGGCGTCGCCTGCGCCCGCGCTTGCACTTGGGCCTGCGCCTGTGCTCGCGCCAGTCAGGAGGAACCATGCGACCAGGGTGGCCAACCCCAGCATGGCGCGCAACAGTACCGCACGCGGCGCGCACATGGGTAGAGGGTTGATTGCGTGACGGTTGAAGCATTGCGCGCTGCGCGTTGGATGCAGCAATGTCGCCGTCGGCTTCGCGCGGCGCGCACCGCGCACTGCAGGCACCCACCGCGGCGCTGTACCGGGCCGCGCACAGGGGCACACCGCGCCGAGTTGAGGTAGACCGGCCCAAGGCACGCGCGCAGTGGGCGCGACGCCGGATGGACAAAGCCCAGAGCGCTTGAGCACGGTCGCGCACGCGCACGAGCACGAGGGATGGAGGAATGGGGGCGCGCTGGAGGCAGCGGCGGGACGCCGCAGGTCACATTGAGCTCGGGTGGTACGTCAACCGAGTGACGGACGGAGACAGCCAACCCAGGGCGACTGGAGGAACCCCAGCATGCCGACTAAGACAGACAACGCCAGGACGAACACCAACGCCAAGACGACCTACGCCAGGACGAACACCAACCCCAAGACGACCTACGGCAGGACGAACAACGCCAAGACCATCGAAGCCAAGACGAACAACGGCAAGACCAACAGCGCCACAACGAACAGCGCCACAACGAACAACGCCAATACGCTGCATGCTGCGGGCTACGATGACTTGATGCACGCTGCCGATTCCCACGAGCTCATTCGCGTCCACGGCGCGCGCGAGAACAACCTCAAAGACGTCAACATCGAGATCCCCAAGCGTCGGCTGACGGTCTTTACCGGCGTCTCGGGCTCAGGCAAGAGCTCGCTGGTGTTCAACACGATCGCCGCGGAGTCGCAGCGGCTGATCAACGAAACCTACAGCGCCTTCGTGCAGGGCTTCATGCCAACCCTGGCGCGACCTGATGTCGACGTGCTGGAAGGCCTCACGACCGCGATCATCGTCGACCAGCAGCGGATGGGCGCCGACCCCCGTTCCACGGTTGGCACCGCCACTGACGCCAACACGATGCTGCGCATCCTGTTCAGCCGGCTGGGGAAGCCGCATATCGGCTCGCCGCAAGCGTTCTCCTTCAATGTCCCTTCGGTCCGCGGCGGCGGCGCGATCACCGTCGAACGCGCTGGCGGCAGCAAGACCATGCGACGCACTTTCTCGCAGACCGGCGGCATGTGTCCGCGCTGCGAAGGCCGCGGCAGCGTCTCGGATATCGACCTCACCGAGCTGTACGACGACTCCAAGTCGCTCGCCGAGGGCGCGATCACCATCCCCGGCTACAAGGTGGATAGCTGGTGGACAACAGGGATCTTCATCGAGTCGGGCTTTCTCGATCCGAAGAAGCCCATCGCCAAGTACACCAAGAAAGAGCTCCACGACTTCCTCTACAGAGAGCCGACCAAGGTCAAGGTCAACGGCGTCAACCTCACCTATGAGGGGCTGATCCCGAAGATTCAGAAGTCGATGCTCTCGAAGGACAGGGAGCAGCTGCAGCCGCACATCCGCACATTCGTGGATCGCGCAGTGACGTTCTCCACCTGCCCGGAGTGCGGCGGCACCCGGCTCAGCGAGGGTGCGCGCTCTTCGAAGGTCAAAGGCATCAACATCGCCGACGCGTGCGCGATGCAGATCAGTGATCTGGCCGAATGGATCCGTGGCGTCGATCAGCCGTCGGTGGCGCCGTTACTGGCATCGCTGGGGCAGATCCTCGATTCGTTCGTCGAGATCGGGCTGGGCTATCTCTCGCTCGACCGACCCGCGGGCACGCTATCCGGAGGCGAGGCGCAGCGCGTGAAGATGATCCGCCACCTCGGCTCCTCGCTCACTGACGTTACGTACGTCTTTGATGAGCCCACCGCCGGCCTCCACCCGCACGACATTCAGCGGATGAACGATTTGCTGCTGCGGCTGCGGGACAAAGGCAACACCGTGCTCGTGGTGGAGCACAAGCCGCAGATCATCGCAATCGCCGACCACGTAGTCGACCTCGGTCCCGGAGCTGGGGCAGACGGCGGCGCTGTGTGCTTCGAGGGAACCGTCGAGGGCTTGCGGGCAAGTGACACGCTCACTGGACGCCACCTCAGCGATCGGGCCGCGCTCAAACGCGAGACCCGCAAACCGACCGGCCGGCTGGAGATCCGGCATGCGAGCGTGCACAACCTGCGGGATGTAAGCGTGGATGTTCCGCTCGGGGTGCTCTGCGTGGTGACTGGCGTCGCGGGTTCGGGCAAAAGCTCGTTGATCCACGCGTCGATCCCCAAGAGGGCGGGGGTCGTCTCGATCGACCAGACGCCGATCCGCGGCTCGCGGCGCAGCAACCCGGCCACATACACCGGGCTGCTCGATCCGATCCGCGCGGCCTTTGCGAAGGCGAACGGCGTCAAGCCCGACCTGTTCAGTGCCAACTCCACCGGCGCCTGCCCGACCTGCGACGGCAACGGGGTCATCTACACCGAGCTGGGCTTCATGAATACGGTCGAGTCAGTTTGTGAGGAGTGCTCCGGAAAGCGCTTCCAGGCAAGTGTGTTGGAGTACAAGCTGGCTGGTCGCGACATCAGCGAGGTGCTCGCGATGTCGGTCAACCAGGCGCTGGCCTATTTTGAAAGCGGCGCCGCAAAGACCCCCGCTGCGCAGAAGATCCTTGGCCGAATGGCGGATGTCGGGCTCGGCTATCTCACGCTTGGACAACAGCTGACGAGTCTCTCGGGCGGTGAGCGGCAGCGACTCAAGCTCGCTATCCAGATGGCCACCGATGGCGGCATCTATGTGCTCGACGAGCCGACCAGCGGGCTGCATCTTGCCGATATCGAGCAGCTACTCGGGCTGCTCGACAAGCTGGTCGACGCGGGAAAGTCGGTGATTGTGATCGAACACCACCTCGCGGTAATCGCCCATGCTGACTGGATCATCGACCTCGGCCCCGGAGCCGGGCACGACGGCGGGCGCATCGTGTTCGAAGGCCTGCCCAAAGACCTGGTCGCCAAGCGCGGCACCCTCACGGGCCAGCACCTCGCGGAGTACGTCGGGGCCGGCGCCCGCCGTTGAGTTATCGCGCGTTCCAGCGGCTTTGGTTGGGGCTGAGCATCTCCTATATCGGGGACCAGTTCACGATCATCGCGTTGCTCTGGTTCGTGCTGCAACTGACGGGCTCCGGCGCGGCGGTGGGGCTCGTGATCCTCTGCTTCGACCTGCCCGCGGTCGTCACGGGGGCTCTCCTCGGGCGCCTGCTGGATCGCTACCAGCCGCGGCTCATCATGGGTTTCGACAACCTCGCTCGAGCGGCGCTCATCGCGGCGATTCCCACGCTGTATGCGCTCGGCGGGTTACAGCTCTGGCATGTCTTCGTGCTGGCGTTGCTGGCCGGAGCCCTTGCGCCGGCGACCACGGCGGGAGTGCGCGCATTTGTGCCGCACCTGGTGGCGGACGCGGGACTCGATCGCGCGAACGCGCTCACGGCGAGCAGCCTGCAGTTTTCGTATCTCGTAGGTCCACTTGCGGCAGGGTTCGCGGTGGCCAGCTGGGGCGGTCCGTGGGCGCTATTCATCGATGCGATCAGCTTCTTGCTGATGGGCCTGCTCGCGCTCACTCTGCCAGCGATCGCTCGCGAGCCTCGTAAGGGATTGCATGCGGCAGCCAGTCGGTGGCTTGGATTCGGCGCGCTTTTCAGCCTGCCGTACGTACCTGCGCTGACGCTGCTGTCCCTGGTGTTCTTCTTCTCGTACGGCCCATTGGAGGCGGCCCTGCCGGTCTACAGCGGCCAGACGTTAAGCGCCAACGCTGGCGGCTATGGGCTGCTGTGGACGGGGTTTGGCATCGGCGCGTTCGCTGGCGTGGTTACGCTGACGCGGATCTCGAGCCGGTGGCGACCAAGCATTGTCTTGCCACTGATCGCGGTGCTGTGGGGAGCGCTGCTGTGCCCGCTGTTTTTCATTCGAGATGTGCCGCTGGCGATGCTGTTCCTCGGCATCGCTGGAGCATCCTGGGCGCCCTATACGCCGATGGAAACCACCCTGCTGCAGCGACTCGTGCCGGCCGAGATACGCGGCCAGGTGTTCGGCGCGCGGCACTCGCTGGTGGTGGCGGCGGCGCCGCTCGGGGCGGCGTTCGGAGGTGTGCTGCTGCAATATCTGTCGGCGCCGCTGGTGATCGCGATTTCTGGCCTGGCGTGCATTCTCGCGGGATTAGGGGGCCTGGCATCGCCATCGCTACGCGAGTTGCAGCGCGGGGGCCTTGAGGCAGCCGCGCTACGCCCGGGCGACGCTGCGGGCAGGTGACGGCTCTGAAACCTCAGGCGTCACGGAGCGCAGCCACGGAGGTCCAAACCCCAAGGACCGCGCCATCCAACGGACGTTCAACTCACCCCACGGACGTGCAACCCACCCACGAACGTGCGACTCACCCCAAGGGCGTTCAACTCACCCCACGGGACGTGCAACCCACCCCACGGGACGTGAAACCCCCACCCCACGGCACGTGCAACCAGGGCCATGGGACGTGCAATCCGCGTAGCAGGAACAGCCACGGCTGGCTGGCTTATGCTTGCGCCAGAGCAAATGTCACTCTCGGCGATTCCAGCGACTTTTGTGGCGGGCGATGGGCTCCTGCTGGTGGATCCTCAGAATGATTTCTGCCCCGGCGGCTCGTTGCCGGTAGCTGATGGCGACCGGGTCATGCCCGTCCTCAGCGACTGGGCGGCGTCGGCGCAGCGCGCGGGCGTGCCAATCTTTGTCTCGCGCGACTGGCATCCGCCGCGGACCACGCACTTCAAGGAGTTCGGCGGCGTCTGGCCACCGCACTGCGTCAATGGGACGCGCGGCGCGGAGTTCCATCCTGAGCTGCGCCTGCCACCATCGGCGGTCGTTGTATCTAAAGGTATGGGCGAGGCCGAAGATGCGTACTCCGCCTTTCAGGCACGTGATGATCGCGGCACCGACCTCGCATCGCTGCTCGATGCCAGGCGCGTGCGCCACCTGTATGTTGGTGGACTCGCGACAGACTACTGCGTCAAATCCTCCACGCTGGATGCCCTCGCCAGGGGCTACGCGGTGACGTTGATTCCCAACGGCATGCGAGCCGTCGACGTGCAGGCTGGTGATGGTGAAAAGGCGCTCGCAGAGATGCGCACAGCGGGTGCAACGGCATGATGCGCAGACTCCTCGCCACAACGGCGCTGGTGACGGTGATGGCGTGCGGACCAGCCAATGCGCCAGCGCCGACGACCACGCTGCCAACCCCGGCAGTAACCGCGGCTCCAACCCTCGTCGGACAGCCCTCGAGCTTGGCGGCAGTACCCGCGCCAACCATCGCCCCAAATGCAGGTGCGCCTAAGACGGGTGGAACGGTCGTTTTCGGAGATATCGGCGACGTCAAAACGCTCAACCCGGTTCTTGCGAACGATGCCACATCCGAACTCGTCAGCAATCGCATCTACGCGGGACTGCTGAGCACCGATGCACGCACCGGTGATGTCCAGCCGGATCTCGCCGAAAAATACGAGATTGCCCAGGACGGTAAATCGCTGACGTTTCAGATGCGCGATGGGCTCAAATTCAGCGATGGTTCGCCACTCAGCGGTGACGACTTCAAATTCACCGTCATGGCGATCCTGCGGAGCAAGAAAAGTGCGCACAAGAGCGCCGTCGATCAGATCCTGGGTGCACGCGAGTTCGCCGACGGCACCGCGGACGATATCTCAGGCATCACCGGTGACGGCAACGTCCTGATGGTGCAACTGGTCAATCCGTTCTGTCCGGCGCTCACAGAAATCGGCACCCTGCCCATCATTCCGAAAAGCGTGTTCGGCAAATATATTGATTTCACCGATCCGAGCAAGACTCTGGACGATGCTCCCGAGAACAACGCGCCCACTGTCGGAAGTGGTGCGTTTACCTTTAAAGACTGGGTGCCAAACGAGCACGTCACACTGGCGCGCAATGATCTTTACTGGCAAAAAGCCAACATCGACGAGTGGGTCCACAAAACGTATCCCAATCAAGACGCCTTGACCGCCGCGTTGAAAACCGGCGAAGTCGACATGACGTCCATCGATCCCAAAGATCTGTCGGACGTGCAAAGCATCAGCACGGTGCAAGTTTTCAAATACCTGAATCCCGCGTACACGTACATCGGATGGAACCAGCTACGGGGTGGCAAAGAGTTTTTCCAGGACAAGTCCGTTCGCCAGGCGCTGACGTACGGTCTGAACGTGCAGGACGTCGTGGATAAAGCGCTATCAGGCGAAGGTGCCAAAATGGTGGCGCACATTCCGCCAGTCTCCTGGGCATACGATGCCTCGGGGCTCAACACTTACGACTACGATCCTGCCAAAGCCGAGCAGCTTTTGCAGGACGACGGCTGGAGCAAAGGCGACGACGGTATCTACGCCAAAGATGGGCAGCGTCTGTCGTTTTCGATCGTGACCAATTCTGGTAATCCGATTCGTGAAGCGCTCGTTCAAACCGCGGCACAGCAGTACAAGCAGATTGGTGTTGAGGTGGAGCCGAAAACCGAGTCGTTCCAGGCGCTCGTGGATCGTTTCTCGAAATCAAAAGATCCGGTCTATGGTGATCAGGGCGGACGCGATTTCGACGCGATCGTGATTGGCTGGTCGCTGGCGTCCGATCCGGATATGTACTCGATCTGGGATTCGAACTCCACGCACAGCGGTGAAAATAATGCCATTCAGTACAAGAACGCTGACCTGGATAAAGCGATCGACGACAGCCGAACGCATTGCGACACTGCCGAGAGAAAGGACGCGTTCAAACGCGCGAATCAGATCTTGAATGAAGAGCAGCCGTATAACTTCGGCTTCGCCGGAAATATGTTGTTGGGTGTGAGCCGCAAAATTCAGGGGATCGCACCCGGACCGTACGCGCGACTAGGCCAGGCGCGCCCCGAAACCTGGTGGGTGGAGTAAGTCAGCGCTTCAGTGCAGCATCGAATTGGGCCGCAGCGATGTGCTGCGGGAGTCGGCCGCGTTCGAGGTGACGGATCGGTACGCTGAAGGCGTATTCCTCCAGCAGTTTGTCCAGCGCGGCCGCTTCCCGCAAATAGCGTTCACGAGCACGTGCGAGTTCGGAGCCTGGCAGGTTCGGGACGATGTCGCGGAGGAATCGCGTGAGTCGCGCCTCCGCCGCATCAATCTCCTTACGCAACGCGATCCACGGAAGCGTCTCGCCGGCGTTTTTCAGGACGTGATAGGCCATGCCCCATTCCGCGTCCCAGTTGTCCAGCCGCAGCGGTTTGCCTTTGCCGGGCAGGTTGTCGAAATCACCGCGCTCTTCGGCTTCGCGGATCTGCTTATCGATGGCGCTTTCCCATTGGCGTGGTGTGCGCTGCACCATGAGTCTGGATTAGCCCTGTGATTCGGCGCGGATCGCCTCGCCGAGAACGTCCACTAATCGCTGGAGCTGCTCTTCGGTGCTGATCAACGGCGGCGCCATACAGATCGTATTGTTAAGACGTCGTAGCAATTGGCCGTTGGCGACGCAGCGAGCGACCACGCGACCGACCAGTGCGACGGCGTTGTCGTAATAGGCCGAGCCGGTTGCGTTCGGGTCCACCATCTCGACCCCTGCCATCATGCCGATTCCGCGCACCTGGCCAACGGTCGGGAGTGGTTCGAGTTGCGTCTTCAACATGGAGAGGAAGCGCGCTCCGACGGAGGCCGCGCGTTCGACCAGACCTTCGCGTTCGATAATTTCGACGTTCGCCAGTCCCACCGCGCAACACACCGGGTGTCCGGAGTACGTCGCCGCATGGGTGAACTTGAGATCCAGCGGCGCTTCGTTGATCGCATTCTGGATCTGGTGGCTAATCATGATTCCACCCAACGGCAAATACGCGCTGGTGACGCCTTTGGCAAAACTCATGATGTCGGGCTGAACGTTCCAATGGTCCAGCGCAAACCACTTGCCAGTGCGACCAAATCCGGTAATCACCTCGTCGGCGATCAGCAGCACGTTGTGGCGGTTCGCGATCTCGCGCAGCTTCGGCCAGTAGTCGTCCGGCGGGACGATCACGCCACCCGCGCCCTGCACGGGCTCGCCGAGAATGGCCGCGACTGTTTCGGGGCCTTCGTTGATGAGGGTTTGCTCGAGCTCAGCAGCGTAATCGTGGCCGTCAGGGAGCCTGCAGGGCCGGACGCCACCGTCCTCCAGCTCGCAGCGGAAGCGGTACGGTGCCGCGGCCTGGATGAAGTTCGGCACCAGCGGCGCGAACATGCGGTGGTACGCCGGCAGGCCTGTCGCACTGGCGGCGGCCATGGTCACGCCGTGATAGCCCCAGCGGCGTGAAATGATCTTGACCTTTTCGGGTTTGCCGTCCAGCTTCCAGAAGAATCGCGCGGTCTTGAATGCCGACTCGTTCGACTCGGCACCGGCCGTGGTGAAGTAGACAGCGTTCAGATTGGGGTAGGCCAGCTCGATCAGCTTTTCGGCAAGCCTGGCCGACGGCACGTTGGCGAAGCCCACGTAATTGTTGTTGAAGGCGAGCGTGCCCATCTGGTCCGCGGCCACTTGCGCCAGCTCGGCGCGGCCGTGGCCAATGTGGACATTCCACAAACCCGACAGCCCATCGAAGTAGCGTTTTCCGGCGGAGTCGATGATCTCAGCGCCTTCGCCACGCACGATCACCAGTGGCTTGGCGTGATCGCTGGGGTGGTAGAGCGGGTGGATCAGGTGCTCGCGGTCAGCTCGCAGGACCTGGTCGACATCGACCAGCTCGTGCGGCGTCGGAGGTGGAGCCTGGACCATGGCGGTGCTTCAGTCTAGCTCTCGCGACGTCCAAACGCGTCAGCCTGCCCTGCAGAGACCAGCAGCGTTGCAAATGTGTTGAGACCCGTCAAACGTTAAAGAAGAGTGAACATGCCCTCTTGACGTGCCTTGCGAGCGGCCCGTTCAATGCGCGGCGGGACTGGCACAAATCAGGGAGGGGGTCTATCCAATTGTGAACGGACGCACGTATCGATTGAAGCTGCTCACGGGCCTTAGCGCGATTGGACTCGCGCTGACCATGGTGGGTCCGAGTTATGCTCAATCGGCTCCTACCTTGGGCACGTGGCTCGCCGGACCGGATGCGGTCGGTTCGAGCACGATCATTGGTCGGATCGAAGCGCCAAGGGCAAACGCCAGGGTCAACGCCGGATCAAGCCTGCTCGTCAGCGGCTGGGCGCTTGACACCACCGCATCCAGCGGATCAGGCATCGACGGCGTCGAAGTCTGGTCCGGTGCAAAAGACAAGGGCGGTACACGTCTGGCCAGCGGCAGCGTTGGCCTGGCTCGAACGGACATCTCTGACGCATTCGGCGCCAGTGCAGCCAATAGTGGCTTCAGCGCCGTCCTGCCAGGGAGCTTGCTGCAGTCGCTGACCGCCGGCCCGACGGGTCTCTACGTTTATCTGCATACGCCCAGCAAGGGCACCTGGTACAAGTCCGAGACAGTCGCCGTCGTAGCAGCCCCAGTATTGGCTTTCCCGAACGATCCGATCGTGTACATCGCTAAGCCACAGGACGGGACCGCGATCACGCAGAAGCAGATCACCAACAAGTTCACCTTTGTTGGTGTTGCGCTCGATCGTAATCCGATCACGGATCCGAACTCGCAGTCCCCGGGGGCGCCCTGCAACGCCTGTAACGGCGCAGGCGGCAACATTGGAACCAGCGCACGCGGGGCTGGTATCGCCAGCGTCACCGCATACATCGATTCTCCGCCAGCCAAGGGCGACAACACGCCGTTCCTGTTCTTCGGCGCGCCGTGCACAAACTCGTCGTGTCTCGAGACGCAGGCCACCGTCAACAACGCGGGTGCCTTCAATCGATTCCCACGACCGCAAGCGTCGATCATCTCCCGCGAATGGGGCAGCCAGTTCGACTACTCTGGCTGGGCGTTCGCGATCGACCCGGCGACCCTGACGCCAGGCTGGCACACGCTGTTCGTGACGGCCGTCTCGTCCATCACTGGCAAGTCGAACACAGCCCAGGTCACTTTCAACATCCTTGACTTCGGTCATCAGCGCATTCAGCCGTGATGTCTGCCTCAGTTCGACAAAGTCGTATGAATGCTATGCAGAAGGGAAGTCTTGTGATCCGTCGTCGTTTTGCTGGTGGACCCAGAACTACGCTCGCACTGGGGGTTGTGGCCGCGTGCCTGGCTCTCGCGAGCAGCGTCCCAACCTATGCTCAGAGTGCAACAACGGGCCTCACCGGCGGATGGCTCGCTGGCCCGGATGCCGCCGGTAACAACACCTATGTTGGGCGCCTCGAAACGCCGCGTGCCAAGCAAAACGTCGCGGACGGCGCCAACCTGCTCGTCTCAGGTTGGGCAGCCGATACGACGGCGACTGGCTGGTCCGGTTTCGATCAAGTTCAGATCTACAACGGCGACCGCACCAAGGGCGGCACCAAGCTCGCCGACGGCACGGTCGGTCTCGCACGTCCAGACATTGGTGACGTTCTGGGAAGCAGTTTCGGCAAGAGCGGCTTCTCAGCCGTTGTTCGCGCCGGTGCATTGCCAGCAGGCGCGGACAGCCTCTACGTCTATCTCCATACGCCGGACAAGGGTTGGTGGTACAAGACCACCTCCGTGACGCAAGCGGCGCCGGTCGCACTCCAATTCCCGACCGACCCGATCGTGGACATCTTCAAGCCGAACGGCGGCCAGATCATCACGACGAAGCAATTCGGTGGAACCCAGGAGTACGTGGTCAGCGGTTTCGCGCTGGACCGCAACCCGCAGTCCAATCCGAGCGGACCGAACAAGACCAATAGTCCGTTCGCCGGCCCTGGCAACGTGGGAATCCAGAGTGTCACGCTGTACATCGACCTCCTGCCTGGCCAGCCTGGATACAACCCCGACGTGAACTTGCTCCAGGGACAGTCAGGTGGTCCCGCAAGCCCGGCAGTGCTGGCGGTGCTGCCAAACGACGTACGTGTTGGCTACGATCCCTGCCAGTTCAGGGGTGCCTCGAAGTTCTGCCAATCCGGCATGTCACTGACGGCGAACTATGGTCCGAACTACACGTTCTCTGGCTGGGTCTCGTTCCTCAATCAGCGCGTGCTGCAGCCGGATTCGTGGCACACGCTGTATGCGGTAGCCCTGTCCTCCGTGACGCCGGGCAAGACGAGCACTGCGTCGGCGACCTTCTATCTGAAGTCGTACCCGTCGGATCACGCGCCGTGCTCACTCACGAACTTCTTGCGGCCTGGCACGTTTACCACGCGCGCAAACAAGTGCCAGATCATCACTGGCTAATCAGCGAGGTCTGACGAACTAAGCGTTATTCAGTATCGCCCGTCGCCGGGCCGACGAACGAGTCGATCAGGCGGCGGGCGATGCTTAGTTTGCCTGGCAGACGTGGCAGCTCACCACGACGTGAGTACCAGTTGGCTTCCACAATTTCGTCGGCCTGCGGTCGGATCTCGCCGCTCACGTAGCTGGCTGTGAAACCGATCATCAGCGAGTGCGGAAACGGCCAGGGTTGGCTCCCGAAGTAGCGAATGTCGCGAATCTCGAGATTCACCTCTTCGCGGACCTCACGTGCGACGGCTTCTTCGAGCGACTCACCTGGCTCCACGAAGCCGGCCAACACGCTGTAGAAGCCTTCAGCGAAGGCGCGATTGCGCGCAAGCAGGAATTCTTCGTCGCCGCGGCGGATCAGCATGATCACGGCCGGACTGAGCCGTGGGAAGCTGAGCAGGCCGCACTGGGGGCAGAGCTTGGCGCGTTCACCCGGCGCGTTGACGGTCGGTTGGCCGCAGCGACCGCAGAAACGGTGGGTCTTGTCCCAGAGAAGAATCTGCACCGCGCGGCCGGCGATGGAGTACTGCTCATCGGGCAACCGACCGTACAGCGCGCGCAGGCCCTCCAGCGCGGCACCATCCGGCGCTTCCGCCGACGGTAGCTCGACCGCATAACAATCCACGTCGTCCAGGCGGCCGAGGTAGTGGCCTTCGTCGAAGCCGACGTCGAGTTTCGCGAGGTCCGCGTACTCCACAACTTCGGCCTGATCGTGACTCGAACGCACGAGCAGACGATCGCCGCTGAAGGCAAACCAGAGCGCTGCGCGAGGCGGTTCGTCCGGCGGATGAAGCGCCGGCACGAACCGGAGCGCGCTAGGCTGTTGCGGCTGCTCGGGCTGCAAGGTGACCGTGAAGGGTGATGAACAGCGGGGAGGGCCAGGCCGCCGGATCTTCGGGGAGGCCCAATGCCGCGGCAGCGGGCGCAAGTGCGGCAGCGGTGGGATTAGCTGGATCAAACGATCCAACTTCGCGCGCCGCGGCAGCCATACGTTCGTGGATGGCAAGACTGTCGCGAATGGCTCGTTCGACGGTTGGACCATCGATGACGGACTCAAAGGCGCCGCCGTCCAGCGCTTTGAAACGGTGGCCCATGTGCAGGCGCCTGGGGCGGACATCCTCCAGCAGGGCTTTCTGGCTCTTCCCGTACGTGATGGGTTCCGCATAAAGCGGGATGCCGGAGCTACCGCAGACCTGGACGCTATCGCCGGTGAACGCCCAGTCGAGTCCGCTCAAGACAAATGACACCGAGCCAGGTGAATGACCAGGTGTATGCACCACTTCAATGCTGATGTCGCCACCGAGGCTAATGTGCTCGCCGCCCTGCAGCTCGCGGTCCGCGCGCATCTCGCCGGACAGGTTCTCCATGATCAACGCGTCCTGCTTCTTCAGGCCTTCGGGATCATCCAGGTAGCGGAAACGGAGCGCCTGGTAGCCGTCCGGACGCATGTGCGCCTGGCGCGAGCCGAGCAGCTCCGCGTCGGCTTGATGGAGCGCCAGGGTGACTTCTGGTCCGGCCAGGCTGCGCGCAGCGTGCGCCCCGCCGATGTGGTCCCAATGTCCGTGAGTTGCAAGAATCCAGCGCACATCCTTTAAAGAGATGCCGGCATTTCGCAGCGCAGGCTCGATGGTGCCCGCCGGCGAAGCGGCAACCCCGGTATCGATAAGCGCCGGCTGCGGCGCGTCGATGTAGTACGCGTAAACAACTCCTCCCGTCGGCCCGAACGAACAGGGCACGGGCACCACACGCGGCTCTGCAGGCATTGCTGGTACGTTAACGTACCTGCCATGGTCGCGAGCGCCCCGCGCGTCTGCACCTGGTACATCCGCCAGGTCGACCTGTTTCGGCACCTGGCAGAGCGCGAGGCGGAGGGGTTGGCGCACGCGTTGTCGGTGCGACATTTTCGGCGGGGGCAGCTCATTGTCGATCGGGATACGCGGCCGGAATTGGTCTGCGTCACGCGCACTGGGACGGTGCGGCTGTTCCACACCGAAGACGACGGTCGCCAGGTAACCGTCGAGCGCCTCGGCTCGGGGCAGTTGTTCGGGGTCACAGGACTGCTAGTCACTGACCTCGGCGGACTGCTCGCGGAGGCCGAGACCGAGGTCGACGTCTGCATCGTCGAGGGACGCCGTTTTCTGGAGCTGGTCGCGCGCTGGCCGGAAGCGTTGTTGGATCTGGCGTTGCGGCTCGGAGTGCGAATCCGCGAAGCCGACGAAGCGCTGACGCACATGACACCAACCGGCTCACGGGCAAGGCTGGCCGAGGTGCTCTATCGACTCGCCCGCAGCGGCAGCGACCTCCAGCCGGGCGGTGGGGTGCGCTTGCGCGGCGTGCCGCGCCACTCGGATCTCGCCTCTGAGATTGACGCAACGCGCGAGACCGTCACGCGCATGCTCGCGCGACTCGAGCAAGACGGCTACATCCGTCGTTTTGGTCGGCAGATCGTGGTCCCAGACCCGGACCGTCTGGCGGAGGACTTCGACCTGGTGCCCGACCGGAGGCGCGCGCGATGACAGAGCAGGAAGAGCCCAAGCTCACCTATGGCGGCTACCTCGACCTGGACGCCATTCTGAATGCGCAGCACCCGCTGGCTCCAGAGTCGGAGGCGCCCGGCGTGCGCGCCGCGGAGCACTTCTTCATCGTCACCCACCAGGCCTTCGAGCTCTGGTTCAAGCAGCTTCTGCTGGACCTGGACCACGCCGCCACGATACTGCCACCGCCGCACAGCGACGCGGAGCTGGCACTGGATCACCTGCAGCGGGTCGCGTCGATCTTGCGACTGCTCGTGCAGCAGATGGTGCTGTTCGACAACCTGTCGCCGCGCAGCTTTCTTGCGTTTCGACCCTATCTCGGCTCCGCCAGCGGCTCGGAATCCGGCCAATTTCGCGAGGTGCAACGTGCCCTGGGGCTGCGCGGCCAGTCGGGCAGTCCCGCATTCAACGCGTTCACGGCAGCGCTCGAGGCGCGTGGGCTCTCACTCGAAGACACCTATCGCGAGCCGTCGAAAGCCGGCGTGCTGTATCGGGTGGCCGAGGCACTGGTGGACGTGTCCGAACAGTTCTGGCAGCTCTGCGCGGTCCATGTGCAAATCGCGGAGCGAACGATCGGCCAGCGGCCCGGCACCGGCGGAACCACGGGCGTCTCCTATCTGGCCGAAGGACTGGAATCCGCCAAGGCCTTTCCAGAGCTGTGGGCGGTTCGCACGCGACTGTAACGCTAGGAACTACCAGCTGTCATTGAGGTGCGGTGGGATCGCGGCGCGTCTGCCTTCGCCGCTTTCGACGAGCTCCGGCAAGACTGTCCGGATAGGTTTTTCCCGCGCGAACGCGAGAAGATCGGACACTCCCTCGAAGGGGAGGAGGCGCCGCAGGTGGTGGGCGGTGGCGAACACCGTGTGGAACTCGGGTTCCAGCGCCCGCGACGGTGTCAGCCATACGCCGGCCGTCGTCTCGATGGTGTCGTGCAGCGCCGACTGTCCAGGCGGCAGCTCGGCCACGAAAAAGCGGGTATCAAAGCGAGCCGCGACCGCGCGAGGTGTAATCCAGTGCGAAAACGGCACCGGGCAGTCGAAGGCCGGTCGCCAGCCGTTTTCGTCAAGCACCTGGGCGATGGTGAAGTCGCCAGACTGAAGCGCGAGCCGCGTCGACTCCAGGCGCTCCTGAAGCGAGGTTTCTGCTTGCGCAACGTGAAGCACTGCGCCCTCGGCATCGCGCACGAGGAAGACGCCTGCCTCCTCGAACAGCTCGCGGATGGCGCAGACATACAGCGAAGAAGCCTCCTGGGCTGAAACAGCTGCGTCACCGCGGGATGAAAGCGTTTTGGCCAGCGCAGCCGCGTCGACAACCTTTAGAGAGAGGTCATCCTCGCGCACGGTGCCGCCCGGGAACACGTACGCGCTCGGAGCGACCGCGGACCTGGCATGCCGCTCCACCATAAATGTTTCAAGGCCGGCCGGGCCGTCGCGCACAAGGATCACCGACGCGCTTGGTCTGGGAAGAACCACTTCGGTAGATGATGGAGTAACGTCAGAAGTATGCGTGGGGTGGTCGTTGCGCCGCAGCCGTTGGCAGCCGAGATCGGCGCCGAGCTTCTGGCGCGCGGCGGCAACGCGTTCGACG
>JAFAZN010000041.1 GCA_019239775.1 Chloroflexota bacterium
CGTCGAGTGGGTCATGCGCGGCACGCACGACGGCACAGGACCACTCATGCCGGCAACGGGCAAGCCGTACATCATCCACGGCGTCTCGGTCGGCGAGCTCAAAGACGGCAAGATCGCACGCAATAGCGACTACTGGAACATGGTCGAATTCCTGATGCAGGTAGGCATGATGCCCCAGCCAGCGGCCGCGCACGCGTAGGGTCGCTCCTGGGTCCACACATTTCAGGTTCAGCCGCTTACAGCTATGGGCATACCCTGAGACCGGCTTTGGCCGGCGTCCGGTCATCCAACCTCAGCCGGAAGCGCCGGCGCCAACGGTGGAAAGTGGGCGTGCGAGACGCCGGCCTGCAGCAGGCCGTTGCTCAACGAGTCCGCTCGAGATCTACTCGCGCCTAGCGCTTGCCGATGCTCAGGCCGCATACGCCGACGCCATGGGTCGGTTCCCCGGGTAGGCCCGCTCGGCCCGCTACTTTGCGGCTGGTGACACGAACCTTAATCAAGGGGCTGGCTCACGGGGACCGGTCGGTTGTGCTTCGTTTCTGAGCAGCCCCTGCTTGGTTCTGGGTGGTGCCCAGCTCCGTGGAGTGTGGAGCAGATGTCCAGCGGGCTGAACTACTAGTCCTGGACGAACGTGGCGCTGAGCTCGTTGCTGGCGATGATGGCTTGCAGGCGCAACGTGGATGTCCCGACATTGCGGAAGCCGTGCACCGCGCGTATCGGGACGAACACTGACGCGCCCGGCCCAACCGTGTAGCGGACTGAGCCGCTCCAGACCTCGGCTGTTCCGTCGACGACCGTCAGGATCTCCTCGAACTCATGCGTGTGCGAGCCCGCGCCAACGCCCGGTTCGCACTCCTGATCGAAGAAGCTCAAGGCCGCCACGGAGCCGGTCGGGTCGACGACCATACGGATCCGCGAACCGGGTCGACGATCGGTCCAGGGCTGCTCGGAGTGTTCGACGAGGCTCAGACAGCTACCACCACTTGCGCGCCGTGTGGGAGCGCCGCAATGCGCTGTCGCAGCGCTGAGAGTTCGTCATCGCCGAGGGACCGGAGCGGTCGCGTCAGCCGCGGGTTGTCGATCACATTCGTCCGCGTCCGGTGTTCGTCCGCGTCCAGTTGCGTGAGCATCGGCACGAACATTTGCCGCAGGCGGCTCGGTTCCATACCGTTCGCATAGTAACCGCATTCATGCCCGGGATCAGGCGTCGTCGTCACCGCGCCAGCAGATCTGCGACTTGTCCGTCGGTCAGTACATGTCCCGCCTGTAGCCGCTTACCGTCCGCATTCACGCGACCGCTCAAGATGCGCTGGTGGCGTCGATCTGGACGCGCAGCCAGGGTCAGTGGGCGCTTGCTACGCCACGCCCGTTCGTATCTGAGGCGGAACTTCACGATCATGTCGAAGAGGCTCCGCAGATCCTGCCACTCGCGGTAATCCGCCAATCGCCATCCTGGTCCGACAATTTCGCCTTGGCACTAACTAATGCGACCTTTGTCCTGTTCTCGGGTCCAGCGGCAACCATCCCCATTCCGTAGATCGACGACGCTACCCCCAATCACCGATCACCGTCGAACCGAGGTTTCGCCAGCTGGCAGTCGCTGTGGACCCACGAGGCCGGCGCGAGTGCTTCGCCAGCGGTTCGGCGCACGTCGACGGTAAGCAGGATTGGCCGCCCGGGCAACCGGCTGATCAGCTTGGGCCGGAGTCGTTGTCCTGGTCCGGCTGGTCCGAGTCGCGGCGGGCGTCCTTCAGGTTGGCGGCGAGATCGCTGAATTGGCCGATCACCGCGTCGATGCGAGCATTCGCGTCCGCCGGGGTGATGTCGCGCGTGCGAGCGATCGCGCGCAGCTCAGCGTTCATCCGGTTGATAAATTCATTGGCGCGTCCTGGCACCTGGTGCGGATCGTCGACCAGGAACACATACTGGAGCGCGCGGGCGGACGTCACGCACCCGGTGCACTGATTATTCACGGCGATGGCCTGATTCACCGGCGCAACCGTGCTGGCGTCGCTCCGGATGAATGCGATTTGCAAGGCAACCGCGAACGTCTGGCAGTTGGTGCAGGACGAGTACGCCTCCGCTCGGTTGGTGGGCGTGGCAGTGTCGCCCTCGACGTGGTCCAGGTCAACACTACCGCGCATGCGAAACTGGTTGTCGTCGAAGTTTTGCACTTCGACAATGTTGTCGGCGCCGCGATCTTCGGCGTGCTCCTGACTGCGCACATCGGTATCGGGCGCAACGCTGAAGTCCGGTGCCTGCGTCGATTGCGCGGCAGCCGGTGTGGGGTCATCCGCTGCAGTCGGAACCGGCGTAACGATGGTGGGGGTCGGCGTAACCGTCTGTGCCGCGGTCGGCACGCTGCCAATGATGCTCAAACTGAGCGCGGTCAGGCCGATGGCGGCTAGTCCGAAGTGAGTGCGGGTCACACCCTCGGAGTGGGGGTGCACACGGCGTGCCTCCAAAGGCTTCGACACCCAAGCGTGTAATGAGAACGTAATCCGGCAGTGCGAGGCATCTGAATTCTCACAATTCTCACGAAATTCATGGCATGCAGCATGCGCTCCCACAGCGACGTGGAGGTATTCGCAGCCCAATGACTAACGACAATCGTCGCGGGCTTTCGGACCAGGAACTCGCCGAGCAGCGCTCGACGGATCTGCCAGATCGCGAGGCAATGTCCGTGCTCGATACGCTGCCGTCGCTGGCCGACGCTTCGTTGCTGAACCTCGATGTGAATCTCGATGCAACTGTCAATGGTGCGGTGCCGGTCAACGCCGCGGTTGCCGCCAACGCGAACGTTGCGGCGCCGATCGACGCAGGCGTGAGCGCCAACATTGCAGCGGTGGATTCAACCTCGGTCGCCAACGCGCCCCAAACGTCCGTCATCTCGCAAACACTGGACGGTGTGGCCAATGCGAACTCGGCCCAGGAATCGACCATAAGTCAGGGTGGTGGTGGCACCAATGGCTGATCGCGAACCAGACCGCAGCGAGGGCCTGAGCGACGCGGAGCTCGCCGCGGAGCAAGGCACCGAGCTGCCAGATCGCGAGGCCATGTCGACCATGCGCTTCATGCCGGTCGACACCTTTGACCTCGCAAACATCGACAATCTGTCGTTGCCCGTGAATCAAGCGATCGCGCTGAATATCAACACGAACGAATCCATTGCCAACGCGGAGGCGTCGCAGGTGGTGATTGGCAATCAGACCGATACACCGCCGCCGCCCACCGATGGAGGTACGTCATGACAGATGCACCAAAGGACGGCCGCGGGCTGTCGGATCGCGAAATCGAAGATCAGCAAGCTACTGATCTTCCGGACCGCGAAGCGATGTCCCTGCTGGACGTCGTAGCGGATCTGAACCTCGACTTGAATCTCGCCGCCCCGATCGACGCAGGCGTTGCCGCCAATGCCAATGCAGGCGTACCGGTGGATGCCGGCGTGAGCGCGAATATCCTATCGGCAAACTCGCAAACGCTCGCTAGCACCGGTCAGCAGTCTGTGGTTCAACAGGCTTTGACAGGGGACGCCTCGGCTACGGCCAATCAGAGCTCCGGGATTGAGCAGTCCCCCGCCAGCTGACGCAGCTCAGCGGCGCGAAGCAGCAGCGAATACTCAAAGCGAAGCCCCGCCCCGAGCGCTGTCTCGGGACGGGGCTGGCGTGTCCCCAGGCGATCAGACTTCCGGTGGACTCGCGCTGCCGGATAAGCCATGTCTGGCTGAAGGTGTTTCGCTCGCAGGTCAGATGCGTGAAAGCGCGTTTGTCAATCCGCCCTGGCTGATCGACCGGCACGGTGACGGCTACGTACAAGTCACGGAGCTGCTGTACCGCATCGCCGAAGTACTCGACGGCAAGCATACGTTTGAAGAGATCGCCGAGCATGCGGCGCAAGCCACCGGACGATCGGTCACCGGCGACAACGCGCGCCAACTGGTAGAGACGCAGTTTGCGCGTAAGGGTCTGGTGCCGCTGGCCGACGGAACTGTCGTTGGCGGGTCGCGTGGGGGTCGTTCGCTACTCCAGTTGAGCATGCGCCTGCGCGCGTTCGATGGCAAAACAATAGATCCACTCGTGCGGGTGCTGCAGTGGTTGTACTGGCCGCCGATTTTGCTAATCGGAGTCGCGCTCGCGCTCGGTCTGGAGGCGTGGCTGTACCTCGTTCACGGCGTCGCGGCAGGAGTTCATGACGCGCTGTACACGCCGGGCCTGCTGCTGATTGTTTTGCTGGCGACGGTGCTGTCAGCGGGTTTCCACGAGCTTGGCCACGCCGCTGCGTTGCGCTACGGTGGCGGGTTTCCGCGAGCGATGGGAGCCGGGCTGTACCTGGTGTATCCGGCGTTTTATACAGACGTCTCGGATAATTATCGACTCGGACGCTGGGCCCGCGTTCGCACCGACCTGGGCGGTTTCTACTTCAATTTGCTTTTCGCGATTGGAGTGATGGCGTTATATGCGCTGACCGGTCTCGAAATGCTCCTTTTGATCGTGCCCCTGCTCAACCTGGAGATGCTCCGGCAGCTGGTGCCGATCATGCGCCTGGATGGCTACTGGACCCTTGCCGATCTGACAGGCGTTCCGGATTTCATTTCCCACATCGGGGCATTTGTCCGGTCCCTTGTGCCGTTTGGATCCAAGGACACCGCCGGCCGACCGCTGCCGCCGCTGAAACCCTGGGCCGGTGTGGTTTTCGGTGTGTACGTGCTGCTCGCTATTCCGCTGATTGCGATCCAGCTGCTGCTCATGGTGCGCGGCGTGCCGCGAATACTGGCAACTGCCTGGGATTCAGCTTCGCAGCAGGTTCCGGTGATCAGCCAGAGTCAGGCATCGGGCGACACGCGCGGTCTGATACTGGGGTGCCTGCACATTGTCGCGCTGTTGCTGCCGACGCTCGCAGTCGCCGTGGGGCTGACTCGGCTGGTCCGCCGCGTCTGCCTGGGCACCTGGCGCTGGAGCGCGCATTCCGCCGGTCGACGTGCCGTCGCTCTGGTGGGGTCGCTAACGGTCGTGGGTTTCCTGGTGTACGCGTGGTTCCCGGTCCGCACGCCTGGCACACCGACCTCTACGCTATCGGGCCAAGCGCTGTACGTGCCGGTGCAAGCCAACGAACGTGGCAACGTGAGTGACATGGTCAGCGGTGACGTTGCTACAACTGTGGCGCTCCCGACGCCAGCATCGACTCTTAGTCCAGTGCTCCAAACGCAAACTGAGCAACCGACGGCGCCGATAGCACCCACACCCGCCGCCCAGGCACTCGCGACGAGCGTGGCGTCGCCGGTGACGCAGGCTACTAGCAACGTCACAACGCCAGCGGCGCGTCAGACGTTGCCCGCGGTCAGTGCCAGTCCCGCTCCACGGACGCCCACCGCCACGGCCACTCCCGCGCTCCGCCGTTAGCCGGGCAGCGGCGTCGGGGCGGTGGGGCTCACAACCCAGGCGGGCCGCGTAGTCAGAAGTTCCTCGGCTTCCGCCACCATGCTCTCGATAACGCTGGCGGCGGGTCGAACGCTATCGATCAACCCCGCGTCCTGACCGATCAGCAACGCGCCATTGTTGACATCGCCCGCTTCACGGGCGCGCTGTAACCGTCGGTTCAACTCGGCCCGATCGGCCCGCACCTCGCCCTCGCGACCCAGCCACTCCTGGATGAAACCCGTGCGGAGCACTCGCGCATAGGCCCCAGGCCAGACGCGTCCGGCGATCACGTCGGGAAGCTCGGTCAGCAGGGTGTCGTGGCCATCGCTGCGGCAAATCGCTTGCCGATAGCTCTCGGGGAGTGGCGACTCGGGCGTCGCAAGCAGGCGCGTTCCGAGCAGCACGCCGTCTGCGCCGAGCATCAGCGCGGCGGCCAAGCCTGCTCCATCCGCGATGCCGCCGGCTGCGATGACCGGCAGAGGCGCAACTGCACGAACCACCATCGGCACGAGCACGATCGTGCCCATCACGCCGACATGCCCGCCGCCTTCGGTGCCCTGGGCAACGATCGCATCCGCGCCGGCCTCGGCGGCTCGGCGCGCCTCGGGTACCGTCGAGACCATGTGCACCACGCGCGCACCGGCGTCATGCGCGCGTGCAAACAAGGGTGCGAGGTCCTGCTCGGGGGTGGGCCAGGCGGTCGAAAACACCGGCGCGTGTGCGTCCAACGTCGCCTGCACCGCATCCTCGCCTGCCATGAACAAGAGCAGATTCAAGCCGAACGGCTTCTGGGTGCCTTCGCGAATACGTGCGGCGATCGACTGAACCTCGGCGGGTGAACGACCAGCGACCCCGTGATTGCCCAGGCCGCCGGCGTTGGAAACGGCGGCGACCAGTTCCGGAGTGGTGCCACTGGCCATGCCGCCCAGGAGCACCGGGTGGCGGATGCCGAAGAGGTCGCACACGCGGGTGTGCAGCATGCCCATAGAGTATGTGCCCGGCTACCTCAGGGCGCCGCGGCCGGGCGGATGTTCTGATTCAGGTGGAAGATATTCTCGGGGTCATACTCGCGCTTCAGCGCCGCCAGCCGGGCGTAGGTTGCCTCGCCGTATGCGGCGCGGACGCGATCCTCGCCGTCGTCGCCACCCAGGAAGTTCAAATAGGCCCCAGCTCCTGAGAAGCGGCTCACCGCATCGAAGCCTTCGCGTACCCAGGCGATGTGCGCCGCGTCCTGCTCCGGATCCATCCAGCACGCAGGAAAGTTCAGGACGAATTGCGCGTCGCGCCGACCGAATGCCGTCTCGCCGCCCAGCGCGCGTCGAACCGCCCCGCCGCTATGGTGCACGTGAATTGCGCTGAACGGCGCCAGATCGCCCAACTTCTGCGCACTCTGCAGCAACGTCTCGACGATCGGGTCGGAGAGCTCATCAAGGTACGCCGTTTTCCAGTACGACCGGATGCCGTGGGGCGCACCGGCATCAAACATCTTCTGCAAGATCGTGTAAGGGATTGGACCTGCCACGTCGACGCCTGGCTTGACGGACGAGCGCAGTGGCGCGATTGCCTGCTGGCCGCGCTCGATATCGCCCGTGTAGCACAGCGCAACTGCGACCAACTGCTTACCGACGAGCTCTGCAGGCATGAACGGTTCCGGCGGAGCGGTCAGAAATGCCAGCAAGGTGGTCAACTCGTCGGAGGCGCTTTGAACGAACTCGCGGTACTGCCGCACGAGGTCCGGCGCCTGATCCAGCGTGTAGAACAGCGCGCCACCAAGCACGAGCGGTCCCACCGGGTGCAGCCGGAACTCGAAGGAGGTGACGATGCCAAAGTTGCCGCCGCCGCCGCGTAGACCCCAGAACAGCTCCGGATTTTCCGTGGCACTGGCATTCACCAGCTCACCGTCCGCGGTGACAAGCTCGATGCCGAGCAAATTGTCAATCGTCAAACCGTGCTTGCGCAGCAACCAGCCAATGCCCCCACCGAGAGTGAACCCGGCCAGACCCGTCGTCGAAACCAGACCGCCAGTGGTTGCCAGACCAAAAGCCTGGGTTTCGTTGTCGAACTCTCCCCACGTCAAACCTGCTTGTGCCCGAGCCGTCATCGCGCGCGGATCCACATGCACGCCCTTCATCGGGCCGAGGTCGATGACGATGCCGTCATCGCACGTGCTGAACCCGGCGACGTTGTGTCCGCCGCCACGCACTGCAATGGTGAGGCCTTGTTGTCGGGCAAAGCGCACGGCTGCAATGACGTCCGCGACGCCCATACAGCGCACGATCAAGGCGGGATATCGATCGATCATTCCGTTCCACACCGCTCGCGCGGCGTCATAGCCGGCGTCGTTCGGGCGAATGACCGGGCCCCGCACACGTGCAGCGAACTCTTGAACGGCCGACGCATCAAGCTGTGGACGTGTCGCAATAGTCATGTGCGCATGATTGGGCGGTCCTGCCCCTGCGAGCATCCCGGGTATCAGGTACTTTGTTGGCCAATCGATGTGATGCGTGTACGCAATGGCGACATTTGGTGAACTTCTGCGTCGTCACAGGGTCGCGGCAAGCCTCACCCAGGCCGAGCTGGCCGACCAGTCTGGACTGAGCCGCCAAGCCATCGCGGACCTCGAACGCGGTGCGCGCGCACGCCCCCGTGAGGGGACGCTGGCTCGGATCGTAGCCGCGCTGCGTTTGAATGCGCCCGAGCGCGCACAGCTTGAGGCCGCGGCGCTCCATGGTGCGGGAGATCCCGATCGAGTCGCGCTGTTGCCAGCCCCGCTATCGAGCTTCATCGGACGCGAATCTGAACGAAGCGAGCTTGTTTCACTAGCGCGTGCTCGCCGGCTGGTCACACTGACAGGCGCGGGCGGAATCGGCAGGACGCGCCTGGCCATTGAGGTCGCGACCGAGCTGCAACACGAGTACACGTCCGGGGCACGCATGGTGGACCTAGCCGCGATTGCTTCGCCGTTGCACGTGCTCACGGCCTGTGCGGCGACCGTGCAAGCGCTCCTGGAGAACTGTCGCGAGCTTCACGTCCTTGCGACAAGTCGTTAACCGCTGGGGATTGATGGTGAAGTTGCCTGGCGGGTGCCAGCACTCGGCTTGCCCGCTCGAGACGAGGACTTCGTCCACGCGGAGTCGGCGCGCTTGTTCGGGGAGCGCGCCAGCGCTGCCAATCGCGAGTTCCGACTTACTTCGGCAAATGCTCCCGCGGTCGTCGACGCGTGCCGTCGGTTGGACGGCATTCCACTGGCCATCGAGCTGGCGGCGGCCCGTGCGCGCATGTTCTCGGTTGAGCAGATTGCGTGGCACCTCGGCAACCAGTCGCTTGCGTGGAGTAGCGCTGCGCATGCCACACCGGCGCGGCACACCACACTGCGGGCAGCAATCGAGTGGAGCTATGCGCTGCTTACCCCGACTGAACAGGCCCTGTTCCGCCGCCTGGCTGTCTTCGCCGGCAGCTTCAGCCTGCAGGCTGCCGAGGCGGTGTGTGCTGGTGAGCTGGCTGCGATTCCCGACTCTGCGGAGGTGCTCTGCGGCCTCATCGACAAATCGCTTGTGCTCGCAGAGACTCGGCCGACGGGCGAAGTCCGCTACCGCCTCTTGGAGACGCTGCGCCAATACGCAGTGGAGCGACTGCACGAAGCGCACGAAGAGCACGCGGTGCGTATGCGCCAGCTCGACTGGCTCGTGACGCTGACCGAGCAGGCAGATCCAGTTCACGGCGGGCCGGATGAGCCGCCCTATCTTGCTCTGGTTCCACTGGAATACGACAACTGCCGTGCGGCGCTCGAGTGGGCAGCCCAAACACCCGCCGCGGCTACGCTCGGCCTGAAGCTCGTGATTCGGCTGTATCGGTACTGGCTCATCAACGGGTTGATGAACGAGGGCCGACGTTGGAATGTCTTGCTGCGTGACGCGGTCACGACCCTGGGGCTCGGCCCTTCTCTGGACCTCGCCTGGAGCCTGTTCCTGGATTCCACGTTGACCGTCTTCCAGGGAGAGTTCGACGAAGGCCAGCGCCTGGCAGAAGCGGCGGTGGCGATGGCGCAGGTGCTTGACCAGCCCGCTATGGCTGCAGAGTTCCGCGGCCTCCTGGCGACCCAGCAAGCCAATCGTGGCGATCTCGCCAGCGCCGCCGCCAACAACGCCGCCGCCCTGGCAGTGCTGCGGACCACCGGTCCCGAAGCGAGCCTCGCGGGAACCCTCATGGGCGCGGCCACGGTGACTCGACTGCAGGGCGACGACGCGCAGGCGATTCGATTCACCGAAGAATCGCTTCGGATCATGCAGCGCATTGGCCTCGACTTCTACGTCGGCCACGTGGTGA